>CAKTXH010000011.1 GCA_934630975.1 uncultured Clostridia bacterium | reverse complement strand
GCGGACATGGTCCATAACAGTTCCCTCACCGGCCAGTGAGCAATCTGTTACTTCATCCCCTTTGCAGACATCTGCCATATTATATTCCATTTCTTCAAAAAAAGCAACCCCTTTTTCAAACTTTTTTTCGATTTTTTTGAGTTTTTTCTTCTTCCTCCCTTTTTGCCGCTTCCGCTCAAAAATCCAGCTCCCACCTGTCTTTTTCGTCCGTCCGTTTTTCCCGTTTTTTGCCCGCGTTCTATCCACGCGCCCGCGCGTATCATTTCGTCCTTTCATGTCCACTTATCCGTGCGTTTCATACCCGCTTTGAAAGATACTTTCACAAACTTTCGAGCCTCGGCAGCGCGTATTTTTGTGTGCTTTGTACAATCCATTCCTTCATGTCTGTACCGACTGACCTGATTTCGATTCATTTCCGCCATCGCTTTAGCGCTTTAAAGCGATTCAGCGCCTTTCGTCGGTCGTCAGACGTTTCGCCCGTTATCCTTCATTCTCCGTTTCTGCCCAGACGTAAAAAGATGCCCTTCTCCGTTTGAAGAAGAGCATCTCCCGCTTATCTGCGCCGCATCCTGCGCACAATGCAGGACAGCGTAAAGTTGATGGCGAAGTACGCCAGAAACGCGAACCCGAAAAGCACGAACACATCCGTCACGTGAATCGTTCCCCGGTTAAATCGGTCAACCCATGTGCCGTTGTAGGCGTTAGCCTTGCTGATGATCAGCTTTGTGCAGGCCATCAGCTCCACCGTCACCAGGCTCGCCATGTAGCTGCTGTCCTTGATCGTCGTGATCATCTGTGAAAGCAGCGTCGGCACGATGTTGCGCAGCGCCTGCGGCAGCACAATCAGCTTCATCGTCTGCCACATGCCGAACCCCTGCGAATAGGCCGCTTCAAACTGTCCCTTCGCCACCGAGTTCAGCCCGCCGCGGATGATCTCCGCCATAATCGCCGATGTAAACAGCGTCAGCGCAACAATCGCCTTGAACAGCGTCTTGACCGCCACCGTCGAACTCATGCCCAGCAGCTCGGCAAACTTTTTGCTTACCGCCGGCGCCGGGCACATCACAAAGCAGACGAACATCCATAGCATCAGCGGCGTATTGCGAAACAGCTCAATATATATAGAAGCTATTTTCCGCAGAATCCGCGCCGGGCCATGCGTGCAGTAGTTTCTCGCCAGCGCCAGCACCACGCCCAGCAGCAGGCTGAACACAATCGCAATCACCGAAATCATCAGCGTGAACATCAGCCCGCGCATCAGGTAGCTCATCACGTCCGCGTTGGAGAGAATGGCAAAGCTGCCTTTCAAGTCCTCAAGGAAGCCTTTCATACCGTCGCCTCCTTTTCCTCAATCGCCTCAACGGACGCTCTGTCTCTGGCTTTCAGCCTGCCCTCCCATTTGGCCGCCATCAGCGACAGCGGATAGCAGACCGCGAAGAACAGCAGGCCACCCACCAGATACGCCGGGCCGTATGCGCCGCCCGTGCTTTCACCCGTCACAAAGTTGTAAGTCGTCGCGATCAAGTCCGCGCCGCCGATGATGAACAGGCACGATGTGTTTTTGATCAGCGCCACCACCTGATTGACCATCGGCGGCAGGATGATCTTGATCGTCTGCGGCAGGATGATGGTTTTCATCGTGTCGATATACCCGAATCCCTGCGACCATGCCGCGTCGAATTGACCGTATGGCACGGCCTGAATCCCCGCGCGAACCACTTCGGCCACATACGCGCCATGATAGAACCCCAACGCGATGAATCCGACGACCACCACCGAGATTTTAACGCCCGAATACGCCAGCGCATAGTATAGGAAGCAAACCTGCAAGATCAGCGGTGTGTTCTGAAAGAATTCCACGTAAATCCGCGCGATCACGCGCAGCGCGCGCTTTTCGCTCGCCGCCATCAGGCCCAGCGCAAAGCCGATGATCATCGCAATCGCCAGCCCGACGACGGCGCTTTCCAGCGTATTGAGCAGTCCGTTCAAAAACGTCGCCCGATACTGCCAAACCGTCGCCCACGCTTTTTCACTGAAAATCGTATTCAAACCCACCACGTCCTTGCTTCAGGGTGCGTTGGGGCTTTGCCCCAAACCCCACCAGAAACCTGAGGTTTCTGGACTTCCCGCCTCCGCTTCGCGGTACACCGCGAAGCGGTAAGTGGAAGGTGCAAGGAACGAAATGAACGCTCACTGTGTGAGAATCAGTGAATGAAGTTCCAGTTCCCTGCCGGAGTTTGAGGCAGAGCCTCAACGTTCTTTTTCGTTATTCCAGGCCCCACTCGGCGACCAGACCGTCGATCGTGCCGTCGGCCAGCCACTCGGTGATCAGCGCCTCCACCTCGCCGCTCAGCTCAGAGCCTTTCTTCGTCGCCACGCCGTATTCCTGCGGGCTGAACGAATCGGCAATGAAGCTGCGCCCGTCCGTCTTGTAGTTCGCCAGAATGGATTTGTCCACGCAGAAGGCGTCCACATCGCCCGCGTCCAGCGCCATCGAAATCGCCGGATAGTCGTCGAAAATCTTGAAGCTCACGCCGCCGCCGAACGTCGCCGCATCAAACGTGTCCTCGTCAAACGCGTCGATTACGCCCGCATCGGCCATCGCCTTGGCCAGCGCCTTCGCGGAGGTCGAGCCGGAGGAAACACCGACCGTCTTGCCCTTCAGCCCCGCCAGATCCGTGATGCCGGATGCGTCTTCCACCAGCACCGTCACCGCGTCCACATAGTACGGCGTGCTGAAATCCCAGCTTTCCTTACGTTCCGGCTTGATGGTAAACGTCGCAATCACGCAATCCAGCTCGTCGTTGTCCAGCATCTGCCCGCGGGTCGCCGCCGTGACCGCCGTGTATTCCACCTCGTCATAGCCCAGCGCTTCCGCCAGCATCTCGCCCAGATCAATCTCCATGCCGGAGAACTCGCCCGTCGCTTCGTCGTAGTAGCCGAAGCCGTAAACATCCTGCTTCACGCCCACGCGGAACGTGCCCTCAGCCAGCGCCGTCGCGCCCATCGTCATGCACAGAGCCAATGCAGCCGCCAGAATCTTTTTCATCGTTTTTTCCTCCTTTTATGAACAGGGGTATATTGGGGCGCCGCCCCAAACCCCGGTCAGGAACTGAGTTCCCGACACCTTCCACTTGCCGCTTCGCGGCATGCCGCGAAGCGAAGATGGGAGTCTGAGGGATGAAATCCCTCAGGCAGGTTTGGGCGGCAGCCCAACGTTCCCCTTTGTCCGCTTACCGCAAAATCTTCGAGAGAAACGCTTTCGTCCGCTCGTTCTCCGGGTTCACGAAGAAGTGCTCCGGCGTGCCCTCTTCCAGAATGTACCCGCCGTCGCAGAAGACCACCCGGTCGGCGACCTCCCGCGCAAACCCCATCTCGTGCGTGACCACAACCATCGTGATGTTGTCGTGGCCCAGCTCAATCATGATATCCAGCACCTCCTGCACCATCTCCGGGTCGAGCGCGCTCGTCGGCTCGTCGAAGTAGATCACCGGGTTTTTCATCGTCAGCGCCCGCGCAATCGCGATGCGCTGCTGCTGGCCGCCGGATAGCGTCGTCGGGTAAACGAACGCTTTCTTTTCCAGCCCCACGCGTTTCAGGTTTTCCAGCGCCAGCGCTTCGGCTTCATCCTTTCGAACCTTTTTGAGCTTCACCGGCCCGAGCGTCAGGTTGTCCATCACCGTCAGATGCGGGTACAGGTTGAACTGCTGAAAGACCATCGAGGAATACTGCCGGTTGAGCGCCGCGCGCGTCTTGCGCGTCATCAGCTGCCCGTCGATGTAAACCTCGCCCTTCGTAACCTCCTCCAACCCGTTCATGCAGCGGATCAAAGTGCTCTTGCCCGAGCCGCTCGGCCCGATGATGACCAGCTTTTCGCCCCTGGCCACCTCCAGATCAATGCCCTTGAGCACTTCCAGATGGCCGAACGTCTTATGCACATTCTTGAGCTTAATCATCGCTTTGCACCCCATCTCCGCCGCGCACCTTTGCGCGCGATGGTTTTTCGTTTTCGCCGTCTTGCAACGTCGTAACGGCAGTATAGCACAAGTCTTTCATTTTTGCAAGTTTAAAATTCTAAGAATTCAATTTATCGTCGTTTTTTCATTTTCTAACGTTTGAGAAGCATTTTCTTAATTTTGGTTTTTCATTTTCCGTTTTGAGCAAAGAAAAAGAGCCGTCGGGCTTCTCGCTCCGCAGCTCTTTTCCCAATTTTTATACGACCGTCGAAAGAAACACAAAGGCAATCGCCCAGATATCGGTCATCGCCAGCTTCATCACCGTCTGTTCCGCGCGGTTCGTTGGATGGATTTCGTTCTTTTTCATGCCCGCCATGATAACGCCCGGCATAAGCGGCAAAAAGTACCTTCCCTGTAAGCCGACGATCCGCGAAGAACCGGCAGGCGTCCACCAGACGTACAGCGAGGTGCATATGATCAACACGCTAACCGCGCTCAACAGGAGGATGTTCTTCCGCATTTTCTCCGTTTCCTTCAGCCCCTCATCCCGCATCGCAATCAGGGCAACCAACCCAATCTGTATAGAAGTCAGCAGCGACGGCAGATAAATGTTGTACCATGACAGATTCTGCCCTTCCATTTCGCGAATGAAATTTCCGAAGTAATCGAGAATGGTTCTTCCCAGCACCGCAAGATATTGAATCGGGTGCTCCGCAATCCATTTTGCCTGATCAATGATCCGATTTCCCTCCGACGCGCTCGGCACGACGTAGTTTTTCAGGCTGATCAACGCCCATAAACCGATTACGGCCAGAATCGCCGCCATGATCATGCCCAGCACCCGGCGCTTTTCTTTTCGTCCTCCCGAAAAACGTTCCGCCGGAATGGTCAGCAGCAGCAAGGCAAGCGGGCAATAAAACATCTTGAATGTGCATACGCAGAAGGTCAGCAGCAGCATTTCAGCATATTGCCGCTTTTTCAGCGGCCCTTTTCCCGCCCGTATCTCCAGAATCATCGCCAGAAACGCAGCCGCAGCCGCGTTTGTCATGCCGTCAGCCGACGCCGATACGGCCTCCTGCAAAAACATGGGCATCAGCGATATGGCAATCATCAAATACTTTCCGGCGGGAATTTTCTTCACCGCAGCATACAGCAGAAGCAGGGTCGCCAGCCATCCGCCGAATCTCGCGCCGTAAAGAATCGCCAGTTTGTTTTTCGTCGCCAGTCGAACCAGCGCCATGCCGAGCGCCTGCGGAAAATAATTGTGAATCGGATAAAAACCCGTGGCCGCGCCTACGTCCGCTTCCTCAAGTTGGTTCATGTCGATTTCATCGCCCGCCGTTTTAGCCAGCCGCCAAAGCGTTATCTCCGGCGAAGCCTCCTCGAATAGGTGAAGCGGCTGATAAAATCCCCCCGCGTTCCGCTCGTCTGGAATCCATTGGCCGATGGATATCTGCCAGATTCGCCCAAGGTGCGCCATTTCGTCCGGCGCGCGGAACAGCGGCAGAACGATCATCATCGCCAGCGAAATCGGAATAAACAGCATCAGAAAAAGCTGTTCCGGCTTTCTTTCTTTTCTCGCGATCGCCCGATTGATTCCTAAAAGAACCGCCGTCATCGCGCTCCCGCCCAGCAGCAGCATGATCTGCCCTTTTCTTCCGATTTCCAAGCGCCATGTGCAAAAAATGGCCAGAACCGCCAAGGTCGCAATTGTCCATGCCCTCATCGCCTTTTTCGCATCCTGCATCTTTCGTATCTCCTCCTCTTTAAAAGCGCGAGCCGCGCAGCTCATTTTCCGCATCGGTTTGATCAGTATTTTATCATCCATATTATAACGTATCTTATTACCTTTGTATAGTGCGCTTTCTATTTTTCGTCTTTCTCCCGCACATCAAAAAAAGAGCCGAACGTCTCTTCGCTCGGCTCTTATTCATGCTGATGTTATTCAATTCCGAACTTCGCCTTGACCTCGTCGGTCACTTCCGCGCCGATCTGGTTCGCTTCAAACATATAGCGCTCGTAGAGGGTTTCCGGCCTCACCGGCGCGCCGCAGGAAGCGCAGGGCGTCAGCTTTTTGAATTCGTCCTTCTCCAAATCGCCATACGTGAAATCCCCCGTCAGCGGCAGGTATTGCGATTTCACGCCGGAGCAGTTCGCGTCCAAATGATAGTTGCTGCCGCCGTTCGGGTTGCGGTAGAGCTGTAAATTGCTATCCGGCAGTTCCGGCTCGTACATCTGCCGCCCCTGATCGTCCCAAATGAACACCTTCGTCTTGTTTTCGAGGTTGTTCCACAGCCATTGCATGTTCTGCCCCTGCGCGTTCGCCTTGCGCTGGATGCGGATGCAGCCGTGGCTGGCCTTCATGCCCAGCTGCGGCTCGTAGGCCGTGTAAATCCGCGTGCCGTCCTTGGCGGTGTCATGCAGCACTTCATGAAGCAGCGTGCCGCCGTTGATGCGGATGGCAAAGCGGCCGATCGTGCCGCTGCCCGCCTCAAAGTTGCCGACCTTGCTCACCGTGATGTATTCGCCCGCCGGGGATTCGTTGTACGGCTGTTTCGCGTTGTTCAGGCCCGTGGATACGTCCAGCTCGCCGATAATCGCGCCCGCTTCAAAGATGTAAAGCTTCTGGCGCAGCTTATCCACCAGCAGCGCGTACTTGCTCGAGGGCTTCACCTCAAACAGGATGCTCTTTTTCACATAGCCCTGAATCTTTTTCGCGTTCAGCGATTCCATATAGGTGTTGTCCGTCTTGGTGCCGTCGTTGGAATACGCCTCGATCAACACATAGCCGTCGCCGTCCGTGTCCTCCTCCAGCACGTGCACACCCTGACTCTGCCCGTGCAGCTCGCCCGCGCAGTTCTGTTCGTACGGTTTTCTGTTCGCGCCGGGCGTGAAGGTCGGGTAAACGTGCTCGGTCTGCCCCACGTCCATCACCGTAATCGGCTGCATCATCAAATCCCAAATGGCCTGCTGATGGTCGGGGTCGGTCAGGTCGTATTCGTCCGGGTTCATGTCCCAGAAGCTCGTCGCCTGCGGCACGGGGCGCTTGCCGTCCTCCGCCGTCTGCCCCTCGTCCCAGACCTGCGCGTCCTCAACCGCGTCCTCCCAAATCTGCGCGTCCTGAATGTCGAGGCTGCTCAGATCCAGCGCGCCCGGCACGTCGGAAACCGCCGTTTCGTTCGCCGTCTCCGCCCCGCCGATGTTCAGCCGCATCAGGCTTTCTTCGCTCTCCTCGCCCCAGTAGTTGCAAAGCCGCACGGCCATCGTATAAGCGCCGTCCGCCGCCTCGCTTCCGTCCGGCAAAACGCCGTCCCAAACGAGCCGCCCGGTTCCCGCGTCCACCTGTGCCGCGCCCAGATCGACGCTCTCGCCGTCCGCGCCGCGAAGCTGCATCGCCAGCGCGCCGCCCTCCGTCGTCTCAAAGGTAAAGGCCCATTCTTCGCCGACGCGCATGCTGCCGCTTTCCGCCGTCACGTTCGTCAGCTGCGGCGCGGCCAGCGCGCACGCCGCCGTCATCAGCAGGGCAAAAAACAGGAAAAAGAAATGTTTCTTCATCAATCCATACTCCGTTTTTGATAAAAAGGGGCTGTAAAGTTTTCTGCTTTACAGCCTCTTTCGTAATCGTTTCTCAGCCCGGCAGATCCAGAATGTCGCCCGGCGCAGCGGTCGTATCGGGGATCGGCGTCATGTCGGCCAGGTTGTAGAGCTTTTCAAGCGTCTTCGCACCCGCGATGCCGTCCACGTCCAGCCCGTTTTCTTTCTGGAAGTTTTCAACCGCCGTCTTGGTGCCCGTGCCGAAGTTGCCGTCGCTCGCGCCCTTCAGGTAGCCCAGCTTGATCAGTGCTTCCTGCATGGAAACGACTTCCTTGCCGCGGTCGCCCCGGCGCAGCGTCTTGTACGTCGTCGCGGCCGCCGTCTCCTGCGGCACAGGGGTCGGCGTAATCTCGATGTTCGGCGTGGCCGTCAGCTGCGGCGCGGGCGTGTTCGTCGCGCCGAAAACGATGAAGTTGTTCTCCTGCTGCGGCTGCTGGGTCGCCTGCGGCACAGGCGTGTTCACCGTCGACGGCGTGCCCGCCCCAAACATGGAGCGCACGATCATCACGATAATCAGCACCAGAATCAGAATCAGCCCAATGGCGATGATCATCGGCGTCTTATCCTGCCCGCGCTTGCTCTGCCTGCTGCCCTTCGTATAGGCGGGCCTGGCGCTGCTCTTGCGCGGCGCGGCCTTCGGCTTCGGGCGCGGCTCGTCAAAGTCCGCCGCGCTCTCCTTTTCCTGCGGCTTCACGCCGACCAGATTGGCGTAACACAGCGGGCAGAAGTTGCTTCCGTCCGGGATTTTGTTATGGCAATGGGGACAAAACATGGTCAGCCCTCCCTGAATTCCAATTTCATAACTCTAGTATAAACCACAATCAAATCAAATTTCAAGTCCTTTGGCAAATTCCTTTATTCTATGCCTATGACGGCATATACCCGTTTCATGCGCGTTTCCCGGTTCACGCGCGCTCCTTTTCCAGCAGCCTGCACGTGTGTATGGTGCAGAGCGCAGCCATCACGCCGGAACAGAGCGCCATTTCCCGCTCGTCCGCCTCCCCGCCGAACAGCTCGATTCGCCCGCCCCGCGCGGATTCCTCGATCTTGCGGATGATGGCGCAGAACCTGTCGTATCCCGCCCGAACATCCTGCTCGCACAGGAAGCTCAGCAGCCGGCTGATGCTCTCCATGCTCAGTGCCTGCTTGAATACGCAGATCATCAGCAGCATGGCCAGATGCTCCCGGTCGTATTTCTTGCCGACAGGGCGCGGAATCATCCCGACCTTCACGTAGTTGTTCACCATGGATTTCGTCATTTCGCCCTTGGGCAGCGCCGGGCTGAACGTGCGATCCATCAGCGTGATCACCTGATCCATGTACAGCCCGATATCCGGCAGCATTTCCCACTGGGGCAATTCGATGTTCAGGGTCTCCTGCATCTTGCTTTCCTTCCTTCAAGAGACGCGCTCACGGCGCGTCGAGCGCCTGCGCCGTTTCAAAGAAAATCCGCTGGCTTGCAATTTCGTAGGCGGTCATCCCGTCGCTGGCGTAGCGCGCCTGCGCGCCGCTGAGCGTCAGAAAGTCCTCAAGCTGATCGCCCTCCGCCTGCGTCAACAGCAGGAACACCGGCTCGTCGGGGCGCTCCATCTGCCTGTCCGCCTGCACCTCCAGCCATTCGGTCGTGCGCGGCACGCCCTGCCCCCGCGCGTTCTGCCCGATGGCGATGCCCACCGCCTCCACCTCGCCGTTTGTCAATTCGGTAATGACGTTGGCGTTCCAGAAGGTCGCATAGCCGAACGTCAGCCCGTTTTCCTGCAAAAACGCGGCTCTTTCCCGCTGCACGTCCGTGATCTCCGGGTGCTTCATCGTGCCGGTGATCTGCATCGCGGAAGAGGCGATCACCACGCCCGCAAACAGCAGCGCGCAGCCCCGCCGCAGCGGCGCGTTCGTTTCATGGCTCAGGCACGCGGCCATCACCGGCGCGCCCAGCGTCATCAGCGGAATCCAGTATCGGTTCAGATACAGGTTTTCCAGCAGCACGAACGACAGCGCCGTAATCGCCGCGCTCATCGCCAGCGTCAGCGCACCGAAGCGCAGCACGTCGTCCCGATTGTTCCGCGCCGCTTTCAGCGTCCGCGCCAGCAGCAGCGCCGCCGCGGCGGGCAGCAGCAGCGCGCCGACGCTGCCCAGCCCGTGCACCGAGAGCAGAATACTCCGCTCGTTGTAGCCCATCAGCCGCGCCAGCCCGCCAAGCGCCTGCTGCATCACGCCCGGCATATCCGCCTCGAGGAACGAAGCCAGCCGCACGCCGCCGTACCGCGCCGCATCATACAGGCAGACTCTGCCCAATATCTTTTGACCGATGGCGAACCCGGCGACGCTGACCGCGCAGACCGCCAGCGTCAGCATCGTCCGCCCGGCCTGCCCGCGCGTCCGCGGCGCATTTTCTTCCCCGCTCGGGAACAGATACGCCCACAGCCCCGCCGCCGCGACGGGAATCGTCGCGCAGAACGGATAGCGGATGGAGGATGCGCCCATCAGCGCGCACATCGCCATCAGCAGCGCGAAGAGCGCCGTCCGCCGTCCGCCCTTCCGCATGCGCATCAGCCGCGCCGTCATGCCCACGCATAGGTTCGTCAGCACCGCATGCGGCACGTAGTACGCGCCGATGGTCACCATCTGCGCATAGACCACCGAGCACACGCTGATGCTCAGCCCCGCAAACAGCAGCACATACCTTTTCTCCGCGTTCAGCGACCGGCCGCAGAAATACGCGCTTTCGGCCAGAATTCCCTGCAAAATCAGGCAGCCGAGCGTACGCACCAGCCGCCAGTTGTGCGGAAACAGCGCCATCAGCGGCGTGAAAATCAGTTGAGTGGAGAGCACGCGCACCTCCGTGGAATACACCCACGTCGGGGAAATCAGCGTCCCCTCCTTCGCCAGATGGCTCGCCAGCGCCAGTTCGGAAGCCATGTCCGAATCCAGATACGCGCCGTACCCCGCAATCAGATACGTGGCCGTCATCGCGGCGCAGAGCAGGAAAATCGCCGCCGCGAATAGGCCGCCCGGCCGTCTTTGCTTCATCGTCGCCCTTTCCGCCTTTCGTTTGTTTGGAAGATCGTATTTGTCATTATATCATCGTCGAAAAAGCCTGTCAAACCGTCGCTTTCCCCCTTTACAAACGTGCCTTCTGTCGTTACACTATGCAGGAGAATTTCTATATTTTTGCCATTTAATTTGTTTGTTTCACCAAACATACGGAGGAGGCTTTCGATATGACCCTCAATTCCCTTGCGCCCGGCCAGAGCGCCGTCATCCGCACCGTCGGCGGCGAGGGCGCGCTGCGCCAGCATTTTCTGGATATGGGCGTCATCCCCGGCGCGCAGATCACGCTCGTCAAGTTCGCGCCGATGGGCGACCCGATTGAATTTCGCATTCACAGCTACGAGCTGACCCTTCGCGTGGACGACGCGAAGCAGATTGAAATCAGCGCGCCGTGCAGCGCGGAAAGCGACCCGCCCTGCCCCGAGCGTCTCACCCCGGCGGAACACCCCGGTCTGGGCGAGGGCGGCCGTTACCATGTCAAGGCGGGGGAACGCCCGCTGCCGGATGGAACGCTCCTCACCTTTGCGCTGGCGGGCAACCAGAACTGCGGCAAAACCACCCTGTTCAACCAGTTGACCGGCTCGAACCAGCACGTCGGCAACTTCCCCGGCGTGACCGTCGATCGCAAGGACGGCGTCATCCGCGGCCATGCCGATACGCTCGTGACCGACCTGCCCGGCATCTATTCCATGTCTCCCTACACCAGCGAGGAAATCGTCACCCGCCGCTTTGTGCTCGAGGGCAAGCCGCGCGGCCTCATCAACATCGTGGACGCCTCCAACATCGAGCGCAACCTGTATCTGACCATGCAGCTCATGGAGCTGGATGTGCCGATGGTGCTTGCGCTCAACATGATGGACGAGGTGCGCGAAAACGGCGGCTCCATCCGCGTCAACGAGATGGAGGCCATGCTCGGCGTTCCAGTCGTGCCGATTTCCGCCGCGAAGGGCGAGGGCATCGACGAGCTGGTTTCCCACGCGCTGCACGTCGCCCACTATCAGGAGCGCCCCGGCCGTCCGGATTTCTGCGCCCCGGAGGGGCCGCAGGCCGCCGTCCACCGCTGTCTGCACGGTATCATGCACCTGATTGAGGATCACGCCGAAAAGGCGGGCATCCCCCTGCGCTTTGCCGCCAGCAAGCTGGCCGAGGGCGACCGGCTCGTGCTCGAGCAGCTCAACCTCTCCGAAAACGAAAAGGAGATGCTCGAACACATCATCGTGCAGATGGAGCAGGAGCGCGGGCTGGATCGCGCCGCCGCCATCGCGGATATGCGCTTTTCCTTCATCGAAAAGGTGTGCAGCCAAACCGTCGTGCGCCCGCACGAGAGCCACGAGCACGCCCGCAGCGTCAAGGCCGACCGCATCCTGACCGGCAAATACACGGCCATCCCGATGTTCGTCCTCATCATGCTGGCCGTGTTCTACCTGACCTTCAACGTTATCGGCAGCTTCTTCTCCGATCTGCTGGACGCCGGTATCGGCGCGCTGACGACGCTGGTGGAAAACGCGCTCGTCTCGGCGGGCTTCTCCGGCGTGCTGCGCTCCCTGATTATCGACGGCGTGTTCAAGGGCGTGGGCAGCGTGCTCAGCTTCCTGCCGTTTATCGTCACGCTGTTCTTCTTCCTCTCCCTGCTCGAGGACAGCGGCTACATGGCGCGCATCGCCTTCGTGATGGATAAGCCCCTGCGCCGCATCGGCCTTTCCGGCCGAAGCATCGTCCCGATGCTCGTCGGCTTCGGCTGCACCGTCCCCGGCGTAATGGCCACGCGCACCCTGCCCTCCGAGCGCGACCGCAAAATGACCATCCTGCTCACGCCATTTATGAGCTGCTCCGCCAAATTGCCGATTTATGCGTTCTTCTCCGCCGTCTTCTTCCCGCGCTGCGCGATGTGGGTGATGGCGGGGCTGTATCTGTTCGGCATCGTTCTGGGCGTCCTTCACGCGACGCTGCTGCGCAAGACGCTCTTTTCCGGCGAGCCGGTTCCCTTCGTCATGGAGCTGCCGAATTACCGCATGCCGGGCGCGAAAAACGTCTGCCAGCTCCTGTGGGAAAAATCCAAGGATTTCCTCCAGCGCGCCTTCACCGTCATCTTCGCCGCGACGATCGTCATCTGGTTCCTGCAAACGTTCGATCTGCGCCTCAACGTCGTTGCGGATTCCAAGGACAGCCTGCTGGCGCTGACGGCCGGCTGGCTCTCCCCGCTCTTTAAGCCTCTGGGCTTCGGCGATTGGCGCATCTGCACGGCGCTGCTGACCGGCTTTATGGCCAAGGAGAGCGTCGTTTCCTCCCTCGTCCTCCTCTTCGGGAGCACCGCGGATCTGCTGGCCGTGCTCACGCCGCTCTCCGCCGCGTCCCTGCTCGTGTTCTCCCTGCTGTATACGCCCTGCATCGCCGCCGTCGCGTGCATCCGCCGCGAGCTGGGCGCGCGCTGGGCTGTCGGCGTGGTGCTCTATCAGTGCGCCGTCGCATGGGCCTTCGCGCTGGTCGTCCGCCTCGTCGGGCTGGGCATTGGGCTTGCGTAATCCGATATTCGTTCCATCTCGCCTTCGCTAAAGTTTGCAAGGCGTCAAGATTTTGCTCAAGCGGTCAATTTTGTGCAGCTTCATCACACGTCAACGTCAAAAAAGCTCTTCCTTTCCCCTAGCGGGAAAAGAAGAGCTTTTGTTCTGCTTACCGAATTCAGGCTTTTTCACTTTTAAAACCCGAACGCCTCGTAATCCTCTTTCGTAAACCGGTGATACGTCAGGTGGCAGCCCTCGTCGGCGATGCAGTAGCAATACGCGTCCGGCTTTCCATCCTCAAAGTACACCAGCCAGTCAAATTCGCCGTTGTGCAGCGCTTCCACGCGCACATGCCCGCCATGCCTGCGGAAAACCGCCAGCAATTCGTCCATCGTGCAGCCGTGGCGGCCAATCGCCGCGATGAAATCCGCCAGAAAGCCGTTTTTATCGGTGTGCGCGTGCACCCACGCCGCGCCCTGCGGCCCGACGGCGAGGCAGAATCGGTCGCCCCTGCGGCTGACCTCGATTTCGCCCAGTTCGCCGCGCGCCTGCCCGGCGAATTCCGCCAGCGCGCGCGTCATCTGCGCCGCGTCCATCTCCCGATGCAGCAGCGTGCACAGAGACGACAGCGGGTAATACAGCCGGATCGTCTCCTCCCGGTAGCCCAGCTTGAGCTGCCCTTCTTCAATCGCATCCACAACGCTCTGGCCAAGCGCGTCAAACATGGCGTTTTCTCTCCTTTTTTACAACAATTCCAAGCCCGATCAGCGTCAGCAGCGAAACCGCGTCCGCCGCGCGCCAGATTCCTTTGCCGGCATAGCGGATTTCAAGCCGCCCTGCCGCCCCGGCGGGCAGCAGCACCGTCAGCCGCGCCCGGTCATCCTGCATCAGGGAAAGCGCCTGCCCGTCCAACCGCGCTTCATAGCCTTCAAACGCGAACAGCGGAACGGTCAGGCTCGCCGCTCCCTGCGCGGCGACGTCCGCCGTGATATGCGTTCCGTCTTTTTTGTAATGGTCGACCTGCAACCCCTCCGACGCGTGGATGGCCGTGTCCTCCAGCGTGCTTTCGTCCATGTTCGGCAGGCGGTAATCCAGATTGACGGCGGAGAAGTCCTCCCGTCCGTAAGGCAGAATTTCCGTGCTCAGCGCATGGTCGGAAAGCAGCGGGTGAACGCATACCGCGCAGAGCGCCAGCGCGGCCCAAACCGCGGCTTCCTTTCGTTTTTCCGTCTGCGCGGCGCAAAATGCGTCGGCTGCGCACAGCGCCAGAAAGAAACTCGCCATCGTCAGGATGCGGAAAGGAAGCTGCACATAGTCAAGCAGCCCGTGGAGCAGCGCGTTGACCTCCTGCCACGGCGTCATCGTCGTGCAGGTAAACGCCAGC
The DNA here is from genome assembly GCA_934630975.1 of uncultured Clostridia bacterium. Taxonomy (GTDB): domain Bacteria; phylum Bacillota; class Clostridia; order Christensenellales; family Aristaeellaceae; genus Ventricola. The sequence goes on along the minus strand of CAKTXH010000011.1, from coordinate 26,772 downwards.
AGCAGCCCCGCCGTGCCGAAGCCCAGCGCGCGGCGCATGCCTTCGCCCGCCGCCGCGCGATAAACCGCGAGAAAAACGCCCAGCAGCAGCGGCAGCCCCAGCACAATCGCATCCGTATTCATGCCCGAAACGATCTGCCCGCCGTCGCTCTCCACCGCATCCAGTAAAAGCTGCGCCGGCTGCATCAGCCAATAGGCGGAGTTGCCCAGCGTGTTGCCCGCGTTCACGCCCTGCCGTATAAACGTCGCCATCGGCACAAGCACGAACAGGTTCAGCAGCAGCGTCGCCGCCGCCGCTTTCGCAATCGCGCCGATGCGCTTTTCCCGAATCACGCGCGGCAGGCAGAGCAGACCCATGCCCGCCGCCAGTCCCGCGCAGAACAGCGTCGAAATCATGTGGCATTGAAAAACGGCCGTCGCACCGAGCGCGAGCGTCGGCCAGCGCCGTTTCTCCCCGCGCAGAACCTCCCAAAGCCCCAGGAAGAACAGCGGGAAGAAGCCCATCGCCAGCATTTCGCCAATGGCGCTGCGCGTATACAGCGACATCAGCCGAGCCGCGCCGAGCACGTAAAGCGCCGCGGCGCACGTTGCCTTCATCCTGTCCGCCAGAATCCGCCGCGCGCAGACATAGCTCGTCCACGCCGTCAGCAGGTTGATGGCGATGATCAGCGCGTGCATCATATACGGCACGGAAGCGCCCAGCAGGAGCATCAGCGCAAACGGCGTGAGCAGAAAATCCGGGTAGAACACCGACGTCACCGCGCCGTAACCGTTGTAGGAAAAGCCGCCGACCCGCGCCGGGAACTGCCCCGCCCGCAGCGCGTCCGCCAGATTGCGGATGCGCGCGATGTGAAACGTCGTATCCAGCCCATACGTCAGGCTGTCTTTCATCGTCGGGATGGAGGCAAAGGCCGCCGCCGCCAGCAGGAGCAGCGCGGCGCGCATACGCGCCATCGGCAGTTCGCCCGCCGCGCAAACGCGCCTCTTCTCCTTTTCATGCAGCCCGCAGAGCGCGGCCAGCAGCAGGCACCAGAAGGTCAGCGTAAACCGATGATCCGCATATGCCGGGCTTTGGAGCTCGATTTCGTACACGTTCAGCTCACTTCCGCCCGTGTAAAGGATGTGCATTTGCAGCGATTTCGCCGCCTGACGCAGCGTGAAGGCCGCCGTCTGCCTGCCGCTGTGCGGCTCGATGACGATGCGCTGCGGCTCAACCTCCGCGTCGTTCTCCGCGCTGAAGGTAATCTCGCTCTGCGCGTCCGCGTCGATCTGAACGGTCAGCCGATACTCGCCCGCGGGCAGGTCAAACGTCGGCCCGACGCCTACCTCGCCGTATGCGTCGCCGTACTGCGCGCCGAATTCAAAGCGCCCGTCGCGGAAGGTCGTTCGATATTGCAGTCCCGTCCATTCCGCATGCTTGGGCAGCCACCCGAACGCCCATACGCTAATCAGCAGCACCGCCGTCAGCGCCGCAGCCCATCGTTTCATGCCGTCTCTCCTTTCGGCTTCCCGCCATCAGCGCGATGAGCGCCGCCAGCGAAATCGCGTCTCCAACGCGCCACCACCCTTTTCCGGCGAACCAGACTTTCAGCGTGCCGCTCGTTCCGGCGGGCAGAACCACCGCAACGCGGTTATTGTCGCCGTTTTCAACCGTCATATCCTGCCCGTCCACCGTCGCGCGGAAACCGTCGTAATTAAACAGCGGGAAGGTGATGCGGCTTTCCGTCCGCGCGTTCACCTGCGCCGTGATCGTCGTGCTCCGCTTGTCGTAATCCCGCAGTTCCACGTCTCCGTCCGTCTCAACCGCCCGTTTGCGAATTTCGAGGAAATTCGTCGTATCCGAATACGTGTATTCCGGGAACGACCGCCCCATAAACGGGCTGATGATTACGCCCGGCTCGGTATAAACCGGGTCTTGTATCGCGGTATCAAGCGTCGGCATCACGCAGACCAACGCCATCGCCAGCGCCGCGACAGTCGCCGCGTCCGGCCGCTTTCCGCCGAATTCGCAAAGGCCATAGCCGCCCGCAAGCGCCAACATCGGCGAAGCGAGCGTCAGCAGCCGCCACGTAAACTGAATATACCCTGCCTTGCCGCCCGTCAGCAGCGAAACCGCGCCCCACGGGAAGAAATCCGTCGCGGCGACCGCAATCACCGCGCCGCCGATTACCAGCTCCAGCGCGATTCGCTCACGCCTGCCGCGCTCCCGCTTTTGCAGGGCGGCACAGACCGCCAGCGCCGCGCTCACCAACAGCGGCAAACCGATTTCCACCGAGAAATCAAGAATCTTGAGGTTGGCCGTGCTTCGGGCAATCGTTCCGGCGTTCATCAGCAGAATCTGCCCCGGCTCGATGGAATTTTCCGTAATATCCCGAAGCAGGTCGCCCGCGCCAATCCCCTGCATGCTGTACATCACAAGCGGCCCAATGCGGTGCAGGCACAGCAGCAGGCACAGCGAAACCGCCTTGAGCAGCGACAGCAGGCGCTTTTTCCGAATCACATCGCGAATATGCAGCAGGCAGAACCCTGCGGCCAGCGCCGCGCACAGCAGCGTGGTGATCATGTGGCTGCAAAAGATGCAGGCCGCGCTGACGGCAAGCCCTTTCCACCGCCGCCCTTCGCCGCAAACCACATCGTATAAATCCACGAGGAACAGCGGCAGAAAGATCATCGCCAACGCTTCGCCGAGCGCCATGCGTGTAAAGACATTCACAATCCGATAGCTCGAAAGCGTGTAGAGAACCGATGCGCCGGTCGCCATCCAGCGCTTTTCAAACAGCCGCTTCGCCGCGATGTACATGCTCAGCGCCGCGCCGATATTCAGCGCGACGGAAAAGACATTGCAGACGTACACCGCGCTCGCCCCACCGAGGAGCATCAGCGCAAAGGGATATAAGAACGTATCCGGATAGAAGACCGACATCACCCCGCCGTATCCATCGTAGGCAAACCCGCCCATGCGCACCGGGAACTGCCCGTTTTTCAGCCCGTCCGCCAGATTCAGCAGCCGCGCCATGTGGTATGTGCCGTCATGCCCGAGCACAAACGTCGATTTCAGCGCGGGCGCGCTGCCAATCAGCACCGCCAGCGCGATCAACATCGTCGGCGTTATGTTTTCCCGCGTCAGCCTGCCCATTCCGATCATCAGCCAGAGGATGCTCGCGCCAAGGGCAAAGAACAGCAGCATGAACGCGTCGTCCTGATAGTCCGGCGTATAAAGCTTGAGCTGATAGATATCCATATACGTGCCGGAAGCGAATTCGAATTCAAAAAAGATATCTTCGCAGTCCTGCTCGATGGCGAACGTCACGTCGCCGTCTCCGGCGGTAATCACAAATTCATTCGGCGTAATCGTCGCGTCGTTCGTGTCTTTCAGCCGCAGGAAATTTTCGCCGTCGCAATCCACCGACCATCTGAGGCGGTATTCGCCCGCGGGCAGATGCAGCCAGCCCCGCCTTGAAGTCGGAAGCACGCCGTATGCGTCGCCGTCCGCCAGCGAAAACCGGGCGTTCGACTTCTGAAACACCCTGTAATCCCGAGTGATGTTTTCCAATATCTTCGGCTTTTTCAGCGCGCCGGTCGCAAACGCCAGCACGCACACAAGCGCCGCCAGCAAAACGGGGCCATATAGCTTGGCTTTCTGCTTCACGTTCTGTCTCCCTCAACTCTCCGCCTTTTTTGAACGAACGGGGTTTCCGTTTTGAAAAAAGGGGCTGTGCAATTCGCAGCCCCTCAAAAAATCAATATGCCTTCGCGAAATAGATGACCTTCTTGGCCGGTTTGCCGCAGCAGACGCAGGTATCGCCGATGGGCGTCTGATCAAACGGCATGCAGCGGGAAGACGCGCCGAAACGATCCTTGATCTCGTCCTCGCAGACCTGCTCGCCGCACCACATGGCCTTGGCGTAACCGCCGTTGACCTGCTTCTCCAGCTCCTCCATGTTGTGCACGTCGGCGGTGTGCGCATCGCGGAACGCGCGGGCGATTTCAAACATGTTATTCTGAATCGCGTCGAGCATCGCCTTGATCTCGTCTTCCAGCCCCTCGATATCCAGCGGCGCTTTCTCGAAGGTATCGCGGCGGACGCTCAGCACCTTGCCCTCGGCCAGATCGCGCGGGCCGACCTCGACGCGCACCGGCACGCCCTTCAGCTCCCACTCGTTGAATTTCCAGCCCGGCGTCACGTTGTCGCGGTCGTCGAACTTCACACGCAGACCGGCGGCGGCCAGCTTGTCGGCGACGGCCTTCGCGCCCTCGAGCACACCTTCCTTGTGCGCGGCGACCGGCACCACGACGACCTGAATCGGCGCGATCTTCGGCGGCAGCTTCAGGCCGCGCTCGTCGCCGTGGGTCATGATGATGGCGCCGATCAGGCGGGTGCTCACGCCCCAGCTCGTCTCGTGCGCATATTTCTGTGTGCCGTCCTTGTCCAGATACTTGATTTCAAACGGCTCGGAGAAGTTCGTGCCGAAGTTATGGCTCGTGCCGCTTTGCAGCGCCTTGCCGTCCTGCATCATCGCCTCGACGGAATACGTCGCGCGCGCGCCGGCAAACTTTTCCTTTTCGCTCTTCTGGCCGCAGTAAACCGGAATCGCGAGGTTCTTCTCGCAGAAGTCGCGGTAAACGTGCAGCATCTGCATCGTCTCCTCCTGCGCCTCCTCGGCGGTGGCGTGGACGGTGTGGCCCTCCTGCCAGAGGAACTCGGCCGTGCGCAGGAACGGGCGGGTCGTCTTCTCCCAGCGCATGACGGAGCACCACTGGTTGTATTTGAGCGGCAGGTCACGCCAGCTCTGCACCCACTTGGCGTACATCGTGCAGAAGATCGTCTCGCTCGTCGGGCGAACCGCCAGACGCTCGGCCAGCGGCTCGGTGCCGCCCTGCGTGACCCACGCGACTTCCGGCGCAAAGCCCTCGACGTGATCCGCTTCCTTGAGCAGCAGGCTCTCCGGGATGAGCATCGGCATGCTCACGTTCTGGTGGCCGGTGCGCTTGAATTCCGCGTCGAGCTGCTGCTGAATCAGCTCCCAGATGCCGTAGCCGTAGGGCTTGATGGCCATGCAGCCGCGCACGGGGGTGTAATCCATCAAATCGGCCAGACGCACCACGTCCGTATACCACTGGGAGAAATCCTCGCTGCGCGGGGTGATGTGCTGAACAAACTCCTGCTGACTTTTCTTCGCCATGATCTTTTCCTCACTTCTATGTTAAACTAACAGTTTCACCCTTCCACCATCCGTGGACGGCGGAAGGGTATCCACAAAAAAACGCTCCGCCCCATCACTGGGACGAAGCGCATTGCTTCGCGGTACCACCCGGTTTGGCGCTTTTCGCGCCCTGCTTGATCCCCTTATCGCGGGGCGGCGGCGGCGTTCTTAGCGCCGCGGCTGATGGGGTTCGGAGCTTTGAACGCGCAATCCTGCCCGGCCTTGCAGCAAATGACCCGGCTCTCTGAAAAGAAGCCTGCGTTCCGCTTTCCCCGTTATCGCCTGATATCGACCCTATTATAAGCAAAAGATCAGGCGCTGTCAAGCCTTGTTTCGCCCCTGTTTACGCCCCGAGCATCCGGCTGAGCGTGCAGACGGCCTGCGCCTCGTCCGGCCCTTCGGCCTGAATGGTGATGGCCTGCCCGTCGCGCAGATCGGCGGAAAGCACGCCCATCAGCGATTTGGCGTTGACGGTCAGGTTCTGCCGCTTGAGCAGCACGCGGCTCTCGAACTCGCTCATCTTGTGCGCGATATCCGCCGCCTGGCGGGTCATCATCTCTTTCGGAATCGCAATCTTAATCGTCAGCTCCATCGGCTTCTCCTTCCCCGGCGTCCTCCGCCGTCTGCCGTTCGTTCAATTCCTGCGCCATCGCTTCCAGCTTGCGCAGTCTGTGGTTAATGCCGCTCTTGCCCACCGGCGGATCGCACAGCCTGCCCAGCTCTTCCAGCGACATCTCCGGGTGCGCCAGCCGCAGCGCCGCCGTTTCCCGCAGTGCGGGCGGCAGGCTCTCCTGCCCTCTGGCCGCCAGCACCCGCTCGATGGCCTCCGCCTGCCGGGAGGCCGCCGTCACCGCGCGCTGCACGTTGGCGCTGTCGCAGTTGACCGCGCGGTTGGCGTTGTTGCGCAGTTCCTTGCGGATGTAAGCGTCCTCCATCGCGAACCGGGCGCTCTGCGCGCCGAAGATGCTGAGCATATCCGTGATTTCGCTCTGCCCCTTGAGGTAAACCAGCGTCATCGCGCGGCGCTTGGTCAGGTGCGCCGTGAGCGAAAAGCGCGCGATCAGCCTTTGCAGCGCCGCCGCAAACGCCTCATCCTCCAGCACAAATTCCAAATGGTATTCCTTCTCCGGGTCTGTCACCGAGCCGCAGGCCAGGAACACGCCCCGCAGAAACGACATTCGGCAGCATTTGCGCACCGTGATCTCCCGCGGCACGCTGCGCCGCTGGCCCATCTCAATGCCGCATCCCTCCAGCACGAAGGAAGCTTCGCTGCCGCTGATTTCGATGCGGTAAGCGCTCCTGCCGCCCAGCCGCGAACGCTTGAGCGTCACCAGCTGGGGCTGCACGTCGAAAACCTCGCGCAGCAGCCGGAACGCGCGCCGGGCGACGGCGTTGTTTTCCGTTTCGATGGAGAGGCGCTTTTCGCCGCCGCCGCGATAGATGACCGAACCGGCGGCGCAGACAATGCCGCTCAGCTCCGCCAGCAGGCAGCAGACGCTGTCCGGCTCAAAGCGGCAAAGCTCCTCCTTCGTCTGAGATGAATACGACATGGCGGCGGAAATCCCCTTTCGTCAAAGCCTCCGCCGCCGGAAACGTCAGTCCCTGCGGCGGTTGTTGCCCGCAATCAAAACCAGCCTGAGCAGCTGCAAGAGCGATTGCAGCGCGGCGGCCACATACGTCAGCGCCGCGGCGGAAAGCACCGCCTTCACCCCGCGCACCTCGTCCTCCGGCAGATAATCCGCCGCCAGCACCTTGACCGCGCGGCCGGAAGCGTTAAACTCCACCGGCAGCGTGACCACGTAAAACAGAACGGCCAGTGCAAAGCAGAAAATGCCGATCTTGACCAGCGGCTCCCACGAGAGAATCAGGCCGAGCATGAACAGCGGAATCGACGCGCCCGAGCCGATGTTGGCAATCGGCACCATCGTCGAGCGGATGCGAAGCGGCGCGTAATCCTGCGCGTCCTGAATGGCATGGCCCGCTTCGTGCGCGGCCACGCCCAGCGCCGCGATGGAGCTGGAGCCGTAGACCTCGCTGGACAGGCGGAGCACGCCGTTCTCCGGGTCGTAATGGTCGGTCAGCTTGCCGGAAATCTGCTCGATGCGCACATCCCCGCAGCCGTTGCCATCCAGAATCTGCCGCGCCATCTGCGCGCCCGTCATCCGCGTGGAGGAAGGGATTTTCGACCATTTGGAATACGTCGTGGAAACCTTGATCTGCGCGTACAGCGCCACAATCGCGCCGATGATGATCAACCAATAGGTCGGATCATAATAGTAAAACATCGCGTACCTCCTGTTTGGTTTTAAACGCTCTGTGTATGCCGTCAATTGAAAAGCCTATGCTTTTCTAGCGTCTATGATACGCGCTTTGCGGTTTTTGCGCAAGTCCTCCTGCGCAAAAACCTGCTTTTTCAGGTTGAATTGTCCTTTTTTTGACAAAAATGAAGCGGCGGAAAAGCCTTTGCTTCCCCGCCGCATGGATTTCTTTCTTTATGCCTTAATGCCGTTATAGATGAAGCCTTCATCCGCATCGACGGTGATCATCATGCCGCTCTTGAGCATGTGCACCGCCTGGAAGGTGCGGTCCATCATCATCGGGATGCCCATCGCCTGGCAGGCCACGACCGCGTGGCACTCCGGGTTGGTGCTTTCCACGACGACGGCGCTCGCGCGGCGCATGTAGGGCAGCATCTCGCTGGTGGTCATCTTGGTGACGATGACGTTGCCATCCTTAAAGTCGCTTTCCAGATCGCTGAGCGTGTTGACGGTGCAGACGTTGCCGCTCGCGCAGCCGTTGCCCACGCCGACGCCGCGCAGCAGCACGTTGCCGACGATGTGCGCCTTGATCAGGTTGGTCGTGCCGGAAACGCCGGTCGGCACGCCCGCGGAGATGATCACCACGTCGCCGGTCTTGACCAGCCCGGTCTGCTGAGCGGCTTCCACGGCGGTGTTGATGAGTTCGTCGGTGTCGCCGCTCACGCCCATGTGCGCCGGCACAACGCCGTAGCTCAGGCCGAGCTGATGGAACGCGTGCTCGCTCGGGGTCGGCGCGATGATCGGGCAATCCGGGCGGAAGCGGGCGACCATGCGCGCCGTCGTGCCGGAGTTGCTCGGGGTGATGATGGCGTTGGCGTTCAAATCGCGCGCCATCTGGCAGCAGGAATAGGAAACCGCGTTGGCCACCGTGCGAACCGTCGCGTTGCGGACGGCCTCCTGCTGGAGCAGCTGGGTGTTATCGTTGAGCTGATGCGCCTCGATGTAGGTCGCGATGCGCACCATCGTGCCGACGGCCTCGATCGGGTACTTGCCCGCGGCGGTCTCGCCGGAGAGCATGATCGCGTCCGTGCCGTCGATGATGGCGTTGGCCACGTCGCTGGCTTCCGCGCGGGTCGGGCGCGGGTTGCGGATCATGGAATCGAGCATCTGCGTCGCGGTGATGACCGGCTTGGCCGCCACGTTGCACTTGTGGATGAACTGCTTTTGCAGCACCGGCACTTCTTCCATATCAACTTCCACGCCCAGGTCGCCGCGCGCCACCATGATGCCGTCGGAAACCTTGAGGATTTCGTCGAAGTTGTTCACGCCCATGCGGTTCTCGATCTTGGAGAAGATCTGCACGTGGCTGCCGCCGTTGTCGGCGCAGAGCTTGCGGATGGTCAGCACGTCGCTGGGGCGGCAGACGAAGGAGGCGGCAATCAGGTCGATGCCCTTCTCAATGCCGAAGATGATGTCGCTGCGATCCTTCTCGCCGATGGAGGGCATCTGCAAATCGACGTCCGGCACGGAAATGCCCTTGCGGCCGCCGAGCACGCCGCCGTTGATCACGTTGCAGACGATATCGGTGCCGTTTTCGATCTTCTTCACGTCCAGCGCAATCAGGCCGTCGTCAATCAGAATTCGGTTGCCCGGGCGCATCAGCTCGACCATCTTCGGGTAAGTGATGGCGACCTGCGTTTCGTCGCCCTCGATCTCGCGGCTGGTCAGGATGAACTCCTGCCCCGCCTGCAAGGTCACCTTGTCGCCCTTGAGCGTCTTGGTGCGCACCTCCGGGCCTTTGGTATCGAGCATGATGGCGACCGGGATATTCTTTTCCTTGCGCAGGCGCTTGATGCGGTCGATGCGCGCGCCCTGCTCCTCGTAGGAGCCGTGGGACATATTCAGACGGCACACGTTCATGCCCGCGTCCATCAGCTTGGAGATCATTTCCTCGCTGTCGCTGGCCGGGCCGAGCGTGCACACGATTTTCGTCTTTCTGATCATCAAATTTTTCCTCCTTGAACAGCCGCCACTCCCCGGCGGCCAAACACACCTCTATTTTTTGCAAACGTTTTTATTTTACATGGAAAAACGCATGCTGTCAACGTCCGCCGCCGCTCCCGATTCAAGTTATTTTCTTCACGAAAAGATAGGCCATATAAGGATTTTCATACCTTACAAAACCTTGACGCATCTTCTGTTTAAGGTGTCGAAACCATAACTTTTACGGGGATTTTACGCGTTGCCTTCATTTTCCGTTTTCTCTTTCGCGCCGTCCAGCGTTTTTGTGATCACCTGCGCAAAATCCACGGCGCCGCGTTCGGTGATAACGGGTTTGCCCGTGTCGGCTTCGATAGACTTTCTCGCTTCCCCGGCGACCCTGCCGCCGCGGCGGGCAATTTTCTGATTTTCAGATAATCCTTGCGGATTGTGCGCTTTGGTCAGTTCAGTCGTAGTTGCTTCGGCCAGCATGTTGAGCACCAATTCAAGATCGCTCATGTTATCCCGAAGATTTTCTTTTTTCAACCCCTTCAGATTCTTATATTGCCTCGTCGAAAGCCCCGCCCACGCGCGCGTGATCTCGTCGGTCAAAATGGCGTATTCCCTTCCCTGCTCAACGCCATGCGCAGACCATTGCGCCGTGAGATCGTTGCGGACGCGAATGGAAAGCATACGCTGGTGCACCCATTCTTCGCTGTATCCCTTTTTGAGATAGGTTTCGACAGCACGGTCAATGGCCTGTTCCGGGTCAATGGTTTCGTTGATGCGCTCAGCGCCGACCTGCGCAAGCCACAGCTTAAACGGCTCAGCCTTAGGCGAAGGGATGGATTGAATGATACGAAGAAGCTGCTGCGTATCGGCCGCATCGGTCAAACGCATTTTACCGTCAGCGGCGCGCATTTTCAACTGGTGACAATTTGACACCAGTTCGCTCCCCTCTTCTTTCAAGCGCTGTTTAAGCTTATTCCAATACTTTCTGCCCGTGGTATAATCCGGGCTTTCGGTCAAAATGATAACGACATCAACAATAGAAAAATACCATTCTTCCTTTTCTTCGTCCCATACGGTGCGGATGGGATGATGTTCGTATTCGCGGGGTGTCAAGTCCGCCATGCCATTCACTCCTTGATCATCCGTATATCATTCAGGCATTTTCCATGTGCCGTTCAATCGCCCTGCACTCCATATAATACCGTTTCTCGGTCGCTTCGCCCATCGAGAACGTCTTTCTGGGCAGAACGCCGCCCGCGGCGATGGCCGGGAAGAGCGCGCGTTTATCCATTGCGCCGAGCAGCGCCGCCGTCGCGCCGTTTTGGGCAAGCCCCGCCGCGTCCGCGTCGCCATGCACGTAATCGAGCGACCAGCCGCTCTTTTCGCCGCAGGCCTGATCGAGGTATCTTTGCAGCACGTCCACCGGCAGGCGGTCGCCGCGCCCCTGAATCGCAAAGCCGCGCCGCGCGCCGCCCTGCACGAGCGTCACCTCGCCGCCGTCCGTCAGCGTCATGCCGTGCGCGCGCAGATACAGCTCAAACCCGCTTTGCAGCGCGTCGATCTCCGCGCCGAAGACGACTCGGTGAATCGGCCTGAAAATCAGTGCCGGGCTGTGCAGGTTCACCAGCTCACAGAGCGCGAACCGCGCCGGGTGGTTTTCCTTCTCCTCATTCGTAAGCATCGGCTTGAGCGCTTCCCAGCAGGCTTTCGCCGTCGCGAGGGAATGGTTGCCGTCGCCGACCGCAAGGAAGAAGCCGCCGCTCTCTCGCTGCATGGTTTCGATCAAATCCGCCGTCTGCGCCGCCGTTTCGCCCTCGACGGCATAGCCCGCGATATGCCCGCCGCCGAGCATCAGCTCCGTGTCGTAGAGCCTGGGCAGCTCCATCTGCGCCAGCGGCTCGATCAGGCGCATAGCCGCGTCGTCCACGAGCATCATCACATGCGGGCTTTCAATCGGCGCGCCCTGCCGGATGCGGACGCGCGGCGGGATGCGCGAGAGAATCGTCCCTTCCGTCGCGCGGACGGGCGCGGATGTACCGGGCGTGAAATCATACTGTTCCAAATCGAGCCTGCCGACCAGCCCGAGACGCTCCCCGCTTTCGGTCGTGCGGCGGACGAGCACAAAGCCGTTTTTCACGCGCGTTTGCAGCACGCCGCGCTGCATATAATCCGTCATCGCCTGCCGGATGGCCGCGATGCGCGCGTCGCCCTCCGAAAGATAGACTTCGGGATAGACGATGTTCAGCGTGCTCGGCGCGCCGCCGACGATCTGCGCGGCCTTCCGCCAGTATTCGGGCTGGCTGGTAAACTGGTCGCAGGCGACGACCGCCCATTTTTCAAAATCTGCCGCAGCGTCGGGCAGAAGGATATCCGCCGGGAGAAAACAGGCCTGCATCTCGCTCATTCCTTTCGCATCGGCGCGCCGCCGCGCGCGGCGCGTTTGTCCTTTGGGTTAAACCCCCGTGCCGTCGAACGCCGGGATGAACGCGCCGTCCGCCGAACCGAGTTCCTGCCGATAGCCGTCCAGCCCGATGGCTTCCATATAGGCCAGCACGCGGGCATATTCCTTCTTTTTGATCTTCCTGTCCATGCCGGGGATGGAAAGCGCCCTGCCGCAGGGCGTGTACTGCCCCATCAGCGAAACGGGGATCCCGGGAAAATCGTCGCAGATTTGTTCCAGAATCCGTATGCTGTCGCCCGTCAGCCCCGGCAGAACAAGGTGGCGAATCAGTGTGCCGCGCGTCATCAGCCCGTTTTCGTCGTAGACAGGCGCGCCCGTCTGGCGCACCATTTCGGCAATCGCCGCGTGCGCCACGTCGGGATAATCCCGCGCGCCGGAGAGCATCGCCGCCATGTTCGGGTCGATGTATTTGTAATCCGGCAGATAGATATCCACCGCGCCCTCCAGCAGGCGCAGCGTCTCCACGCTTTCATAGCCGCTGCTGTTGTAAACAATCGGGATGTTCGGCCTGTACATCGCCAGCGCGTCGAGCACGGCGGGGACAAAGTGCGCCGCCGTCACCAGATTGATGTTGTGCGCGCCCTGCGCCTCCAGCTCGCGGAAGATCTCCGAAAGGCGTTTGGGCGTGACGATCTTTCCCTCGCCCTGCTGGCTGATGCGCTCATTCTGGCAGAACACGCACCGCAGGCCGCAGCCGGAAAAGAACACCGCGCCGCTCCCGCGCGTGCCGCTGATGCAAGGTTCTTCCCACATGTGCAGCGCCGCGCGCGCGATTTTGGGCAGCGTGCCCATCCGGCAGACGCCCGCGCCGCTTTCCTGCGCGCGCTCCACGCCGCAGTTTCTCGGGCAAAGCATGCAGCTCATAGGTCGATGAACTCCTCAAACCGGGGCAGAATACCGATGCCGTCCGGGAAGTGCGCGGCGAACTGCGGAATCGCGTGGCTCGGGAAGGAGTTGCCCTCGATGAACACCGGGCCATCCGGCGTAATCGCCACATCCCAAGCGACGAAACGCACCTGCGGCACGACATGCATCGCCTTCAGGCACATCGCCTTCACCTCTTCCCAATACGGGATCTGCGTACCAGGGATGCGCTTACCCGTCATCGGATGGAATTCAAAGGCTTCGCCCGCCTTGTTCGCGCCCACGCCGCTGATCACGCCCGTATCCAGATTGATCGGCGCGGCCATGCCGCCGCAATCGACGTTATCCATCACCTTGCCGTTGCCGATGCGGATATAGGCATAGACGATGCCTTCCTTTTTGTCGCCCAGCAGCGTTGCGACGCGGATGGTGTTCACCGAGGTCGGGCAGAGCGCGGAAATCGCCTCGTGCTGAATCACCTTGTCCTCCACAATGCCGATGCCCGCCGCCTTGAGCCGCTCATAGAGCGCATGCACGTCTTTATAATCCTCCGGCGTGCATTTGAGGATACCCTGCCCGCTCGAACCGTCAATCGGCTTGCAGATGATATCGCCGCGCCCCTGCACGAACTCGGCGAACTGCGCTTCCGTCGCCGTGGAGAAATTGAGCCATTCGCGCTTGACCTGCTCATGGAAGAGCTGGTTAAACTCGGTCTTGTTATCGAAGAAATGCCAGAATTTCTTGTCGTTCATCCGCGCGACGATGTTGTTGGAAATGCCGCGCGTGATCTGCGTGGCGCGCTGCGCGTCGTTCAGGCGGTACATCTCCGCGATTTTATAATCGACATAGCCCGCGTTGTATTTGGCGGCGCACTTGGCCATATCGGCCATCAGCCAGACGCGGCTCTTGCCCGTCTTTTTGTGCAGCATGTCGGCGGTTTTCAGCATCGCGCGGTAATCCATCTTCCGGGCGCGCTTGATGACATAGGATAGCTTTCCCATGATTGACCCCTCTCGTTTTCCATCATAAATTTGAGTTCTTTTTATTGTTTTTGAAAACGCTAAAAGCCATACGGGCGCATTTTCATGTTCTGATTATATTCCATTTGGCGCTTTTTGGCAAGCAGAGCCTGACAGACGTCTTTTTTGGGGGACACAACAGCAGGCGCCCCCTCCCCGGCTAGGGGAAGGAGCGCCTGATCTTTTTACAGCGCCGCCTTGATCTTTTCGATCATTTCAGCATACTGTGCGTCCGTCAGCTTCGTCTGGCCGGGATTCATCGCGAACACGCCGCCCCACTCAAAGCCGTCTTTGTATTTCGGCACGAGATGCATATGCAGATGACAGCCCGTGTCGCCATACGCGCCATAGTTCAGCTTATCCGGGTGGAAGGCGGCGTGAATCGCCCGCGCCGCGTGCGCCACATCGGCTATGAACGCATTGCGTTCTTCTTCGGTCAGGTTCACGATTTCGCTCACGTGATCCTTGTACGCGACGACGCAGCGGCCGGGGTGGCTCTGCTCCTTAAAGAGGATCAGCGTGCTGACGTTCAGCTCGCAGATCACGATGCCGAACGCATCCAGCAGTTCGCCGCGCGCGCAATAGCTGCAATTCGGGTCTTTCATGGGAAAACCTCCTGTCGTTTTTTGCTGATTCCATTATACATCACGTCACCGGGACGGGCAATGAAAAAGTAAACGAAAAGGAGCCTTCTGTCCGTCCTCATGCGTTCTTTTGTTCAAAGCGGAATCATGCTATAATACAAATGGATTTTATCATACAGCCGTCTCCGTAAAGCCGCTCCGTCGGCGGAGGGGACGCAGATATCCGGCAACGGGAAGGAGTTGTAAAAACATGAAAAAAGGATTTTGCCTCATTTTGATGACGGTCATGTTTTTTTCTGGCGCTTTTGCGGCTGCCGAAGGTCGCCGGAAATTAACGCATGAGGATTGCCTGCAGGCAGCTTTGGCTCAATATCCAAATTGGACGGTTTTTAAGTCGGACAGATTTTCCACAGGCAGCAGGAATGACGGGTTTCAGGAATATTGTATTCTGAAACTGTATCGAATTGAAAATCATCGAATTGAATGGATGGAACTGACAGCCATTATGAATAACCTGTATGAAGGGGACGAAATTTCGTGGGAGAAAACATCAGGTGCTCCGGTTGAAATTGTGCCGGGACAGGAGAAAAATCTGAAAGCTATGGCTTCAGAGCAGATATTCTCCTATAGAGCGGAAGCCTGTTTTTCAGATCAGGTTCTAGATATGCTCATGCCCAGTTTGACCGGCGAAAACGAATCGCTCTATCAGCTGATGGCCTGTCCCCATCGCTTGATCGCTACAGTTCAAAACGAAGCAGGCGAATATTTTCTGAGAATCGCAGAGTGGGATGGAGCAGCTTATCAGATTTTGAGCACCCCTGCGCAAAAAAGCCTGTCTTTCAATGAGATTCACTCTTCTGAAATATGGATTGAAATTTTCTCCGGCGATCTGGAAGGTGTAATTCACTTGGAAGAAGATGGAAACTGGAGAATCAGCACAATCAACACCGGTTCGGAGGTTTTTTCCATCGAGAAGGATTACATTATAGACATCACTTATGGCGGACTAGACCAGACAAATGACTATTTTCTTTATGGAAGGCCGACTTTTGAAACGGATATGGTAAATCTCCATTTGGATCGTCTGCCTTCTGATATTCAGAGTATGCAGCAGTGCATGGATTATTCACAGGCAGTATGTACGACGCATGACGAAACGCCGATTTATGCAAAGCCCGACGGTGAGATTTTGGCCTTGTGTTACACAAGAGTGCCGGGCATTCTTCTATCTCAAACGGATGCATGGTTTGAAATGCAGTTGGGGAGCAAAGAACATGGATTGACTGTGTGGGCAAAAAAAGAAGATTTTGCCTTTGGCCGACAGACGGATGCTGTACCTTGCACCTTTCCCTCATTCGATGTCACAGATGGCCCTGCCGTGGCAACAAAGCTCGATGGAAACGTCGTGCAATTTGACCGCTATGAAGATGCGCCGTGGCTGATTGGCAAAACGCCGGAGGGCAAATGGCTGATTATGCTGAATGGAGAAGGCGCGAAAAAGGGCATGATCTGCACCGCCGATGAACAGACGTTTGAAAATGTCCGTCCTACAGAACACGACGAATGGTACAACGAAGAGGATTGGAACGAAGGCGATCTATCCATTTCCTATTATATTCAGTAATCAGGTCGAAGTGTATACGCAAAAACTGGCTGAGCCTGATTTCGTTCCCGTCAAATTTTGTAGAAAATTCAAGCTTCTGCGCACACAATCAGCTTGCTGCACTTTTTTATCAACCAAAAAGAGGGCTCCCTTTCGGAAGTCCTCTTTGTTTGATCTTTCAGACCGGGTATCACTCAAGGATCTTGGTGACAACGCCGGAGCCGACGGTACGGCCGCCCTCGCGGATAGCGAAGCGCAGCTTCTCGTCCATAGCGATCGGGGTGATCAGCGTGCACTCCATGTCCACGTTGTCGCCCGGCATGACCATCTCAACGCCCTCCGGCAGCTTGATGTTGCCGGTCACGTCGGTGGTGCGGAAGTAGAACTGCGGACGATAGCCGTTGAAGAACGGGGTATGACGGCCGCCCTCTTCCTTGGTCAGAACGTAAACCTGGCCCATGTAGTGGGTGTGCGGATGGATGGAGCCCGGCTTGGCCAGAACCTGACCACGCTCGACCTCGTTGCGCTGGATGCCGCGGAGCAGCACGCCGATGTTGTCGCCAGCCTCGGCCTGATCCAGCAGCTTGCGGAACATTTCCACGCCGGTGACGACGGTGCTGCGCGGCTTATCCTGCAGGCCGACGATCTCGACGGTATCGGAAACCTTAACCACACCGCGCTCAACACGGCCGGTCGCAACGGTGCCGCGGCCGGTGATGGAGAACACGTCCTCAACAGGCATCAGGAACGGCTTGTCGGTGTCGCGCTCCGGGGACGGGATGTACTCATCGACAGCGTCCATCAGAGCGAAGATGCACTGGCACTCCGGCGCTTCCTTCGGGTTGGTGCCGCCGTTCTGGACATACTCCAGAGCCTTCAGCGCGGAACCGCGGATGATCGGGATCTCGTCGCCCGGGAAGCCATAGGAGCTCAGCAGCTCGCGGATTTCCATCTCGACCAGCTCCAGCAGCTCTTCGTCGTCCATCATATCGGTCTTGTTCAGGAAGACAACGATGTAGTGAACGCCGACCTGACGGGCCAGCAGGATGTGCTCACGGGTCTGCGGCATCGGGCCGTCCGGAGCAGACACGACCAGGATCGCGCCGTCCATCTGGGCAGCGCCGGTGATCATGTTCTTGACATAGTCGGCGTGGCCGGGGCAGTCAACGTGAGCATAGTGACGCTTCTCGGTCTCATACTCGACGTGCGCGGTGTTGATCGTGATGCCGCGGGCCTTCTCTTCCGGCGCCTTGTCGATTTCGTCGTAACGCATGGCCTGCGCCTCGCCGAAGGTGGACAGCACCATCGTGATGGCGGCGGTCAGGGTCGTCTTGCCGTGGTCAACGTGGCCGATGGTGCCAATGTTGACGTGCGGCTTGGTGCGCTCAAACTTTTGCTTCGCCATTGGAATAACCTCCTCGATAATTTCGGCTGACAGTTATGGTGCGGCCCGCCGAATTGTCGGTGGTCGCGTTGGAGCAGGTGATGGGAATCGAACCCACGCGGTCAGCTTGGGAAGCTGAAGTTCTACCATTAAACTACACCTGCAAATGGCTGTCAACCGGTTTACTCATCCATATTCTATCCAAATCCGAAGAAATTGTCAAGGTCTCGGCGCATTTTTCCCTGCAAAAACCTCGCAAGTTTTGCAGGGTCAGCCGTTTTCTCTTCGGAAGAGGACGGTAAACCCGGTTTTCAGCCTGTGTATGCCTTAATTTCCGCGCTCGGCCATCAGCTTTTCAAGCTTGTGCTTGACCCGCTGGAGCGCGTTGTCGATGCTCTTGACGTGGCGGCCGAGCATCTGTGCGATTTCCTGATAGCTCTTTCCGTCCAGATACGCCGCCAAAACCCGGCGTTCCAGGGGCGAAAGCGCCTCGTCAATGCGGCTTTCGATGCTCACGTAGCTTTCCCGGCCGATGAGCAGCTCCTCCGGGTCGGCGCTGCGCCCCTCGGTGATGACGTCCAGCAGGGTGCGGTCGCTCTCCTCCTCGTAAATCGGCTTGTTGAGCGACACGTAGGAATTGAGCGGGATATGCTTCTGTCTCGTCGCAGTCTTGATGGCGGTGATGATCTGGCGGGTGACGCAGATTTCGGCGAACGCGTGGAAGGAGGCGAGCTTATCCGGCCTGAAGTCGCGGAACGCCTTGAACAGGCCGATCATGCCCTCCTGCACAATATCCTCGTGATCCGCGCCGACCAGAAAATACGACCGCGCCTTGGATCTCACGAAGTTCTTGTACTTGTTGAGCAGATATTCCGACGCGTCCGCATCGCCCTGCTGCGCGAGCAGGGCAATCTCCTCATCGGTCATGCTGTCAAAGTCGTGGTGCATGGCTTCCTCCCTGCTCATTCCTCGCCCCGGCGCATCCGCTCAAAGATGTCGCGCTGATGGGGCGGCAGCCGGGAAAAGATGTCGCCGCGGGAAACCTTTTCCTCCCGCATGCGCACCCGCCCGGTCTGACGGGTCTGCGTAATTTCGATCAAAAACTCCCTTGAGGAGATGCGCTCCGCGCCGCGTCCGAGCGTCACCGTCTGCTCGACCGCGTCGCTGGTCGCCACGCGAACCCGCCGCCATTTCGGCGCGGCGTCGCAGGCCGCCTCGATGTAGTTATCCGCGCTTTCGGCATGCTTGGTGAAGACGACCTCCACGCCGTGCATCATCATGCGCGAGCGCGTCGGGCGGTCGGTGTAGTGGCCGTCGAAAACGACGATCACCTCTTCGCCGGAGTAGCCCGCGTAATCGGCAATCAGGTGGACGAGCCGCTCTCTGGCCTGTTCGATGGTCAGGTGCTCCTCGCGCGGCACGTTCCACGCGCCGATGACGTTATAGCCGTCCACCAGCAGCAGCGGCTTCATCTCACTTCGCGTCCATCATGGCGTAAAGCAGGATGCCCGCCGCCACGGACGCGTTCAGGGATTCGATTTTGCCCTTCATCGGCAGGGTAACCACCTTGTCGCAGCTCTCGCCCACCAGGCGGCTCATACCCTCGCCTTCCGAGCCGATGACCAGCGCCTTCGGGCCGGAGAAATCCACCTTGCGGTAATCTTCGCCGTTCATCGCCGTGCCGTAGATCCAGATGCCCTCTTTCTTGAGGCGCTCGATCGTGCGGGTCAGGTTCACCTCGCGCGCCACCGGCAGGTATTCCACCGCGCCCGCGCTGGCTTTGACGGCCGCCGGGGTCAGCCCCACCGCGCGGCGCTCCGGGATGATCACGCCGTGCGCGCCCGCGCACTCCGCGCTGCGGATGATCGCGCCAAGGTTGTGCGGATCGGTCACGCCGTCGAGGATGACGAGGAACGGCGCTTCGCCGCGCTCCTTCGCCAGCGCCAGCATGTCGTCCACCGTCTTATACGCATAGGCGGAGACGACGGCGATCAGGCCCTGATGGCCGGGCGCCATCGCGTCCAAATGCGCTCTGTCCACTTCCTGCACGATGACCTTCTGTTCGCGCGCCATCGCGACGATTTCGCGAGCAGAACCGATCAGCTCGCCCTTGGCGACCAGCAGCTTTTCCATATCGCGGCCCGCCTTGAGCGCTTCGCGAATGGGGTTGCGGCCGACGAGCAGGTTGCTCATCTCTTCCTCCTGCGGGGCAGGCGGCGGGGTCATCGGGCGCTCGCCGTATGGACGGCGCTCTCCGCCCATCGGGCGGTCGCCATACGGACGGCGCTCTCCATTGTTCGGGCGGTCGCCATACGGACGGCGCTCGCCATTGTTCGGGCGGTCGCCATACGGACGGCGCTCTCCGCCATTCGGGCGGTCGCCATACGGGCGGCGCTCTCCGCCATTCGGACGGTCGCCGTAAGAACGGCGCTCACCGTTGTTCGGGCGGTCGCCGTAGGGACGGCGCTCTCCGTTATTCGGGCGGTCGCCATACGGACGGCGCTCTCCGTTATTCGGGCGGTCGCCATACGGGCGGCGCTCTCCGTTATTCGGGCGGTCACCGTAAGAACGGCGCTCACCGTTGTTCGGGCGATTGCCATACGGGCGGCGGTTCTGCTCGCCGTCGCGCTCCGGGCGCAGGGTTTCCTCGTCGTCGCGCCAATCTTCGCGCGGGCTGCGGGGCTTTTTCGTAAACTGATCGTAGTATGCCATGATGGTTTCCTTTCTCATTCGAACGGGTTGTATGTTGAATTAAAGATTTTTCGCTTTTTCGCGCACCTCGGCGATTTGGCCGCAGGTGTTTCTGCCCTCCGGGCACGGGCCGGATACGCACGCAGGCCCGGCGTGTTCAAACAGCGCGGGCGCGGCCTGTTTGCACAGCGTCAGCATCTGCCACGCCATGTTGCGAATCTCCCACTGTGCGCGGTTGCAGCAGCGCAGCGAGAAAAAGTGCATCAGTTCCCGCGCGTTCATCGTCATCACCAGCCGCGTCGCGGCGGCGTTGGGCAGCACGAAGCGCGCGTCTTCATTCGCCTTTTCCTTCGCACCGCCCAGCTTTTCCTGCCAGCCGCAATACCATGCATGCATCGTATCCATCTGGCGGATGAATTCCTGCTTCGCCTCTTCGCCCAGCGCCTCGATGGCCGGGGGAATCACGTAGTCAAAGCCGTCCGCCATGGAGACATAGCGCTGGCTCTGCACGGAGAACGACGCGATTCTGTGCCGCGTCAGCTGCGCCAGCAACGCGCGGCTCACGCCTTCCACCGCAAAGGTGAAATTCGCGTGCTCGGTTACGGAGAGGTGGCCGCGCTGCATCACGCGCTCCACAAACTCGCGCTGGTCGCTGCTTTCCACCTTCTGCTGCAAGGCGTCCAAATCCGCCTTGGCATAGCAAAGCCGCGCGCCCAAAGCGACAAGCTCGTCCGGGTCGGGCGTGGCGCGCAGCAGAATTACCTTGAGTTTTGCCTGTGCCATATTTCCTCCGTGCGCGCAATCGCAAGGGTGATCAACTCGTCAAGACGCGCCGTCTGGTTCGTCACGTAGAGATAGCCCCACAGCGCTTCCAGCCCCGTGGCATGCGCATAATCCGCCGGGTCGGCGTGTTTGGGCGCGGCATGCTTGGCCTGCGCGTTGCGGCCGCGCCGCGCGATATCGGCTTCCTGCTCGGTCAGCTCGCCCTCAATCGCCGTCAGCATGGCCGCCTGCGCCGCCGCGCTGACCATCTTCACCGCCTGCTTGTGCATCGCGCCGACGCTCATCTTTTTGGAGACGAGCAGGCTGCGGACATAGAGGTCGTGCAGCGTATCGCCGACGTAGGCCAGTTGGAGCGGGTTTAACTCCCGCGGATCCGGGAGGGAAAACGCGGCCTGCGCCGCCTTGATTTCTTCGCCTTGCAAAAGGGCACTTCCTTCTTGTTCTGTTTTCCGTTTGATCTGTCTTCAAAGGCATTTCGTGCCTTCGGGCACGACCAAAGGGCTTTCCGCTCGCCCTTTGGAAACCTTCGGCTGCAAAACAGTTAAAGCATTTTCATTCAGATCGAGTCCGCAAATGGCGTACTCCGCCATTTTTTCAGGGTATAGTATACCATGAACGTGAAAAAAGGGCAATCCTTCTTTTTGGGTCGGCGCAGAAAGAGGCCGCTCCCCTTCGGCAAAGGAAAGCGACCCCGCTGCTGATTATTGTGTTTGAAAAACAGGTTTTATTCGACCACAGCGCCCTTGTTCGCGCTGGAAACCAGCTTCGCGTAGCGCGCCAGATAGCCCTTGGTGACGTTCGGCGGCGGGCAGACCCACGCTTCGCGGCGCTTGGCGAGGGTCGCGTCGTCCACCTTGAGTTCCAGCTTGCCGGCCGGAATGTCGATGGAGATGATATCGCCTTCCTCGATGATGCCGATCATGCCGCCGCTTGCGCCCTCGGGCGAAACGTGGCCGATGGCCGCGCCGCGGGTCGCGCCGGAGAAGCGGCCGTCGGTGATGAGCGCCACTTCCTTATCCAGACCCATACCGCAGATGGCGCTGGTCGGGCTGAGCATTTCACGCATGCCCGGGCCGCCCTTCGGGCCTTCATAACGGATGACCACCACGTCGCCCGGCTTGATCTGCCCGGCGTAGATGGCGGCGATGGCCTCGTCCTCGCTGTTAAACACGCGGGCCGGGCCTTCGTGCACGAGCATCTCCTTGGCGACGGCGCTGCGCTTGACGACCGCGCCATCCGGCGCGAGGTTGCCGCGCAGAATCATCAGGCCGCCGGTCGGGGAATACGGATCGTCGAACGGGCGGATGACCTCGTGGTTGTAGTTTTTGCTCAGGCTGATCTCTTCGCCCAGCGTCATGCCGGAGACGGTCAGCGCATTCTCGTCGAGCAGGCCGCGGCCCTTCAGCTCGCTGAGCACGCCCATCACGCCGCCCGCCAGATGCAGGTCGATGACGTGGTGATGGCCCGCAGGCGCGAGGTGGCACAGGTTCGGCACCTTGGCGCTGGCTTCGTTGACCCAGTTCAGGTCGAAGTCGATCCCGGCCTCGTGCGCGATGGCGGGCAGGTGCAGCACGGTGTTGGTGGAGCAGCCCAGCGCCATATCCAGGCAAAGCGCGTTGCGGAACGCGGATTCGGTCATGATCTTGTCCGGGGTCAGGCCCTCCTTGACCAGCTCGACGACGCGCATGCCGGTCTTTTTGGCCAGACGGATGCGCGCCGCGTCCACGGCGGCAATCGTGCCGTTGCCCGGCAGCGCCATGCCGATGACCTCGGTGATGCAGTTCATGGAGTTGGCGGTGAACATGCCGGAGCAGCTGCCGCAGCCCGGGCAGGCGGAGGATTCCACCGCGTTGAGCTGCGCGTCGTCCATCTTGCCCGCCTTATACGCGCCGACCGCCTCGAACACGGAGTTAAGATCCATGTCGCCGCTGCCGCCGGGCATGCGGCCGGGCATCATCGGGCCGCCGGAAATGACCATCGCGGGCAGGTTGAGACGGCGCGCCGCCATCAGCATGCCGGGCACGATCTTGTCACAGTTCGGGATGAAGACCATGCCGTCAAAGCCGTGGGCGATGGCCATCGACTCGCAGCTGTCCGCGATCAGCTCGCGGGAGGCCAGCGAATACTTCATGCCGACGTGGCCCATCGCAATGCCGTCGCACACGCCGATGGCCGGGAATTCCACCGGCACACCGCCCGCCAGACGGATGCCGTCCTTGACGGCCTGCGCGATGTTGTTCAGGTGGTTATGCCCCGGCACACACTCCGACTTCGCGCTGACCACGCCGATCAGCGGGAGTTTCAGCTCCTCGTCGGTCAGGCCGAGCGCCTTCCACAGGGAACGATGCGGCGCTTTCTCCGGGCCACTCTTCACGCGATCACTGACTGCCATTTTACAGTTCCTCCACTTTCGTGCCCCAGCTCATCTTGCTGCGCAGATCCTTGCCGACTTCCTCGAGCTGGCTGCCCGCCTCGATGCGGCGCTTGGCGAGGAAGTGGACGCAGCCGCTCTGGTTCTCGAGCAGCCAGTTGCGGGCGAAGGTGCCGTCCTGAATCTCGGTGAGCACCTTCTTCATCTCCTTCTTGGTCTCCTCGGTGATCAGGCGCTGGCCGATCTCGTAATCGCCGTACTCGGCGGTGTTGGAGATGGAGTAGCGCATGCCCGCGAAGCCGTGCGCGAAGATGAGGTCGACGATGAGCTTCATCTCGTGGATGCACTCGAAATACGCGTTCTCCGGCTGATAGCCCGCCTCGACCAGCGTGTCAAAGCCCGCCTTCATCAGCGCGGTCACGCCGCCGCAGAGGACGCACTGCTCGCCGAACAGGTCGGTCTCGGTCTCCTCGCGGAAGGTCGTCTTGAGGATGCCTGCGCGCGCGCCGCCGATGCCCGCGGCATACGCCAGCGCGTAATCCTGCGCCTTGCCGGAAGCGTCCTGATAGACGGCGATAAGGTCAGGCACGCCCTTGCCTTCGAGATACTGGCTGCGGACGGTGTGGCCCGGGCCTTTCGGCGCGATCATCACCACGTCGATATCCTTCGGCGGCTTGATGCAGCCAAAGTGGATGTTGAAGCCGTGCGCGAACGCGAGGATCATGCCCGGACGCAGATACGGCTCGATATCCTTGTGGTACATGGCCGCCTGCTTCTCGTCGTTGATGAGGATCATGATCAGGTCGGCGACCTTGGCGGCCTCGGCGGTGGTCATGACGGTCAGCCCGGCCTCCTCGGCCTTCTTCCAGCTCTTGCTGCCCTCGTACAGCGCGACGATCACGTCGCAGCCGGAGTCGCGCAGGTTGAGCGCATGCGCATGACCCTGGGAGCCGTAGCCGACGATGGCAATCTTTTTGCCCATCAGGTATTCGAGGTTGCAATCCTGCGCGTAAAACATCTGTGCCATTTTTGTTTCCTCCTTGTTTTTTCAAAAAAGGGGACGTTTGGGGCGCTGCCCCAACCCCCGGCAGGAACCTGAGGTTCCTGCACTTCCCGCTTATGGGTTTCAAATGGATTCTGCAAAGCAGCCCCCGACCTCCCCTTTCAAGGGGAGGGGAACCGCCCGCAGGCGGTGGAAGGGTTATTCAAAGATATCCGAACTCATCACGTCGTCGCCGCGTTCGAGCGCGACCACGCCGGTGCGAACCAGCTCCAAAATGCCGTAGTCTTCCAAAAGCCGCATCATCGCGGTGATCTTGTCGTTGTCGCCCGTGATTTCCAGAATCATCGAGGATTTGGTCACGTCCAGCACCTTCGCCTTGAAGATATCCACCAGCCGCATCAGCCCCTCGCGCTCCTTCACGCTCGCGGCGACCTTGACCAGCAGAAGCTGGCGCTCCACGTCGTTTTTATTGCTGAGCACCTGCACCTTCTGTACGCAGATCAGCTTGTAGAGCTGCTGCACCAGCTGCTCGATATGCGCGTCGTCGCCAAGCACCACAATCGTGATGCGAGAGACCTCTCGATCCTGCGTCGGACCGACGGCGAGGCTCTCAATGTTGAACCCGCGCCGGGAGAACAGGCCGGATACGCGGGAGAGCACGCCCGGCTCGTTGGAAACCAGCACGCCGACGGTGTAGCGGCGCAGGTTTTCGGGATTAATCATCATAAGCCGCCACCTCCGTCAGTTCAGGCAGAACGAGTCGATCGGCGAGCCGGGCGCGACCATCGGCGCGACCATCTCGTCGATATCCAGCATGCACTCGATGATGCACGGCTCGCGCTTCTCGACGGCCGCCTTGAACGCCGCCGCGAACGCTTCCACCGTGTCCACCCGCGTGCCGGAAAGGCCGTAAGCCTCGGCCAGCTTCATGAAGTCCGGCCCGCGGTCGAGCGTCGTCTGGCTGTAACGATGGCCGAAAAACAGCGTCTGCCACTGGCGCACCATGCCCAGCGTGCCGTTGTTGAAGATGACCACGATCACCGGGATGCCGTAATACCCGATGGTGGAAAGCTCGGTCAGGTTCATGCGGAACGAGCCGTCGCCGGTAACCAGCGCCACCGGCCTGCCCTCCGGGTCGCTCGCCGCCGCGCCCATCGCCGCGCCGAGGCCGAAGCCCATCGTACCCAGACCGCCGCTGGTGATCAGCTGGCGCGGATGCAGGAACGGGAAATGCTGCGCCGTCCACATCTGGTGCTGGCCCACGTCGGTCGCCACGGTGATTTCCGGGGCAATCGCGGCCATCTGGCGGAGGATCTTGCGCGGCTCAAACAGCTCGTCGCTCAGGTATTCCTCCATCATGCTGCGCGCCTGCTGCATCCATTGCTCGTGCGCCTTCTGCGCCACGCGCGAAAGCAGCAGCTCGAGCACCACGCGCGCGTCGCCGGTGATATGCAGCGTAGTCGAAACGTTCTTGTTGATCTCCGCGCGGTCGATGTCGATGTGCAGCACCTTCGCCTGCGCCGCGAACGTCGCCGCGTTGCCCAGCGCGCGATCCGAGAAGCGCACGCCAACGGCAATCAGCAAATCGCACCGCTGCATCGCGATGTTCGCCGCGTGCGTGCCGTGCATGCCCAGCATGCCCAGCATCCGCGGGTTATCCGCCGGAACCGCGCCCAGCCCCATCAGCGTGGAGACCACCGGCGCATCCACCCGGCCGGCAAAGGCCAGCAGCTCTTTTTCCGCGCCGGAGAGAATCACGCCGCCGCCGCAGTAAATCAGCGGTTTCTGCGCCTCGGCAATCAGCTTGGCCGCCTGCTCCAGCCGGGGCGCGGCCTTGACCTTGTAGCGCTCCAACGCCTCGCCTTCGGGGCGAAGCTGCGCCGTCGGGTGCTTCATGGAGAGCTTGGGGATCAGCTGCGCGCCGCTGGCCGGCTCGTACTCCGTCTCGGCAATCTGCACATCCTTCGGGATGTCGATGAGCACCGGGCCGGGGCGGCCGCTGGCGGCGATATAAAACGCCTCGCGGATGATCTCGGCCAGCTTGTCCACCCGCGTCACCAGATAGTTGTGCTTGGTGACGGGCATCGTCATGCCGGAAATATCCGCTTCCTGAAAGGAATCCGTGCCCATCAGGCTCTGCGGCACGTTGCCGGTGATAAAGACAACCGGCGTGGAATCCATATACGCCGTAGCAATCGGCGTGACCAGATTCGTCGCGCCCGGGCCGCTTGTGGCAATGCACACGCCCGTTTTGCCGCTGGCGCGCGCGTAGCCGTCCGCCGCGTGGCCGGCATGCTGCTCGTGCGCGGTCAGCACATGGTGAATTCGATCCTGCCGCTTATACAGCTCGTCGTAAATCGGTAAAACCGCGCCGCCGGGGAAGCCGAACACGGTTCCAACGCCCTGCTCAATCAAACATTCAATCAGAATCGCCGCTCCGTTGAGTTTCATCTGAATCGTTCACTCCTCCTGATCGTTAAAAAAAGCAGCCTCTCACCCCGCTTTAGGGCGAAAGGCTGCTTTCGCGGTACCACCTAAATTCCGTGCCTGCGCACG
>CAKTXH010000010.1 GCA_934630975.1 uncultured Clostridia bacterium | reverse complement strand
TTATCCGGGTCTTTGTCAGCATCCGGGTCTTTATCCGGGTCTTTGTCAGCATCCGGGTCTTTATCCGGGTCTTTGTCAGCATCCGGGTCTTTATCCGGGTCTTTGTCGGCATCCGGGTCTTTATCCGGGTCTTTATCCGGGTCTTTGTCGGCATCCGGGTCTTTATCCGGGTCGGGATCAGGGTCAGGATCGGGGTCGGGATCAGGATCGGGGTCAGGATCGGGATCGGGGTCAGGATCGGGATCGGGATCGGGGTCAGGATCGGGATCGGGATCAGGGTTAGGATCGGGATCGGGATCAGGGTCAGGATCGGGATCAGGGTCAGGATCGGGATCAGGGTCAGGATCGGGATCGGGATCAGGGTCAGGATCGGGATCAGGGTCAGGATCGGGATCGGGATCAGGGTCAGGATCAGGGGTCGGATCTCCAATGGTTCGTGTCACAAGGAAGTCCTGAACGTGGGAATCTCTTCCCTCGCCCCACTCCAACGTAACAATGATGGTATACGTACCGTCTGCATCGAAGGTGAACATCCGATCGACAAGCTTTTCAGCTTCTTCCTGCGTTCCGTTTTCCACTATACCATTAGCATAGCCCGAAGCAGAAACCTCCTCGGTGTCTTTCTGGTTATCCAGTTCCGGCGCATAATCGCCAACGCCCGTCTCCAGCGTACCCTTATTCGTGAAATGGCTGTTTCCTCTCACAATTAAGTGGACTTCACCATCTTTGCCGATGGTTCCTTCATTGACCAGCTTAATCTGGCCATCCCCTTCGGCAAACGCATACGCGTCTCCAACTTTCGTGTTCTCATCCAAAATGATGTAATAATTGTTTCCTTCCGTGTAGACATGCAGGTTTTCAATCTTAACGCCGTTAAAATAGAATGTTCCGCTTTCGTCAAAATCAAAATTTACATCATCTTCAATCTCGCCGCCCTCGAAGGTATACTTGTCCCCGTCCTTCGTCGCGGTCAGGCCGTCCTTCGTATACGAATTGGAGGTTTTCAGGCCGTCAACAACTTCTTTCCATGTTACCGCACTCGCGCTCATCGGCGACAGCAGAAGAATTGCCGCGGTCGATAAGGCAATGACTCTTTTGAACATTGTGTTTTCCTCCTTTAAATTTGCAGGGTTTTATTGCGTTCAGTATACGTCTTACCCCCCCCCCGCGTCAATATAACGTCTCATTTTTCCCATAAAATTTGGGAAAAAGCGCACAAAATTGTGGAATTTGAAGGACACACAAAAAGCCACCCTTTCGGATGGCTCAGCCTGCCGCTATAAAATTCAGTCCGTCGTTCTGGAAATCTTCGCGCCGAGGCTGTTGAGCTTCTCTTCCAGATGCTCATAACCGCGGTCGATGAAGTGCGTATTATAAATTTCGGTCGTGCCCTGCGCCATCAGACCCGCGATGACCAGCGCCGCGCCCGCGCGCAGGTCGGTCGCCTCAACCGCCGCGCCGTGCAACTGGGGCACACCCTCGATCACGGCGGTCTGCTCATAGATGCGCACCCGCGCGCCCATGCGCTCCATCTCCGACAGGTGGCGGAAGCGGGATTCGAAGATGTTTTCCACCACGGTCGATGTGCCAACCGCGGTGCAGAGCAGCGCGCTCATGGGCTGCTGCAAATCGGTCGGGAAGCCGGGGTAAACCTGCGTTTTGAACGTCACCGCGCGGTGCGCGCCGAGGGAGCGGACGCGGATCGCGTCGTCGCGCTCCTCCACGCGCGCGCCCATCTCCAGCAGCTTGGCGGTCAGCGCTTCCATGTGCGTGGGGATGCAGCCGCAAATCGTCACGTCGCCGTGCGTCGCGGCGGCGGCGATCATCAGCGTGCCGGTTTCAATCTGATCCGGGATGACGGCATACGGGCGGCGGCTTTGCAGCTTCTCCACCCCGCGAATGCGGATAACGTCCGTGCCCGCGCCCTTGACGCGGCAGCCCATCGAATTCAGGAAGTTCGCCAGATCGACGATGTGCGGCTCTTTGGCGGCGTTGTAAATCGTCGTCGTGCCGCTCGCGCGAGAGGCCGCCAGCATGACGTTGATCGTGCCGCCGACGGTGACCATATCCATGAACACATCCGCGCCGATCAGCCCGTCCGTCTCCGCAAAGACCATGCCGCGCGTCGTCTCCACCTTCGCGCCAAGGGCGCGCATGCCCTTGATGTGCTGATCAATCGGCCTGCGCCCGATATCGCATCCGCCCGGCAGGGGCACCTGCGCCCGGCCGAAACGCGCCAGCAGCGCGCCGATGTAATACGACGAGGCGCGCATGCGGCGGCAAAGCTCCAGCGGCACATCCGTGCGGTCGATGGTGCTGGAATCGACCTCCATCACGCCCGCGTCGGGGTCCCAATTGACCTTCGCGCCCAGATGGCGCAGCGTCTCCACCGAGACGTTGACATCTTCGATGTTGGGCAGGTTTTCGATCACGCACGGCGTTTCGCTGAGGATCGAGGCGGAAATCACCGCGACCGAGGTATTCTTGCCGCCGCTGACGCGGACGGTTCCCTCCAATCGCTGCCCACCCGTGATGAGCATTCTCTCTTCTGCCATGATGATCCTCCTTATGATTGCCGGTCGCCCGGGGCTGTATCTTTAACCCCTATATTATACACGGATTGGCGCACTTTGGCAAGTAAGGCGAAAAACGGCACGCCGAGCCTTATTCGGACGCGAAAATCTCGTTTTGAATCCGCTCCCTCAGGTCTTTTTTCAGCGCGCCGAGCTGCTCCGTTTCATAGCGCTTTTCGCCGACAACGGCATACCTGCCCTCAAAGCGCAGCGCCGTCTCGCCCTCCGCCGTGACAAACGCGAGCGTCAGCCCGTCGTCGGCCACGCCGATGTTCGTCTCCGCGCCGAGCGACAGCGCGCAGCAGAGCGCGTGAATCTCGGCGATGGCGGCGCTGTCCGTAAAGACGAACCGCCCCGCGCCGCCCTCGGTATAGGTGGCTATCTCAATTCTCTGAATATCGTCGTCCAAAAGCGCCCGGACGCTCTCCAGCTCCGGCCACGCGGCCTCCGCCGACGGCAGGGCGGCGGGCTTCTCCTTTTCGGCCGTCGCAGCCCCGGCGGCAAGCGCAAGCAGCGCGGTCAGCAAAAGCACAGCGATTTTTTTCATGGAACGCACTCCCTTTCAGCCAAAACCATTCTTTTTCCATATTGAGTATAAACGATATCCGAAAATTCCGCAAGAAAAAATTCGTTCAGGGGCAAGGGGTTTCGCTTTTGAGATGATTCGTGTATAATAAGAAGAACCGGCTGCGCGCATCTCGCCGCGCCAACCCAAAGCCGGCTTTAACGAAGGGAATCAAGCGATATGTTTACCCCGAACGAATACGGCCTTTTCGCCATGCCGACGCTGGAAACACCGCGCCTGACGCTGCGCCGCATGACGATGAAGGACGCCAAGGATGTTTTTGAATACAGCCGCGACGCGGAGGTCGCGCGCCACGTGCTCTGGGCCGCGCAGAAGGAAATCGGCGAGGCGAAGGATTATTGCCGCTACATGATCCGCCGCTACCGCGCCGACGAGCCGAGCAGCTGGGGCATCATCGACAAAAAGACCGGCCACCTCGTCGGCACCATCGGCTACATGAGCTACGATATGGAAAACGCCAGCGTGGAGGTCGGCTATTCGCTGGCCCGGTGGCTCTGGAACGGCGGCTACATGACCGAAGCGCTTGCCCGCGTGATTGATTACACGTTTGACGCGATGGATATCAACCGCATCGAGGCGCAGCACGAGCTGGATAACCCGGCTTCCGGCCGCGTGATGGAAAAATGCGGCATGCGCAAAGAGGGCGTTCTGCGCCAGCGGCTCTACAACAAGGGAAAATTCGTCGATGTGGCGCTTTACGCCATCCTCAAGGACGACGTGAGAAAGGGAACGATATGATCAAACTGATTGCCTGCGATATGGATGGAACGCTGCTGGACAGCGCCAAGCGCCTGCCCGCCGAACTGCCCGAGGTGCTCGCCAAGCTCAAGGAAAAGGGCGTGCTCTTCTGCGTCGCCAGCGGGCGGCAGTATGCCTCCCTGCGCCGTGACTTTGAAGCCTGCGCCGACGACATGCTCTTCCTGTGCGAAAACGGCGCGCTGGTCATGCAGCACGACGAGCGCGTGCTCATCGACCCGATTGATTCGAGCTTCATCACCCGAATCGTAACGGCGACAAAAGCGCTTCCGGGCGTTTATCCCGTCGTCTGCCGCGCGGATGTGGCGCTGATTGAGAAAACCGCGTCGGCGGAATTCATCCGCAACACGCGGATGTACTACCCGAGCGTCGAGGTTGTGGACGACCTGACCGCGCTGGGGCCTCTGCCGGACGTCTGCAAAGTCGCCTTTTACGACGAGGGCGACGCGCAGACCCACGAGCTGCCCGCGTTGCAGGCGGCGCTGGAAGGGCCGCTGGCGGTCATCCTCTCCGGCGAGCACTGGGTCGATGTGATGAAGCCCGGCGTAAACAAGGGCTGCGCGATGCGCGGGATTCAGCGGAAGCTGGGGCTTTCGGCGGACGAATGTATGGCCTTCGGCGATTACCTCAACGACTGCGAACTTTTGCAGGCCGTCGGCGAGAGCTACGCGATGGAAAACGCGCACCCGGCGCTCAAAGCGATGGCGCGCCATATCGCCCCGAGCAACGACGAAAACGGCGTGATGCGCGTGGTACGCGGCGCGCTGGGGCTGTAAGGAGGCTGTCATGACCATCCAACTGCCACGCCTGCGCTTCCTTGCGCCGCTCTTCGCCGCTTCCGTTTTCTGCGCGGCGGCGCTGGGCGGCTATTTTCCGTTCGGCGGCGCGAGCGTGCTGCTCGCCTGTTTCCTGCTGTTCCTGCTGGCGGCTTCCGTCCGCCCGACGCGGCGCGAGTGGGGCATGGCCGCAATTCCCGCCGCGCTGTTCGCCTTTTTCCGAACCGTCGGCTATTCGTATGATACGACGGATTCCTACGGTCTGCTGCTCAAGAGCGCGAAAACGCTGCTTTCCGGCGCGCTGGCGATGGCGGCGCTGTTCGCCGGGGCGCTCTGCGCGGTCGTTCTGCTTTTCCGCCTGCTGGGCGCGCTTCGCGAACGCGCGCAGGCCGCCGCGCCCGCCACGCAGCGGGAAAAGCGGCGGCTCTTCTGGCTCTGCGTCGCGCTGATTTTCGCGGGGTCGATTCCGTATCTGGTGCTCTATGCCCCGGGGCTGAACATCTACGACACGCACGACCAGATTTTGCAGTTCTTCGGCTTTCCCAGCTACATCGGCGACGGCAGCGCGCTCAGCGACCATCACCCCGTGTTCCTGACCCTCGTTTACGGCGGGTTCATGAAGCTGGGGCTGCTGCTGGGCAACGTGAACATCGGCCAGCTGCTTTACAGCCTGATCAGCATGGCCGCGCTGGCCGCCTGCTGGGCGTATGCGCTGGTGACGCTGCGGGAAGCGGGGCTTGCCCGCGGCGCAGTCGTCGGCTTGGCGCTGTTTATCGCGCTCTACCCCGTGCTGGCGCTGTATGCGTTCAACATGTGCAAGGATGTGAGCGTCGAGCCGTTCGTGCTTCTCTACGGCACGATGATGCTCAAGCTGTATCTGACGCGCGGGCAGGCGGCGCAAAGCAAGCGCTTCTGCGCGGGTCTGTTCGCCGTCGCGCTGATGATAATGCTCACCCGCAAGCCCGCGATGTACGCGCTGTGCTTTGCGGCGCTGTTTCTGCTGCTCGGCTATCGCGGCGTTCGGCTGCGGCTGGCGGGCGCGCTGCTGGGCGCGGTCGCGGTCTTTGCCGTGCTGTATAACGGGGTGATTCTGCCCGCCTGCGGCGTAATCCCGGGCGAAACGCGGGAGATGTTTTCCATCCCGTTTCAGCAGACGGCGCGCTACCTGATCGCCTACCCCGACGACGTAACGGAAGAGGAAATGCGCGCCGTTTCGGATGTGCTCGACGTGGAGCACGCCACGCAGAACTACGATCCCCGACTGGCCGACGCGGTGAAGGACACGAGCAACCCCGATCTTTCCGGCAGGCTCGGGCCGTATATGAAAGCCTGGCTGAGCATGGGGCTGCGCCACCCGGGCGTGTATCTGGACGCATGGCTGAACATGATCTACGGCTATTTCTACCCGTCGGACAGCAACACCATCGTCTGCCTGACCCTCAACTCGCCGGACGCGGGCGGCGTTGAACTGCGGCAGAATTCCGCGCTGGCCGACGCGCGGCTGGAGCTGCACAACCGGATTTATTTCACCCTGCGGCGGATTCCGGGCGTGGGCTGGCTGTTCTACGTCGATTCCGTCGTCTGGGTCTTCCTGCTGCTGCTCGCGGCGCTGATTCTGCGCGACGGGATTCGCGCCGCCGTGCCGTACATGTTCTTTTTCGGCACGCTGGGCATCTGCATGCTCTCCCCGAAGAGCGGCGAAATCCGCTATCTGATGCCGATTCTCTACATCCTGCCCGTCATGCTGGGCGCGGCGCTGCTGCCCCCGCGCAAGGAGGAAATGCCATGAAAACGACGAAACGATCCGCCGATATCCTGCTTTCCGCGGCGATGGCGCTCGTATTCGGCCTGATTTTTTACGCCTTCAACACGCCGCTCGGCCCGAGCATCGGCAGCGACAACGCGATGTACCTGACCCTCGGCACGGCGCTGGCCAAAGGTTACGCGCCGTATACGCAGATTTTCGACCACAAAGGGCCGATGCTCTACGCGCTTCAAATGCTGCCCCAGATCGTCGGCGGCGGTTACAGCACGCTGGCCGTGTTCATTCAGCAGGTGATCTTCCTGTTTCTGTGCCTGCGCGTCGTCAGCCATATGGCGCAGACGCGGGGCGCGTATACCGGCGTGACGCAGCTTTTCTATCTGGCGCTGATCGCCTCGCTGGTCGGCGGCGGCAACCTGACGGAGGAATACGCCAGCCTGCCGACGCTGCTGGGCGCGTATACCGCCCTGCGCGTGTTCGGCCAGCCGGATTTCAAAAAGAACCTGTTCGCGCCCGCGCTGCTGATGGGCGTATGCGCGATGGCGGCGTTCCTGCTGCGCGCCAACAACGCGCTGCCGCTGGCCGCGCTGGTGCTGACGCTGGCGCTTGGGCTGCTGGCGAAAAAGCGGTTTTCGGCGCTGGGGCAGTGCGCGGCGGGCTTTGTCTGCGGACTGGCGCTCTGCGCGCTGCCGATTGTGATCTGGCTGGCGGCGCGGGGCGCGCTTTCCGCCGCGTGGTACGGCTCCATCGTGCACAACATGCTCTATACCGAAACGGGCGACACGGGGCGCGTCGAAATGCTGCTGCACACCGGCTACGGCTTTGCAGCCATGCTGATGGCGGCGTTTTCCTGCGCAGGCGCGCTGGCGCTGCGCAAAAAAAGCCCGATGCTGGCGCTGGGCATGGTTGCCGCGGCGGCGGCGGGCGGACTAGCGGCCTTCCTCTCCCGCAAGTTTTACGACCATTACCTGATTCTCGGCGCGCCGATGGCGGTGATGGGGCTGGCGGCCGTGCTGGCCGCGATTCCGAAGCCGCGCATGCGCACCGTCTGCGCGATTGCGCTGACCTGCTGCTGCGCGCTGTGGCTGGGCGTACAGGGCAAGACCGCCGACGATA
The DNA here is from genome assembly GCA_934630975.1 of uncultured Clostridia bacterium. GTDB lineage: Bacteria > Bacillota > Clostridia > Christensenellales > Aristaeellaceae > Ventricola. The sequence continues at coordinate 34,340 of CAKTXH010000010.1, read as the reverse complement.
CGCGGCTGGCCGAGCGCGCGGACTGGGCGCAGTTCACCGCCGACGCGCAGACGCTGATGGCGCAGGTGCCCGAGGACGAGCGCGGCCGCTTTATGGCTTACCGCGTCGAACCGCGCTGGTACGTCGCGGCCGAAGCGCTGCCGTGCATGCGGTTTTACTTCCTTCAGGAGGTGCTGGCGCAGGCCGACCCGGCGGTGATGGATGAAATCGTCGAGACGTTTGAAACCGATCCGCCGAAATGGCTGGTAATCTATTATAACCGCGCCTTCAATCCGCCCTACGATGCGCGCGTCGCGGCCATTTTTGAAACGGATTATGATTTTATGGACGCCGCCGGGCAGTACCAGCTGCTCCGGCTGAAGGAGTGACGGTTTGTTGCGAACGAAGCTTTTGCGAAGCGGGCTGGGCTTTTTCGCCTTTGCGGCGGCCGTCAGCCTGATCAACGTGCTGTTTCTGCCCTATGCGCGGACGAACTACGGTTTCTCTCTGCCCGGCCTGTGGCTGGCCTACGCCGCGGCGCTGGCGCTGCTAATGCTGGCCGGGCGCGCCGTCAGCAGCATAAGCGCGGCAAAGGCGGAACGCATGACGCGGGTGCTTGCGCCGACGTTCATCGCGCTGCTGTTCGCCGTCCACCTGCTGCTGGGCTATCTGATGGAATACACGCCCAGCGGCGATAACTCCATGCTCTACAACGGCGCGCAGATGCTGGCCGCGGACGGCAATTTTGACAGGCGCCCGGCGATTGAAACGTATATGCTCCACTTTTCCAACCAGTGGGGTTTTCTGCTGCTGCTGACAGGCTTTTACAAGCTGCTCTTCGCCCTCGGCGTGACGCAGACGTTTTTCCCGCTGGCGCTGGCGCAGGCCGTGCTGTACATCTTCGGCACGCGCGCGACGCTGCGCATCGCCAAGCGCCTTTCCAGCGCAAAGGGCGAACTGATGACGCTGCTGATGCTGGCCTGCTGCCTGCCGATGTATCTCGCCGCCGCCGTGCTGTATACGGACACGTTCTCCGTGCCGTTCATCATGATGGCGCTGGATCTGGCGCTGCGCATCCGGGATGAGAGCAGCCGAAACAAACAGCTCGCGCTGGCCGCCGCCTGCGGCGTGGTCGTATCCATCGGCTGTCAGATCAAAATGACGGTGCTTATCGCGCTGATGGCCGCCGTCATCGTCTGGCTGCTGGAAATGAAGCCTGCGCGCGCGCTCCTCTGTGCGGCGCTCAGCGCGGCGATTGTCGCGGGCGGTTTGATTGCCGCACAGCGCTTCATGCTGAGCCGTGTGCTCGACCCGCAGGAAGCCGCGCAGAACCGCACGCCGACGATTCACTGGATCATGATGTCCATCCCTTCTGCCAACAACCCCTACGGCGGCTACATGGATGATTACACGCCCACGTGGCGCATGATGGAAGAGGGCGCGACGCACGAAGAGGTGATGGCCTCCATTTACACCCGCATGAAGGACAGAATCTACACCCTGCGCTACCCCAACCGGCTGATCACGGCGGCGCTGCGCAAAAACAGCGCGTTCATCGGCGACGGCACGTTCGGCATGACCGAAATGCTGGACGACATCCCCATTCGGGAAAACGTCATTTCCTCCTTCGTGCTGGAAGGACGCGAGCATTACCCGGCTTACATGACGCTCTGCACAGGCGTCTGGATGGCGCAGCTGACGCTGGCGCTGCTCGCCTGTCTGCGGGATATTCGGCGCTCCAACCCCGCCTCGGGCGCGGAAAAAGGCAGCCTGCGATACATGACGCTCTACATCGCGTTCTTCGGCATGGCGCTGTTCCTGATGATCTGGGAAGCGCGCGGGCGCTATCTGTTCGGCTTCCTCCCGGTGCTGCTGCTGCTCGCCGCGCACGGCGCGCTGCGGCCCGAAAAAACGCCCAAAAAGCCACTTTCTCCCGTCGGCTGAATCTTTTAGGCGGCGGCATTTGGCCGCTTATCCACACCTTTTCCACAGTTATCCCCTTGTTATCAACAGGATTGTCCACAAAATTCTCCACATCGTCTGATGTTTCGCCCCGCAAAACCCGAACGCCCCTCGCGCCTGCGCGATGGATAACGTTTGGGTTTTTCTTCTTTTGGGAAAGGGACTGACGGCGGTTTATACACAAGCTTTCCACAGGTTATCCCCCATTATCCACAGAATCATCCACAAGTTATCCACAAAGCGCGCATGAAACCGCCGTCGAGAGGCATACAAAAAGCCCGGGGACATTCCGTCCCCGGGCCGAAGGCTTTCGATCAATAATTCGTTCCGTAAAGCTTATTCTGGGTGTTCCTGCCCGCGATGCCATCCACCGCAAGGCCGACGTCCTTCTGATAGGCGCGCACAGCGTCATACGTCCACTGGCCATAGATGCCGTCCGCGGTGCGGACATAGCTCTTATAGCCCGCGTCGATCAACGCCTGTTGCAGCTTCTTCACCGCGTCGCCGCGGCAGCCCCAATACAGCAGGCGGTAACCCGTGTCGGTGCTCGTGCCGGAAGAGGACGAACCGGAAGAGGACGAGCCGGAAGCCGGACGCGCGGAGGAGGAATACAGCAGCTGCTGCGTACCCAGATCGGCAATGCCGGTCACGCTCAGGCCGTTGCGGCTCTGGAAGCTGCGCACGGCGCGATACGTGTTGCTGCCGAAGTAGCCGTCCACCGAACCGCTCAGATAGCCCAGCGCCTTGAGGCGGCGCTGGAGCGGCACGACCGCCGCGTTATAGCGGTTGGAGCGGGAAAGCGTATCATAGCTGTCCGGGGAATAGCCGGAAGCCGCCTTGGCCTGCGACGAATAGAGGAGCTGCTGGGTCGCGTTATCCGCCTTGCCGGTGACGGAAAGGCCGTTGACCGACTGGAACCAGCGCACGGCGCGCTGCGTGCCGCTGCCGAAGATGCCGTCCACGCGGATGGTGTAATAGCCCAAATCCTTGAGGCGCTGCTGGAGCGTGCTGATGAGCGCCATGCCGCGGTCGCCGCGCACCAGCGTCGGATACGTATAGCCGCTCTCGTTATAGCCGATGGCGCTGACGGAATAGAGCTTTTCCTGCGTCAGCTTGCCGGCCATGCCGTCCGCGCGCAGGCCGTTGGCGGTCTGGAACAGGCGCACAGCCGCGACCACGCTGTCGCTGTAATAGCTCGTCGCGGAAATCGGGTAGCCCAGCTCGGCGAGACGGCTGGTCAGCGCATACACGCCGTCGCCGCGGCTGCCGCGCTTGAAGAGCTTGTAATACGCCGAACCGCCCACCATCGCCGCCTGATCATAGGACAGGCTGTTGCCCGCGCCGTAATACACGGTCAGGGTGAAGCGCGTTCCCTGCGCATAGGTATGCGGCAGGGTGAAGCGGACGATGCCGCGGCTGTCCGCAACGAGGGTCTGCTCGTAATCGCCCGTCTTGAGGCGGACGGTAATGCCTGCGGTCGTCTTGGCCACGACGGTCAGGCTGTTGTTATAAAGCTCATCGACGGTCAGCGCGGGCTTCGTGGTCGTGCCGGTGACGACGAACGTGCCTTGCAGGGTCACGCGGCTGGCTTCGTCGCTGACATACTGCGCGCTGACGGCGGTATACGTGCCCGGCGTGCGCGCCAGCTCGGCGGTGAATTTGCCATCTGCGCCCGCGGTCACGATGACGCTGCCGCCATCCGGCACGGTGGAAATCGTGATGCGCTCGTTCGGCTTCGCCGTGCCGCTGACGGTGAGCTTATTTTCGCCCGGCGTTACGCCGGTGAGGGCGATCTTCACGTTTTCTTCGGTGACGTTCAGGTTTTCAATCACCTTTGCGGCCACGCCCGGCTGAGAGGGCGCGTAATCCACCTGCACCTGATAGGTTCCGGCGGCGAGGTTTTCAAAGCTGACCTTGCCCACGCCCGCTTCAATCTCGCGGGTATCCTTGATCGCGCCGTTCTGCATCAGGGCGACGACCACCTTGAGCGGGCTGGCCGCCGTCACTTCCACGTCGATGCGCTTCACGCCTGCCGCCGCCGTCGCGGTGATGGCCTGCACGTCGTTTTTCTTTTCAACCGTCAGGCCGGAAATCGTCTTGCCGCCCGCCGAGCCATCCGAGTAGGAAAGCTCCACCGTATACGTGCCCGCCGCAAGGTCGGCGAATGTCGCCTGACCCATGACGATTTTGCCGGTGGCCGCCGTTTTGCCGTTGGCGTCCACCAGTTTCGCGTCGATATCCTTATCCTCGGCGTTCGTGATCGTAATCAGAATCGACTGGCCGTTTACGGAAGCCGTCGCTTCAATCTGCGCGGGGTTCGGCGTGGGCGCACCCGCCGCGGTCACGTCCACGGTGCCGGTATAGGCCTGCACGTTGGAAACCGGGGTCGTGTAATCCACCTTCACAGTGTACGTGCCCGTCGCCAGATTTTCAAAGGTGACGATGCCGCCGCCGTTTTGAATCGTCCGGGTTTCGGTCGTGCCGTCCGGCTTGGTGAGGGTGACGGTCAATTCCAGCGCGCTGCCGCCGTAGACGTCCACGTCCAGCGTGCCTTTGCCCGCGTACAGGCCGACGGTAAACGCGTCGGCCGTCGGCTGCGGCGTAGGCGTAGGCGTGGGCGTGGGCGTTTCTTCGGGCTTCGACGGGGTTGTTTCCTCCGGCTTCGGCGTGATTTTCTCTACCGGGGCGGTGCTCTCCGTCGGCTTGGGCGTTGCCGGGTCAGCCGGATCCGGAGTCTGCGTCTGATCCGCCGCGGTCACGTCGATGGGGTCGTTCGTCCACGCGGATTTCTTTTCAGTAGGCTCCTGATCATACTGCGCCATCACCACGTACTGCCCGGCCTTCAAGCCCGTAAACTGCACGACGGCTTTGCCCGACGCGGGCATAACAATCTTCTGCTGGGCGACGTCCTCTTCGTCGGCCGTCATCAAATCGACGGTCACGCTCTCTTTGGCCGTTCCCGTCAGCTCGATTTCCAGCACGCCGTCGCCGGGCGTGATGCGCGTCAGTTTCAGCGCCGCGCGCTCCGCCTCGTCCGGCGTAGCCTGCATCAGCTCAATCCCCGTATTTTCCGCCAGCGCGGCAGGCGCGGCGGACGCAAGGAGCATGCACACGCACAGCATCCACGCCAGTTTCCGCTTCATTGTATTGTGATCCATCCTGATTCCCTCCATAGATGAAAAACTTCCCTTCAAACGTTCGGCTCCATCTTATCACGTTTCATGACATTATGCAACAGACGGCGCCTTGATGCGGCCTTTGCATACAGGACGAACCAGCGCCGCCATTTCTTCCCAGCCGCTGAAATTTTTTTATTGATTTTACGCTTCCGCCCATGTATCATGAAGAAAACGCGGCTTGATTTCTGCCGCGTCCGTTCCAATTCTTTCCAAGGAGGAAAAATATGGCAGACGATTTCCGCGCCATCGGCGCGACCACTTTTCTTTCCCCGATTCCGGCGGTGATGCTCTCCTGCCGGGGCACCGAGCCGGGCTTTGACCGGGACAACCTGATCACCGTCGCATGGGCGGGCGTGATCAACAGCGCGCCGCCGATGATCAGCGTCTCCATCCGCCCGTCGCGCCACTCGTATGCGCAGATTGTGCAATCCGGCGTATTCTGCCTGAACCTGATCGACCAATCGCTCTGCCGCGCGGCGGATTTCTGCGGCGTAAAAAGCGGGCGGGACATCGACAAATTCAAGGAGCTGCACCTGCACGCCCGCGAGGTGGAGGGCTTCCCCGCGCCTGCGCTGGCCGAAGCCCCGGCGTTCCTCTGCTGCCGGGTGAAACAGCAAATCCCGCTGGGTTCGCACGACCTGTTTCTCTGCGCCGTTGAGGAGGTCTATGTGAAGGACGCGCTGTTTGACGCGGACGGCAGCCTGCACATCGGCCGCGCGGGGCTGGTCAGCTATGCGCACGGCGAGTATTTCCCGCTGAAGCCGCGCCCGGAGGGGTTCTTCGGCTATTCCGTCGCGCGGGAGGACGTACTGCGCCGCAGACTCGGCGCGCCAAAGCCCGCCGCCGGGCGCGCGAGCGCCAAGCGGAAACGCTGATACCGCAGACGCAGAAGAACGAAAGGAGACGCCATGACCACCCGAGAGCTGCTTTACATCAAAACCATCGCGGATGAAAAGAGCATGACCCGCGCCGCGCAGAAGCTGTTTGTCACCCAGCCGTCGCTGAGCCACTGTGTCATGAACATCGAGCAGCAGCTCGGCGCGCGGCTGTTCACGCGCACCTCCGGCGGGCTGGTGCTCACCTATGCGGGGGAAAAATATTACCGCATGGCCTGCGAGGTGCTGCGCGTCTACGCGGCGTTTGAATCGGAGATCAACGAAGAGCGCGCGCTGTCGCAGGGCCGCGTGACCGTGGGCATCACCAACTATCTGGCGACGGCGCACCTGCCGCGCATGCTGCCCGCGTTCCACAGGGAGCACCCCGGCATTGAGGTTCGCATCTGCGAAGAGACGACCGACCAGGTGGAGCGCAGTCTGCTGAGCGGCAAGCTGGATTTTGCCATTCTGCATACCGGGCCGGACGACGGGCTGACGGGCAACCCGACGCTGGATTTCGAATCGCTGAACCGCGACCCGTTTCTCATCGCCGCGCCGCACGACGAGCGGCTGGCAAAGCTGGCCGTGCAGCAGCCGGGCGCGCCCTATCCCGAGCTTGACCCTGCGCAGCTGGGCGGCGAACCGTTTCTGATGGTTTCGCCCGGCCAGCGCATCCGGCAGATCACCGACCGGGTCTTGGCGGAGGCGGGCGTAAAGCCGCAGATTCTGCTGACGAGCCGCAATTACGAGCTTCTGCGCCGCCTGACAAGCGAGGGCATGGGCTGCATGCTGCTGCCCAGCCGCTATGTCGGCCTGCTGGGCGGGGAGGGCTATCAGCCCGCCTATTACATGATCCCGCCGAAATACCGCGCGTGGTGGGCGCTGAGCGTCGTCCGCCTGCGGGAGGCGTACCTATCCCGTGCGGCGGAGGCGTTTCTGGCGAGCTTCAAGGCGCATCTGAGCGAGGATGCGCCGTAAGGAAAACGATGGGGCTTTGCCCCAAACCCCACCAAGAACCTGAGGTTCTTGGATTTCCCATTTCGCTCCGCGCATACGGTTTGAGGCCATATTATAAACAACGTTTATAGCCGATATGATTTTTAAGTATTTGTCTATACTCTGTGCATCGTATATAATAAAGGCATCAAGGAGATGGCGTCTTTTCCCACATCTCTCATTTGGAAACAGGACAAAACACGAAAGGGGATTTTCTCATGGTAAAGCTTTACGACGGCGGCGTATACCTTGTCAATGGCCGTGAAATCGTGACCGACGCGGCGGCGCTTGCGGGCAAGTGCGGCAGAAACGTTACGAAGGAAGAAGCCGAGCAGGGCACCATCGCCTACGGCATCCTCAAGGCGCACAACAAAAGCGGGGACATGCAGAACCTGCGCATGCGCTTTGACAGCCTGACCAGCCACGACATCACCTACGTCGGCATCATTCAAACGGCGCGCGCTTCCGGCATGAAGGAATTCCCGATGCCCTACGTGCTGACCAACTGCCACAACAGCCTGTGCGCCGTCGGCGGCACCATCAACGAGGACGACCACATGTTCGCGCTTTCCGCCGCGCACAAGTACGGCGGCATCTATGTGCCGACGAACATGGCCGTCATCCACAGCTACAACCGCGAGATGATGTCCGGCTGCGGCCGCATGATCCTCGGTTCGGACAGCCACACCCGTTACGGCGCGCTGGGCACGCTGGCGGTCGGCGAAGGCGGCGGCGAGCTGGCCAAGCAGCTGGTCGGCCGCACCTACGACGTGGCGCGCCCGGGCGTGGTCGCCATCTACCTGACCGGCAAGCCGCGCGACGGCGTCGGCCCACAGGACGTGGCGCTCTCCATCATCGGCGCGGTTTACGCCAAGGGCTATGTAAAGAACAAGGTCATGGAGTTCGTCGGCCCGGGCGTGGCGAATCTGCCGATTGAATACCGCAACGGCATCGACGTGATGACGACCGAAACGACCTGCTGGTCCTCCATCTGGGAAACCGACCAGAATACCAAGGATTACCTGACCATCCACGGCCGCCCGGAGGCGTTCAAGGAATTGAAGCCCGCCGATGTGGCGTATTACGACGGCTGCGTGTACGTCGATCTCTCCACGGTGGAGTGCACCATCGCCCTGCCGATGCACCCGAGCTACACCTACACCATCGCCGAGCTGAAAGCGAACGCGGCGGACATCCTGCACGAGTGCCAAGAGAAGGCCAATGCGCAGATCACCGGCGCGAAGCTCGACCTGATGAGCAAGATCCGCGGCGGCGAAATCTGGGTTGATCAGGGTCTGGTCGCGGGCTGCTCCGGCGGCACGTTTGACAACGTTTGCGCGGTCGCGGATATTCTGCGCGGCCACAGCTGCGGCAACGGCGAATTCAAGATGAGCGTGTACCCGGGCAGCATGCCGGCGTACATCCAGCTGATGAAGAACGGCGCGCTGACCGATATCGCCTCCGCGGGCGCGATCATCCGCGAGTGCTTCTGCGGCCCGTGCTTCGGCGCGGGCGACACCCCGGCCAACGGCGAATTCTCCATCCGCCACACGACCCGCAACTTCCCGAACCGCGAGGGCAGCAAGCCCGGCGAGGGGCAGATGTCCGGCGTGGCGCTCATGGATGCGCGCTCCATCGCCGCGACGGCGATCAACGGCGGCCGCCTGACCGCCGCGACGGATCTGGATGTGACCTACACCCATCCGCAGTATTTCTTCGACGGCAGCGTATACGAGAAGCGCGTTTACAACGGCTACGGCAAGGCCGAGCCGGATCACGAGCTGCGTATGGGCCCGAACATCAAGGATTGGCCCGAGCAGCCGGCGCTCTCCGACGACCTGCTGGTGAAGGTGGTTTCCTACATCACCGACCCGGTGACGACCACCGACGAGCTGATCCCCTCCGGCGAAACCTCTTCCTACCGCTCCAACCCGCTGCGCCTGGCCGAATTCGCGCTCTCCCGCAAGGATCCTGCGTATGTCGGCAACGCGAAGGCCGTGCATGCCGTCGAGGTGGCGCGCGAGCAGGGCGAGGCGCTGCCGGACGACGTGAAGGCGGTTTACGATGCGCTGACCAAGGCCGGCGTCGCCAATAAGCCCGCCGAGACGGTCATCGGCTCGACGATTTACGCCAACAAGCCGGGCGACGGTTCCGCCCGCGAGCAGGCCGCGAGCTGCCAGCGTGTGCTCGGCGCGTGCGCGAACATCGCGAAGGAATACGCGACCAAGCGCTATCGCAGCAACTGCATCAACTGGGGCATGGCGCCGCTGCTCACCACCACGCCGGAAGATTACGCGCTGGGCGACTGGGTGTTCGTGCCCGGCATCCGTGAGGCGATTCTCACCGGCAAGCAGGCGTTTGACGCGTATGTCGTCAAGGCTGACGGCAGCGTGAAGAAGACCAGCGTTTCCACCGGCGCGCTGACCGAGGACGAGCGCCAGATCATCGCGGACGGCTGCCTGATCAACTACTACCGCAACTACTAATTCCTAAAGTTATTTATCGGATTATTTCCATACAAATCGTATGTGAAATACAGCTTCTCTTATGCAGAGGAGCTGTATTTTTATACGCCAAACCACCTTCCGACCGTTTATTATATTAAAATCGTTATTTATATGACCGATCTTGAATCTTTGCTTTTTGGCTCCCTCTCAGAGGGAGCTGTCAGCGAAGCGGACTGAAGGAATTCAAAAAAAGCGGCCCCGAGTTTTCCCCAGAGCCGGATGAGATGTGGATAAGTCAAATCAAATCGTCCAGTTTCTTGGCCGTCATCCGCCTGCGCGGTTTACGCATCGGGTCAAAGACGCAGATCGCCGAATAATCGCAATGCTGGCAAGCGTTAAACGCGCCGCGCTCAACGGGCGAATCGTCGATCTCGCCGCGGTAGATTTCACCCGCCAGTTCCGCCGCCTTGTGTTTGGCAAACATCAGCAATCTATCCATGCCTTCTTCATCGACCATCGACGCGGCATACCGCCCGTTCGGTTTGCCGTCCTTAGTGACCATCGCCGCCTGCTGGCCGCCCTGCGCGCGGAGAATCGCCACGTCGCTGAGCGATATGCCGTTCAGCGAAAGTTTTTTGGCGATCTGTTTTTCCACCTCTTCGCGGATGCGCGATTCAGTCTTGATCGTCGGGTCGGCAATTCGGCAATAGAAAAACCCCGCCGCATGCGAGCCAGGAACGCGCGAAAGCGCCGCCGCCAGATAGAGCAGCAGTTGGAGCTGCAAGCCCCAGTAAACGAGCGTCGGGTCGAACTTCTTACTGCCGCTCTTATAGTCGATGACGCGCAGACCGCCGCCCGTCATCACATCCACGCGGTCGATCCGCCCTTGCAAATAGACGAACGTACCGTCGCCCAATTCGAGCACAATCGGCGACAGGCCGTTCTGCCCGAAGACGAACTCCATCTGTAAGGGGCGGAAGCTGCTATCCACGTACTGCGAAAGGATATTGCGCGCCGTGCGTTTGGCCGTCCGGCGAATCCGTCGCGCGACCGCCTCGCCGCGCTTGCTCTCCCCCATCGGCGATTCCCGCCACGCGTCGATCAGCGGCGAAACGGCTTCATCCATCAGCCGGTCGCAGACCTCCTGCGGCACTTCCGGGAATTCCGGCAGCGCCGTCACGGCTTCGGTAAACCGCTCGGCGGCCTCGTGGTAGAGCGTGCCCAATTCCGCCGCATCCACGCCCGGCTGCTGCTCGCGCTGCGGCACAAGGCCATAGCGGACAAAGTGCTGATATGGACACTGTGCAAAGGTTTCCAATCGGGAAACGCTGCTGACAGGCCGCCCATAGAGCGTGCGCGCCAACGTGCCCGCCATCTGCTTTTCCGGCGGATCGCCCAGCCCGCGCGTCACGCCGAGCAGCGTCCGCTCCCCGTCCGCATCGGCAGAAAGCGCCGCCGCTGCCGCCGCATATGCCGCGCTCAGCCCGCGCCGCCCGTCCGCTACTTCGGAAAGCTCGACCGCCAAAGCCTCGAGCGCCGGCGCTTTGGCGCAAAGCATGGCTTCCCGTTCTTCCTGCGCCAGCCCGCCGTAAACCGGCATGTTGGGAAACAACCTGCGAACCGCCTGCACCGCCGGGCCTTCGCGCAGCGCGCGGCCCGTCTCATCCGCAACCGCATACGAAAGGATTACCCGTTCTTTTGCGCCGGACAGAGCTTTCAGCTCATCGAGCTGGCCGAGCGCCGCGCTCTCCTGCGGCGTCATGCCCAGATATGCGCCGCTGGCTTCCTGCGCCGCCTGCTGTTCGCTGACGGTCAGCAGGCCGTTATCGCTGCTCCCCGGCATGTCGTTCATACCGATGGCAAAGAGCGTCCGCACCTGCGCCGTGCGCACATTGCCGATTTCGCCGCAGATAATCGCGCCGTCCGCAGGCGGAAGCGCCGCCAATTCCAGCGCGGAAAGGCCGTTTTGAAGCAGTTCCATCACGATCTTCGCCGGGACGGCCTGCCCGCCGAGCAGCGTATGCAGTTGGTCGAGCGTCGTCATCATCGCGTTCCAGACCTGCGCGCAATCCTGCGCTTCCGCCGTGAGATCGGAGGAATTCAATTCGTCGCGCATATCTTCCAGCGTTTCATACGCGTGCACGCTTTCCAGCAGCGCCAAAATGGCGTGAATGGTGTCATCCGCCGTCCTGGCCGCCTGCAAATCGCGTTGAAGCGCCAAAAGCGGCTCCATCACCTGCTTTCGGCTCTCTTCCAGCGCGCTTAATTCCTCCTCCGTGACGCCTTTCGGATAGCGGAACGGCTTGCGCATCGCCTCGCCGCGCACATCCGCCCCCTCGCAGTACGCGCAAAGACGGTCGAGCGCCTCCTGCGTCAGCCCGAGAAAGCCGCTCTGCGCACATTCCAGAATATCCGAAAGCCGCCAGCCGCCTGAAAGCGACGCCAACGCGCTGAGCAGAAACCGGCTCAGCGGATGCGCCCCGGCCTGCCGTTTTTCCGCCACGTAGGTGGCCAAGCCGTACATTGGCAGAATGTTTTGCAACAGCGCGCCGTATCCGCTTTGTTTGGGATAGACGACCGCCATCTGCGAAATATCCTCCCCCATCGCCGCCAGCCGCCGGATTCGCGCCGCCGCAAGGTGCACCTCCTGCCGTTTTCCGCTGGCCGCGAGCAATTCTATCGCCGTCGGCGCTTCCATGCAGGGCGGTGCGCCCAGCGCGTAAAGCTGCTTTTCCAGAAGGCGGATATCCCAGGGCGCGTCAAGTTCCGCGTTCAGCGTTTCGCGCGCTATGGCGACGCCGCGCTCCTTCGCCAGCTTTTCAAGGCGTTCCAGGCTGAAGTTGACCGGCGCAAAGAGCCTTCCGTCCGGCGCGGCGTTTGCGTCCGTTTCGATGGCCAGCGTCAGCGATCTGCACAGCGTCGCCATGCTCAGCAGTTCCACGGCGAACGTCGGCGTGATCATATCGAAGCCATAAACAAACACATTCTGGTTTTTGAACACGCCGGAAGCCGCGAACCGGGCGCACATCTCCCGCGAAACATCCTCCGCGTCGGCCAGTTCGCCCGTCATGCGCTGTTCGTAAGCCGCGTAAATCCGCGCAATATCGCCGAGTTTCGCCCTCGCCGGATTGTCCGCATCCATTTTTTCGGCGCTTTCCGCCACATCCGCCGCCGATAAACTGCTGCGCTTGAGCGACGCAATCATGTTGGATACGCGCGCCGTAAAGCCGGACGTCCCGTTCTGCGCCGCGCCGCGATACACGGTCAGCTCATCCTTTTGTTCTTCGATGATGGAACTGAGCACCATGCACTTGCCGCGTTCGTCGAAAATCGTCCGTTCCGGCATGCCTGCCAGCTCAAAAACGCGCGATTGAAGCCGTTTGGGCGAAAGCACGTCGATCAAAAACGAGCCGTTGATGTGCAGCCGCTCCATGATTTCCAGCTCCGCCTGCAAGGTGTATTGCGACGGAACCAGAAACATGCAGCTTTCGCCGCGCGCCGTCGCCTCGCCCAGTCGATCCATGCATGCGGCCAGCAATCTGTGCGGCCTTGCGGTCAAAATCTTCATCGCGCGCATCCTCTCTTCGCCCAAAATTGTTTCACGTGAAACATCGGGTCTTTTGCCATCGCCAAAATGTTTCACGTGAAACACTGGCAGGATTTTTTCTTTGTCATACAGAATTATAGCATAGAAAACCGGGTTATTCCACTCTTTTCAGGAGGCCGCTATGGAAGCCATTGCGCTCATCGCCGATATTCACGCCAACCTGCTGGCCGCGGAAGCCGTCATTTCCGATATCCACAAGAAGCATACGCCCGACCGCATCATTTCGCTGGGCGATCAGGTGAACCTCGGTCCTGCCCCGCTCGACACGCTCCGCCTGCTCCGCTCGGAGGGCGTGACGTGCCTGCACGGCAATCACGAGGGCTATATCCTTTCCGTCATGAACGGCGAGCCGGGTTATTCCGGGGTGAACTTCGCGTCGCTTCGTTTCAACGCCGCCCGCCTCAAGCCGCAGGAAATCACGTTTCCCAAATCGCTGACGATTTCGGGCGTCACCTTCTGCCATGCCCTGCCGGAGGACGACCGCTTCCCCGTCTACGACCCGAAACTCGCATTGCCGCGCCTTGAAACCATGACCTTCGCGCCCAACACCCATATCATCTGCGGGCACGGCCACAACCCGATGCATTACAACCTGCCGAACCTGACGCTCGACGTGCTGGGCAGCGCAGGCTGCATGGATGACGGCATGCCGGGCATGGCGCTGTATGCGATGCTCTACCTCTCCCCCGGGCGCGTGACGCTCGAGCCGTGCATCGCATGGTACAACCCCACGCCGCTCAAAGAACTGTATATCAGCAGCGGCTTTGCGGAAGCCTGCCCGATCATGGCTCACATCACCTGCTTGCAGCAGCAGCGCAATTTCGATTACCTCCTCCCCTTCGTCACGATGGCGCGCAGAATTTCTGCCGACAAGCATGAAGCCGAGGTTTCCCGCGAAACGTGGGAGCAGACCGACACGCTCTTCGACTGGCCGGACGGCGTGACAACCGCCCAATTCTGGCGCGCGATCACGAGCAACGACCACGCGTAAAGCCTCCCCAAATTGCCGCATCCCCGAAGACTGACAAAGAGCCGTATCGCCACACTCCACTTTTTGGAGCGCCGCGATACGGCTCTTTTGGATCGGGTTTTACAGCAGCGTTTTTTCTTCGAAAGCAACGCGGCGCTTCACGTCGGTCATCAGGGTATCGAACTGCGCCGGGTCGAGCGACTGTGCGCCGTCGCAGAGCGCAGCCTTCGGGTTGTTGTGCACCTCGATCATCAGGCCGTCCGCACCCGCCGCAATGGCCGTGCGCGCGAGCGGCTGCACCATCCACGCGATGCCCGCGGCGTGGGACGGGTCGATGATCACCGGCAGATGCGATTTCTGCTTGATCAGCGGCACGGCGGAAATATCGAGGTTGTTGCGGATCATCTTCTCAAACGTGCGGATGCCGCGTTCACAGAGAATCACGTTCGGGTTGCCGCCCGCCAGCACATACTCCGCGCTCATCAGCCATTCCTCGATTGTCGCGGACAGGCCGCGCTTGAGCAGGATCGGCTTGCTCGTCTTGCCCAGCGCCTTGAGCAGGCGGAAATTCTGCATGTTGCGCGCGCCGACCTGAATCACGTCCACCTCGGCGAAATCGTCGATCTGCGTTTCGCTCATGATTTCGGTGACAATCGGCAACCCGGTCGCTTTTTTCGCTTCGAGCAGCAGCTTTAAGCCTTCGTTTTCGAGTCCCTGGAAGGAATACGGCGAAGTGCGCGGTTTGAACGCGCCGCCGCGCAGGCAGGTCGCGCCGCTCTTCTTCACGTCCTCCGCGATGGAAACGAGCTGTTCGCGGCTTTCCACCGAGCACGGTCCGGCGATTACCGTAAACGTGCCTTCGCCAATTGCGCGTCCGCAGACGTTGACGTGCGTATCTTTGGGATGGAAGCGGCGATTCGCCAGCTTATACGGCTCGGAAACCCGGCGAACATCTTCGACGATATCGCTGGCGCGCAGCCAATCCTCGTCCACATGCGTCGTATCGCCGACGAGGCCGAGAATCGTCTCCGTCGTGCCCTGGCTGTAATGGATATCCACGCCCTGCTGCTTGATCTGCCCCATCAGCGCTTCAACGCGCGCCTTCTGTGCGCCGGGTTTCAAAATAACAATCATGGTGATTTCTCCTTTTTCGTTTTTTGACAGTTTGTCACTTATTCCAAGTTAAAAAAGAAGCGGCCCTCGTTTTTCGTGAGGGCCGCTTTATCGCTTTATTCCAACCGCTCTTATGCGGTGCAGCGCAAACAGCCCGTATTTTCGCGATAATACAGGCTAAAATAGTACATGTTCGCAACAACAACATTCATAAGGGTTTTGCCTCCCGCTTGCTTGGTGCTGACTCTATCATAAATCATACAAGACGATTTGTCAACCCAATATTTTGTTTTTTTTGCAAATCAAGCGTCTCTTGGTTCTCCGCCGCGCCGAGTACCTTCTTATCTGGTCGATTCAAAGCTGAGTCGGGGCACAAGATATTGGGTCATCATAAAGCCGATCTCCCCGTCAATCAGCACATGGCACCAATCTCCCGCTATGCCCAGCACTTGAACCTGCGTTCCGTTCGGATACAGCGCCACCGCGTTAACACGGGTCGAAGCCTGCCTTCGCAGATTGGCGCCCTGCCCATTGGGATTTCGAATCGTCACCTTGGGCAGCATTTCGGTTTGCTGGTCTTTGGGCGCGCTAAAATCGAGGAACTGATTTTTCATATATCCTTCAAGATTGCCGATTCGAACCCGGCTCCATCCGTCGTTCCCTTTTTGAACGATTGCAACCGTGCATCCATTGTAATATTTGCCGAGCGACGCGCTGTTCTCCGTTTTTTCCACGCGCAGATTCAGTCGATCCGTCGAAATCGGATTGTGAACCTGCGCCGTCGCATAGCCGTCGTAGTAATTGCCCGTCCGCTGTTCCAGCGGCGATCCGTCCGCCGGTACAAACCCGGTATATCCCCGGATTTGAACGTGCCACCATTTCGACGTAAAGCCCAGAAGCGTCACCGTTTCGCCGTAGCCGTACATGTCATACGCTCCGTTTACGTCGCGGGTTTGATAAAGCTCCCACGCGCTGCTTGTGGAGGTATATGTCGGCATTGCGGATTCAACCGCCCGCGTGTTGTCATATTGCAGATACGCCTTCATCATATACCCTTCGGCCACTCCGCGATTGCCAATTCGAACGCGAACCCATCCGTTGTTCAGCTCTTCAAGAATTTGAACCTCAACGCCGTTGTAATACTTGCCCAGCGATTCCGCTTCCTTGTTCGGCGCAGCGCGCAGATTCAGCCGGTCTGCGGCATCAGGGTTATGCACGACCGCATAGGCGTCGCCGCCATCCGCCCAAGCCGTACAACAAGTGAACATCAGGCTCATCAAAAGCAGTCCGAGAATTCCGATGCGTTTCATGGATTCATCCGCCTTTCCCCATAAAATGTACAGGATCATCAGTTCAACGAAGCATCATTGTCTATGATAAAAACGCATCTTCCTTCCATTTTCTTCCCTGAAAATCAAAAAAGCCCCCTCTTTCGAGGGAGCCAGACGCGCTTTCACGCATTTTTGATTACTCGTGCTTCTTGGTCAGCGGGGTGAGGTGCCAGATCAGGTCGTTGTACTCGCGGATGGTGCGGTCGGAAGAGAAGATGCCGCTCTTGGCGACGTTGATGATCTCCTTGCGCGTCCACGCCTTCTGATCGAGGTAATCCGCGCCCAGACGGCTCTGCGCCTGCTGGTAGGAGCCGAAGTCCTTGAGCACCAGATACGGGTCGGCCATGCCGCCGTTGTCGCTGAATACCAGTGCGCGGTACAGGCCTTCGAACATCTTCGGGTTCTCCGGGGTCAGGCTGCCGTCGAACATCATGTTCAGCGCGCGGCGCAGCTCGGCGTTCGTCTCGTAGATATCCAGCGAGCGATACGTGCCGGCGGCGTAGAGCGCCTCAACCTCGTTGGAGCGCATGCCGAAGATATAGCAGTTGTCGTTGCCCACCAGATCGGCGATTTCCACGTTCGCGCCGTCCAGCGTGCCGATGGTCACCGCGCCGTTCATCATGAACTTCATGTTGCCGGTGCCGCTGGCCTCCTTGGAGGCGGTGGAGAGCTGCTCGCTGACCTCGCTGGCCGGCATCAGCATCTCGGCGGTGGAGACGTTGTAATTCTGGAGGAACGCGATCTTGATCATCTTGCTGGCGCGCTCGTGGGAAGCGACCTTCGCGGCAAGCACGTTGATGAAGTGGATGATCTCCTTCGCGCGGCGGTAGCCCGGCGCGGCCTTCGCGCCGAAGATGAAGGTGCGCGGCGCCATCGTGTAACTCGGATCGTCGCAGATGCGGTTATAGAGCACGAGGATGTGCAGCGCGTTGAGCAGCTGGCGCTTGTACTCGTGCAGGCGCTTGACCTGCACGTCGAACATCATCGTCGGGTCAAGCTCGATGCCCTGATGGCGGTAAATCCAGCGGCTGAAGCGCTCCTTGTTCGCCTTCTTGACGGCGGCAAACTTCTCGACGAAGGCCGCGTCGTCCGCGAACGGCAGCAGGTTTTCCAGCTCGTTCAAATCCTTGCGCCAGCCCTGACCGATGGATTCATCCAGCAGGTCGGAGAGCGCCGGGTTGGCCAGCATCAGCCAGCGGCGCGGCGTGATGCCGTTGGTGATCGCGTAGAACTTCTCCGGCATGATGGAGTAGTAATCCGCGAACGTCGTGTGCTTGAGAATCTCGCCGTGCAGCTGGGAAACGCCGTTGACCGCGTGGGAATAGGCCACGCAGAGGTTCGCCATGTGCGCCTGATCGTAGGCGAGAATCGCCATGTGGCCGATGCGGTCCCACTGGCCGGGGAACGCGTCGAACAGCTTCTGGCACAGGCGGCGGTTCAGCTCCTGCATGATGGAGTAAATGCGCGGCAGCGTCTCGCGCATCATGTTCTCCGGCCACTTTTCCAGCGCCTCGGCCATGATGGTGTGGTTGGTGTAGGCGACGGTCGCCTGAGTGATGCGCTCGGCCTCCTCCCACGGCAGGCGCTCCTCGTCCACGAGGATGCGCATCAGCTCGGGGATGACCATCGCCGGGTGCGTGTCGTTGATGTGGAAGGCGACCTTCTCCGGCAGCTGGCTCATGTCCGTGCCGTAGACGCGCTTGAAATCCTTGATGGCGTATTGCAGCGTCGCGCTGACGAGGAAATACTCCTGCATCAGGCGCAGTTTCTTGCCGTTGTAGGTGTTATCCTCCGGGTAGAGCACCTTGGAAATCTGCGCCGCGATGGAGTTGCTGTCCTCCGTGGAGCCGTTGTAATCGCCCGCGGAGAACTTTTCGAGGTTGAAGTTCTGCGGCAGAACGGCGCTCCATGTGCGCAGGCGGTCCACCACGTCGCTGTCGTAGCCGAGGATCGGCAGATCATACGGCACGGCGATGACGTTTTCCGTGTTCTTGAGGGTGACGTAATTCGTGCCGCCCACCCAGTTTTCGACCATCTGGCCGCCGAAACAAACCTCCACCGCGTCACGCTGGGTCGGAATTTCCCACGCGTTGCCGTAGGTCAGCCACTCGTCCGGCACTTCGACCTGCTGGCCGTCCACGATGCGCTGGCGGAACAGGCCGTATTCATAGCGGATCGTGCAGCCCATCGCCGGCAGGTTCAGCGTCGCCAGCGAATCCAGGAAGCACGCGGCCAGACGGCCCAGACCGCCGTTGCCCAGCGCCGGTTCCGGTTCTTCATGCAGCACGCCGCGCAGGGTCAGCCCCAGCTCCTCAAACGCCTGCTCGTATTCCTTGGTGGAGCAGAGGTTGAGCAGGTTGTTGTGCAGCCAGCGGCCGGTCAGAAACTCGATGGAGAGGTAATACAGGCGCTTGGCCTTCTCGCTGCGGCGGGCCTCTTTCTCAAAGCGCCACTTGAGCATGATCTGGTCGCGCACGGTGCTCGCCACGGCGGCGTAGACCTGCTTGGGCGTCGCGTCCTCGATGGTGCAGCCGTAGTAGCGCAGCAGCTTGTTGAGGATGGATTCCTTGATGGTATCCTTGTTATACTCGGTTTGCAGAGGCATAAATTCAAAACCCTCCCAAATATGATGGATGGCGGTCTGCCCGCCGATTCTCCTGATAGACGGCCTGTCTGGGACAGGCACCGCTCGTCATTATACCATAGATTTCCTTATGTGGCAAGGAAAACACGCCCGACGCGTCCGCCGCGCCCGTCTTAGCCCTTCCCCGCCCCTTTGTTTCCTATGCGCGCCGCCCGTTCCCCGTCCGTCCTTTCGGGAAGGAATATGGTCAAATTCGGCTCGCGTTCTTTGTTCTTTTGTGCCGTTTCGCTCGATATGACAGCGTAAATTCCGTTCATTTCTGCTCAATTCCGCAAGTTTTGCGCTTTATTGGTCAGACGACTTGATTTGCGTCCCTTCATCGTGTATAATACCCTTAGAAACTGAGATAGTGCGCGTTTTTTCTCCCTGCGCACACTCAAATCAATACAATTCAGGAGTGATTGACAATGGCTCGTATTGTTACTCTCGGTGAAATCATGCTTCGTCTGAAGAGCCCCGCGCTGGAGCGCTTCTTCCAGAGCCCGTCCCTCGAGGCCACCTTCGGCGGCGGCGAGGCGAATGTGGCCGTTTCTCTGGCCAACTACGGCATGGACGCGGCTTTCGTCACCGCGCTGCCGAACAACGCCATCGGCGAGGCTTGCCTGCGCGACGTGCGCAGCTTCGGCGTGGACGTTTCCAACATCAAGATGATGGATGGCCGCATGGGCATCTACTTCCTGGAGACCGGCTCCAACCAGCGTCCCTCCAAGGTCGTCTATGACCGTGCGGATTCCTGCATCGCCAAGGCCCCGGTCGATACCTTCGATTGGAAGAAGATCTTCGACGGCGCGACCTGGTTCCACATCACCGGCATCACCCCGGCCATCTCCCAGTCCGCTGCCGACCTCTCCCTGGCCGCCGTCAAGGCCGCTAAGGAGATGGGCGTGACCGTTTCCTGCGACCTCAACTACCGCAAGAACCTCTGGAAGTACGGCAAGGAAGCCAAGGAAGTGATGAGCGAGCTGACCAAGTACGTCGACGTCGCCATCGCCAACGAGGAGGACTTCCAGAAGTCCCTGGGCATCAGCGCCAAGAGCGACGTCGAGAGCGGCGAGCTGGATCGCGACGTCTACAAGCAGATCGCTCAGACCGCGATGGATCTGTACCCGAACCTCAAGAAGGTCGCCATCACCCTGCGCGAGTCCAAGAGCGCGGATACCAACTACTGGGCTGCCTGCATCTACGACGGCAAGGAGTTCTATGTCTCCCGTAAGTACGCCATCACCGATATCGTTGACCGCGTCGGCGGCGGCGACTCCTTCGGCGGCGGCCTGATCTACGGCCTGAACACTTATGCCACCCAGGCCGAGGCCCTCGAGTTCGCCGTGGCCGCTTCCTGCCTGAAGCACACCATCTCCGGCGACTTCAACCGCGTGACCGTCAAGGAAGTCGAAAGCCTGATGAAGGGCTCCGGCTCCGGCCGCGTCGAGCGCTAAACAAACGCAATCGCATAACTGAAAGGCGTTGAACGGATTTTCCGCTCAACGCCTTTTTTATCATTTCAACGTCTTCAGATATTCCTTTTGTTCCGCCGAAATCCTGTAACTCTCCCGCGCTTTCTGAATCGTCTTGTTATGCGTCCACGGCTCAAGCCGGTTCTGTTCCAGATAGACGACGGTCGCGTCCCACTGTTTGGCCAGCGCCGTGGCGAAAAACCACGCGACCATCATTTTCGCGTAGTAATCCTCCAGCTTGACGCTTGCGGGTAGTTCCAGATATTCCGGTCTAAAATCGCCGTCCAGAAAATGCGTCATCAGCATTTCCAGCCCGAACCGACAGGTGTAGACGTGTTCAGATTTCGCCCATTTGCGGATGTTTTCCATCAGTTCCGGCTTGTGCCCGGCAAAGACCTTCGGCGACAGGCAGTCGCACACCGCCCAGTTGTCGATATACGGCAGAAACGCCTCCACCGCTTCCATGCACGCGCTGTAATCCGTCATCTGCGAAAGCAGCACACTGTGCAGGATGTTCTCGTCGTAATACGCATGCGGCAGCCCGGTCAGAAACGCCTGCGTTTCCGCTTCTCCGGCGATTTCCTTCGCCAGCTTCCGCATCAGCGGCATACGCACGCCGATAACCGTTTCCTTCGGGATATTCGGGATCAGCGCGCTTTGAAACCGCGCGTATTCTTCGTCCCGAAGCGCAAAGAGCCGTTTCTGAACGATCGTTTCCGCGCTCATCTCCGCCCGTGCGCCTCAATCGCTTTCAAGTAACAGGTTTCCACCTTCTCGGCGAAGCCCTCCGTGCTGAACGGCGCGGCATACTGCGCGGCGGTTTCCCGGATGCGCTTTCCCTCGCCGCCGAACGCGCGAATCAGCGCCGCAAGCAGCTCGTCGTCGCTGTCCCCCGCGAGAATTCCGCTCACGCCGTCTTCGATTACGCCGTCCAGACAGGGATCGTTCACCGCGCAGACGCACAGGCCGGAGGCCATCGCCTCCACGTAAGTGAGGCCCTGCGTCTCCGAGTGCGACGCGCTGCAAAACACGTCGCCCATCGCGTAGTATCGGTCGATCTCCTCCCACGGCTTCGGCCCGGTCAGCGTCACCGCGCGGGAAACGCCCAGCTCCTCCGCCATGCGCCCCAGCTCCTCGCGCATCGGCCCTTCGCCGATGATGGCAAAGTGCACATCCGGGCAGGCGTTCAGCAGCCGCGGGAACACGCGCATCACCTGTTCCAGATTCTTTTCCTTGGCAATACGGCCGATGTTCAGCAGCAGCGGCGCATGCTCCGGCAGTCCGCACGCCCGGCGGGTTTCCAGCCGTTCCTGCGCGCTGTGTTTGGCCGGGTCGAAGCGCGCGATGTCCATGCCGCTGGGGATGATGTCGATCGGCGCTTCCACGCCGTATTTGCGCAGCAGATCGAGCGTCTTGCCCGTCGGGGTGATCACGCGGTCAAAGCGGTTGCACCACCACTGGGAGTATTTCCGGGTGATCTTGCGCGCCGCCTCGTCCGCCACGCCGTGGGTGATGTAGTAGGTATAATCCTCCCAGACGGTGTGATAGGTGTGCACCAGCGCGCAGCCGAGACTGCCCGCGACGTGATGGCCGAACATACCCATCACGAATTCGCTGTTGGTGTGCACCACGTCGAAGTCGATCTTCTCTGCCTCCCAGGAGGTGAGCGGCGTGGGGAACGCAAAGTTGCGATCCTTGAGCACCAGCAGCGGCGCGCTCGCCAGATAGTGCACGTTTTCCCGCTGGTTCTCCTCCCAGCCCTTGCACTTCGGGGCGTAAACGTGCACCTCGTGACCGCGCCGGGTCAGTTCCCGCTGCAAATTCAGGCAGCTTGTCGCCACGCCGTTGATTTCCGGGTAAAACGTATCGGTAAACAGGCCGATTTTCATGTGCTTTCTCCTTTGTTTCCGGGCGTTCCCGGTAATCAAGCGTTATTCACCTGATTATACCACATTCTGCCGTTATGAGCCATTCCTTTTTTAACGCGCGGCAAAGATGAAATCATGCCGCTTTCACTTGCAAAAAAGCCGTATTTGTGTTAGCATCATAGCATAGAAATGGGCGATGGCGTCTATATCGGGTGCAAGGGCGCGCCTTCCGCCGTCCCCATTGCGGAAAACAGGGAAACAACGGGGGCTGCCGCGCATGGTTTCATGCCGCAGCCCCTTTGAAAGGCTTTATGCCGTTTAAAAAGGAGAGGTTCATGTTGCTCAAAACATTGACGACGGTTGCCAGCGTCGCCCTGCCCATCGAAGAGCGATGGAGCATCCGCCGCTGTCGATACGCCCCCGATGGCGAATCTGTCGGCCGCGTCTGCATCGCCACGGGTACGCACGGCGATGAAATGATGGGCCAGCTCATCGTCTACCTCGTGCAGCAGCGCATCAGCGCCAACCCGGACGCGCTGCGCGGCACGGTGGATTTTTACCCCATGCTCAATCCGCTTGGTCTGGATATCGGCGAGCGTCTGGTTCCCTCCGGCACACGGCTGGATATGAACCGCGCCTTCCCCGGTTCGCCGGACGGCACGCCGCTGGAATACATGTGCCATCAGGCGATACAGGATATGCGCGGCGCGGATTTCGTGCTGGATATCCACGCCAGTGCGCGCAACAAGAGCGAGCTGTACGAGGTGCGCGTCAGCGCGAAGGACGCCGAACGGCTTCTGCCCCGCGTCCGCGCGCTCTGCCCGCAGCTCATCTGGGTCTACCCGGATAAAGGCTCCTTCTCCGCCTCTCTGACCGGCGCGCTTTGCGCGCTGGGCACCGACGCGGTGATTCTGGAGGCCGACGAGCGCCGCCGCCTGCCGCAGGAAATCGCCGCCGCCGTGGTGGACGGCATCTTCTGCAAGCTGAGCGAAATGGGCGTTTGGGCGGGCGAAGCCGTTCCCGCGCCGGATGCTTCCGCAGACATTCCCACCGTATACACGCAGGAGGACGTTTGCCGCGTGGCCTGCGAATTCCCCGGCGTGTATGTGCCGGAAGACCGCATCGGCACGCGCGTGGCGGAAGGGCAGGTGCTCGGCACGGTGATCGACGCCATCGAGGGCGTGGCCCGCGAGACGGTGAAAGCCCCGTGCGCCGGGCTGGTGTTCAGCCAGCGCAGCTATTCCTCCGTGTACCCCGGCACGCTGATCGCCAGGATCAGAAAGGAGCGGGCATGAAAAAGGATATTCTGTTCACCCTCCCGTCGTATTTCCGGGATGATATGAACATCATGGCCTATCGCTTCGGCAAGGGCGAAAAGACCTGCGCCGTCGTCGGCGCGCTGCGCGGCGACGAGGTGCAGCAGCTCTATGTCTGCGCGCGGCTCGTCTCCTTCCTGCGCGAGGTGGAAAAGGAAGACGGCGTTCAGCCGGGCAAGAGCGTGATGATCGTGCCGACCGCCATCGGCGCGTCGATGAACGAAGGCTCGCGCCTCTGGGAGCCGGAAAACATGGACATCAACCGCCGTTTTCCCGGCGATATCACCGGCTCGACGACCGAGCGCATCGCGGGCGCGCTGCTCGACCGCCTCAAGAATTACCGTTACGGTGTGCAGCTCACCAGCTTTTATCAGCCCGGCTCGTTCGTGCCGCATGTGCGCATGATGGATACCGGGCGGCAGAACCCGGATCTGGGCTGCGAATTCGGCCTGCCGTATGTCTATGTCCGCACCCCGCGCAGCTATGACCAGACGACGCTGAACTACAACTGGCAGCTCTGCGGCACGCAGGCGTATTCCCTCTACGCGGGCAAGACGCGCGAAATCGACGAGGCCGCGGCGGATCAAACCCTGCGCGCCATCGTCCGCTTCCTCAACAGCCGCGGGGTCATCCGCAGCGAAACCGCGCCCGGCCATCCTTCCGCCGTCATCACCAACGCCGACATGATCTCCGTCTCCGCGACGAGCGCGGGTCTTCTGCGCCGCGTCAAGTTCGCGGGCGCGCACGTCCGCCGCGGCGAACAGCTGGCCTTCATCATCAACCCGTGCGACGGCTCGGTGCGCGAGGTGCTCAAGGCCCCGGTGACGGGCATGCTCTTCTTCATGCAGGACGGCCCGTTCATCACCGAGCACAGCCCGGTTTTCCAGGTGCTCGCGGGGGCGTAAGCCATGACAAAAGCGCCTCCCGGCTTCACCCGCACGCTGCTCTCCATCGCCGTGCCGGTGACGCTGCAAAACCTGCTCGCTTCCTCCTTTACGCTGATTGACACCATGATGATCGGCAGGCTGGGCGATACGCCGCTGGCCGCCGTCGGCATGGCGGGCAAATGGACATGGTTTCTGACCATCGTTTTCTTCGGCTTTTCCAGCGGCGCGTCCGTGTTCATCTCCCAGTTTTACGGCGCGGGCGACGATGCGGGCATGCGCCGCACCTACGGCCTGATGACCGTCGGCACACAGGCGGCCTCTCTGCTGTTCATGCTCGCGGCGCTCCTCTTCCCGGAGGGGATCGTCCGCCTGTTCTCCTCGGATGAGCAGGCGGTTGCGCTGGGCGCGTCTTACCTGCGCATCATCGCCGTCAGCTATCCGTTTCTGGCGCTCACGCGCGGCGGCGGTACGCTGCTGCAAAGCACCGGCAGCGTCATGATCCCGTTCGTCGGCTCGCTGGTTTCCGTCGCGGTGAATATCGCGCTGAACGCGCTGCTGATTTTCGGCCTGTGCGGCTTCCCGGCGCTGGGCGTTCAGGGCGCGGCGATTGCGTCGCTGGCCTCCGCCGTCGTCGGCGCGCTGGTGATTTACGGCGCGGGCATCGCGAAAAAAACGCTGCTGCGCACGGGGCTGAGCGGCCTTGTCGGCATCACGGGCGGCTTTGTGCGCGATTTTGCGCGCGTCAGCATGCCCGCGATGCTCAACGAGAGCGCGTGGGCGCTGGGCAACCTGCTGTACAGCTCCATCTTCGGCCACATGGGCACGGGCGCGTATGCGTCGATCACCGTCGTCAAATCCATCGAGGAATTAACGAGCGTCGCCGTGATGGGGCTTTGCTCCTCCTGCGCGGTGATGATCGGCAGCGCCATCGGCCGCGGCGACGTGCCGCTGTGCAAGCTCTGCGCCAAGCGCCATGTGCAGCTCACCGTCGGCATTTCCGTGCTCATCGGCGCGGGCATGCTGGTTCTTCGCCAGCCGCTGCTTTCGCTCTTCGGCGTTTCGCAGGCCGTGCGCGAGGACGCGCTGGCCGTGCTGGCGATCTGCGCGCTGGAAATGGTGCTGCACAACGTGCCCTCCATTCTGGTGATGGGCGTGTTCCGCGCGGGCGGCGATACGCGCTACGGGCTGATTATCGACTGCATCACCATGTATCTCATCGGCCTGCCGCTGACGATGCTGACCGGGCTTTATCTGCACTGGAGCGTGCCGATGACCTATCTGATCATGTATCTGTCGGAAGATATCGTCAAATGCGCGGCGTATCTCTGGCATTACCGTTCCGGCAAATGGATTCGACCCGTGATATGAGGATTACATTATGAACAACACACTGAATTCTTTCGAAGAAAAATCCGCCCCCAAACGCGGCGCAATCCGCGAATTCGCCGCGTTCTACAAGCCGCATCTGGGCATGTTCCTGCTGGATATGTTCTGCGCACTGATCATCGCGCTGGTGGATATCCTCTTCCCCGTCGTCACGCGCAAGGTGCTCTACGACTATATCCCCAATCAGGCGATGCGCACCTTCCTGATCGTGATGGGCGCGATGCTCGCCGCGTTCCTCATCCGCACGGGCGCGCAGTGGGTCGTCACCTATCTGGGCCATTTGACGGGTGTGCACATTGAGGCGGATATGCGCGCGGCCATCTTTGCGCACATGCAGAAGCTCGGTTTCAGCTTCTACGACAAAAACCGCACCGGCCTGCTGATGTCCCGCGTCACGACGGATCTGTTCGATATCACCGAACTGGCGCACCACGGCCCGGAGGATTTGTTTATCTCCATCGTGACGCTGGCCGGTTCGTTCCTCGTCCTCTGGAACATCCAGAAAAAGCTGGCGCTGGTGCTGATGATCGCCGTGCCGGTGATCGTCGTCTTTGTGGCCATGCGCCGCCGCAGCATGATGAAGGTCTCCCGCGACGTCAAGCGCCGCACGGCGGGCATCAACGCGGAAATTGAAAGCTCCATCTCCGGCATCCGCGTCGCCAAAGCCTTCGGCAACGAAGACGAGGAGATCGACAAATTCACCCGCTGCACGGATCAATACGTCTCCGCCAAGCAGGGCTACTACAAGGTGATGGCGGGCTTCTTCTCCGGCACGGAGCTGATGATGAACCTGATGAGTCTGTCCGTCATCTTTGTGGGCAGCTACCTGATCATGAAGGATCAGATGGATATCGCCACGCTCGTCACCTTCAACATGTACGTCGCCAGTGTGCAAAGCCCGATTCGCAAGCTGACCCAGTTCACCGAGCAGTATACGCAGGGCATGGCAGGCTTCCAGCGCTTCCGCGCCATCATGCACGAAAACCCGGATATCGTCGATGCGCCCAACGCGGTCGCGCTGACCCACGTGGACGGCGATATTCAGTTCAACGACGTCTCCTTCTCCTACGACGAGGGCAAGGGCGACGTGCTCTCCCACATCAATCTGCATATCAAGCCCGGCGAAATGCTGGCGCTGGTCGGCCAGAGCGGCGGCGGCAAATCGACGCTCTGCCAGCTTATCCCGCGCTTCTACGAGATTTCTTCCGGCTCGATCACGCTGGACGGGCAGGATATCCGCCGCATCAAGCTGGCCGATCTGCGCGGCAGCATCGGCATCGTCCAGCAGGACGTGTTCCTCTTCGCCGGTACGATTCTGGATAATATCCGCTATGGCCGTCCGAGCGCGACGATGGACGAGGTGATCGAGGCCGCCAAACTGGCCGAAATCCACGAGGACATCATGGCCATGCCGGATGGCTACGATACCATCGTCGGCGAGCGCGGCGTGATGCTCTCCGGCGGCCAGAAGCAGCGCGTCTCCATCGCCCGCATCTTCCTGAAAAACCCGCGCGTGCTCATTCTGGATGAGGCGACCAGCGCGCTGGATACCGCCACCGAGCGCAAGATTCAGGCCGCGTTTGACCGCCTTGCCAAAGGGCGCACCACGCTGGTCATCGCCCACCGCCTGTCCACCATCCGCAACGCGGATGAAATCGTCGTCATCGGCGAACACGGCATCCTCGAGCGCGGCACCCATGCCCAGCTTGTCGCGCAGGGCGGCGTTTACGCCGAGCTGGCCGCAGGCGCAAGGCTGAGCGGGGAAGGCTGAAAAACTTTATTTTTTCCCGCCGTTCGCTTTACGAACGGCGGTTTTCGCTGTATACTTGTTTTTGCTGTTTTTTCATTCCATTCCTGCATATTGGAGGCACATTTCATGTCGATCTCTCACGCGGGCGAAGGCGCCCGCAGTCATACGCCCGCGCTCGCGCGCGGCATGCGCGACGGCATCCCCGTCGGGCTTGGGTATCTGGCCGTCGCCTTTTCGCTGGGCATTGCGGCGCGCAACGCCGGACTCAACGCCTTTCAGGGCTTTCTGGTCAGCCTGCTGAATAACGCGTCCGCGGGCGAATACGCGGGCTTCACCACCATTGCGGCGGACGCGACCTATCTGGAAATCGCGATTGTGACGCTCATCGCCAACGCGCGCTATCTGCTGATGAGCTGCTCGCTCAGCCAGAAGTTCGCGCCCGACACGTCAATGCGCCACCGCCTGCTGGTGGGCTATGACGTGACGGACGAGTTGTTCGGCCTCGCCATCTCCTACGACGGGTATCTCGATCCATATTACATGTACGGCGCGATTCTCGTCGCCGCGCCGAGCTGGGCTGTCGGTACGGCGCTGGGCGTAGTCGTCGGCAACCTGCTTCCCGCGCGCGTGGTCAGCGCGCTGAGCGTCGCGCTCTACGGCATGTTTTTGGCCATCATCATTCCCCCGGCGCGCAAAAACAAGGTCGTCGCCGCGCTGGTGCTGCTCTCCTTCGCGCTGAGCTTCGCCTGCGGCTATCTGCCGTTTGTCTCCACGCTGTCTTCCGGCACGCGCACGATCATTCTGACCGTCGCGCTCTCCGCAGGCGCGGCGCTGCTCTTCCCCGTGAAGGATGACGAAAAGGAGGGCGGCGCGGCATGACGCACAACATTTACATCTACATCGCCATCATGGCGGGCGTGAGCTTTTTGATCCGCACCCTGCCGCTGACGCTCATCCGCAAGCCGATCACCAACCGTTTCCTACGCTCGTTCCTGTTCTACGTGCCCTACGTGACGCTCGCGGTGATGACCTTTCCCGCCATCGTGCAGGCCACGCAGTCGCCCATTGCGGGCGCGCTGGCGCTCGGGCTGGGTATCGCGCTCGCCTTCAACGGCGCGAGCCTGTTCACCGTCGCGGCCTCCTGCTGCGCCATCGTGCTGATTGCGGAGTGGATTCTGCTGTAATTTTTGAATATGCCTTCCCCGGCTTCCTGCCGGAGAGGGCTTTTTTGGTTGAACGCCCCGTTTCATCGTGTTATAATGGGTGTATCAATCCGGGCGGCGCGCGAAACAGGCCGCCCGCAAATGAATGGAGGCTTTTTTATGCTGAAAGGTATTTCCCCGATCATCAGCCCCAAACTGCTCAAAATCATCGCCGAAATGGGTCACGGCGACGAGCTTGTGCTTGCCGACGCAAACTTCCCCGGCACATCCATCGGCCAGAAATGCGTGCGCTGCGACGGCCATGGCTGCGCCGAGGTGATGAAGGCGCTGTTGACGCTCTTCCCGCTGGATGACTTTGTGGAAGCGCCGCTGGCCGTCATGCAGGTACCGGAAGGCATGTTCCCCGGCGACAAAGCGCCGATCTGGGAGGCGTTCCGCGCAGCGGCGGATACCGATCTGCCCACCGCGAAATTCGATATGATGGATCACGACGCGTTCATGGAGCGCGCGAAGAAGGCGTTCGCCGTCGTGCAGACGGGCGAAACCGCGCTTTACGGCAACATCATCATCCGCAAAGGCGTCGTGCGCGCGTAAGGCCATGCGGTTCGTTCAGCTCATTTTCAGCCCGACGGGCGGCGTAAAGCGCGCGGCCGAGCTGCTCTTCGCCCCGATTGCGGAAGCTTCGGAGATCGTCGACCTGTCCCTGCCCCTAAACGGCAGACCATGCTTTTCAGCGGAGGATATCTGCCTGATTGCCGTGCCGTGTTTCGGCGGCCGCGTGCCGGAAATCGCGCTGGAACGCCTTGCGCAAACGCAGGGCGGCGGGGCGCGCGCCATCCTGATGAGCGTTTACGGCAACCGAAGCGACGAAGACACGCTCTTCGAGCTGAAAAGCGCGGCCAAACGGGCAGGTTATGCGCCGATGGCGGCGGTTCGCGCCGTCGCCCAGCACAGCATCGTGCCCGCCATCGCCGCCGGAAGGCCGGACGAAGAGGACGCGCGCAGGCTCGCGCAGTTTGGCCGCGTCATCCGCGACAGGCTGGCGCAGAAGGACGCGCCGCCGCTCTCTCTGGCGGAAAAGGAGCTGCTCCGCCCCTTCGGCGGCCTGCCGGTGCACCCGCGCGCGGGCAAACGCTGCACGGGCTGCGGCAAGTGCGCTTCGCTCTGCCCCGTCGGCGCAATCCCGAGCCGCGATCCCGCGCAGACCGTCGAAACCCTGTGCATCACCTGCATGCGCTGCGTCGCAGTCTGCCCGGTTCAGGCGCGCAGGCTCAGCCCGCTTGTCGTAAAAATGGCCGGGCACAAGCTCAAAAAGCGCTGCGCCCGGCGGCAGGAGCCCGAGCTGATTTTCTGATTTTCTGCGTCTCTTTTCTCCAAAAGGAGACGCTTTTTTAACCCACGACGAAAGGAATACATCATGATGAAATTTGACGCAAGCAGGCTGCGCGATCCCGCCTTTTTCGGCGAAAACCGGGTCGCCGCGCACTCCGACCATATCGCTTACGCCAGTATGGAGGAGCTGCGCAACGGCAAAACCAGCCTGCGCGCTTCCTTGAACGGGCTTTGGAAATTCCACCATGCGCTGAACGCCGCGCAGGTCGTACCCGGCTTTGAGGCGGCGGATTACGACAGCCGGGGCTGGGCGGATATCCGCGTCCCGGCGCATATCCAGATGGAGGGCTACGGCGCGCCGCAGTACGCCAATGTGCAGTACCCGTGGGACGGCTATCAGGATGTGAAAATCGGCGAAATCCCGACGGAATACAACCCCGTCGCCTGCTACATCAAGACGTTTTTCGTGCCCGAGCAGATGGTCGGCAAGCACGTTTTCGTCTCCTTTCAGGGCGCGGAAAGCTGTATCGCCGTGTGGCTCAACGGGCACTATGTCGGCTTTGCGGGCGATTCCTTCACGCCCAGCGAGTTTGAGCTGACCCAATACCTCGTCGAAGGCGAAAACAAGCTCGCCTGCCGCGTGGAGCGCTGGAGCGCGGGAAGCTGGCTCGAGGATCAGGATTTCATGCGCATGTCCGGCCTGTTCCGCGACGTGTATCTCTACGCCATCCCCAAGGCGCACGTCGCCGACCTGCATGTCAAGACGCTTCTGGACGATCGCTATACCGACGCGTCGCTCGACCTGTCCGCGCAGATGGAGCTGGATGCATCCGCCCACGCTTGCAGCGTTTCCTTCGCGCTGATGGATCACGGCGAGGTCGTCGCCGCGGCAGAGCGCATCGCGGAAAAGTCGCTGGCGCTGCAATTCGACGTTCCCGCGCCGAAGCTCTGGAGCAGCGAACAGCCGAATCTCTACGATCTGCTGATCACCGTGCGCGGCGGCAGCGGCGAAACGCTGGAAGTCATCCGCGAGCGCGTCGGCTTCCGCCGATTCGAAATGAAAAACGGCGTGATGACGCTCAACGGCAGGCGCATCGTGTTCAAGGGCGTGAACCGTCATGATTTCTGCACCGACAGCGGCCGCGCCGTGCCGGTGGAAACCCTGCGCCGCGACCTGCTGACGATGAAGCGCAACAACATCAATGCCGTCCGCACCTGCCATTACCCCAACCCCAGCGCGCTCTACGCCCTGTGCGACGAGCTGGGCCTGTACGTCATCGACGAAACCAACATGGAAACCCACGGCACGTGGGAGACCATCGAGCGCGGCAAGCGGGATATAACCTACGCCCTGCCCGGCAACCGCATGGAGTGGGCGCCGATGATGCTCGACCGCGTGAATTCGATGTTCCAGCGCGACAAGAACCACGCCTGCATCCTCATCTGGAGCTGCGGCAACGAGTCCTTCGGCGGCGACGTGATCTACGAGATGAGCAGGCTCTTCCATCGGCTGGACGATACGCGCCTCGTCCATTACGAGGGCATCTTCCATGACCGCCGCCATAACGATACCAGCGACATGGAAAGCCAGATGTACACGCCCGTCGTCGGCATCCGTAAATACCTCGCCGAGCACCGCGAACGCCCGTTCATCATGTGCGAATACACGCACGCGATGGGCAATTCCTGCGGCGCAATGAGCGACTACACCGAATACGCCTACGAGGAGCCGCTCTATCAGGGCGGATTCGTCTGGGATTTCATCGACCAATCCATCCGCACCAAAGACCGTTACGGCAACGAGACATTCGCTTACGGCGGCGATTTCGACGACCGCCCGAGCGACTACAACTTCTGCGGCAACGGCATCGTCTACGGCGACGGCGCGGAAAGCCCGAAGATGCAGGCCGTCAAATACAACTATCAGAACATGATCGCCGAGGTCACGGACACGAAAGCCGTCGTCACCAACCGCGCCATGTTCACCTCCACCGGCGCGTTTGACTGCGTGGTGACGCTGGCGCGCAACGGCGAAGTCATTGCCGCCGCGCCGCTTGAAACCGACGTGCCGCCGATGGAAAGCCGCGAATATGCCCTGCCGTTTGCCCGCCCGGCGCGCGGCGGCGAGTACGCGGTGACGCTCTCCTTCCGCCTGAAGGAAGATACCCCGTGGGCGCAGCGCGGCTACGAGGTCGCCTTCGCGCAGGGCGTTTACAAGGTCGAAGAAACGCCGAAATTCGAGCGCTGCGCGCCGCTGCGCGTCGTTCGCGGCGACTTCAACACCGGCGTACACGGCGAGCATTTCAGCGTGCTTTTCGGCGACCTCAAGGGCGGCCTGACGAGCTACCGCTGGGGCGGCAAAGAAATGCTCAAATCCATCCCGCGTCCGAACTTCTGGCGCGCCCCGGTGGATAACGACTGCGGCAACGGCATGCCTCAGCGCTACGCCCAGTGGAAGATCGCCTCGCTGTATGCCGCGACCAACGCCACGCCGGAGCTGGCCAAGCTCAACGCGCACCCCGTCGCGACGGAAAACGCGGACGGCTCGGTTTCCATCCGCTATGTCTACGGCCTGTGCACCCAGCCGAGCGCGCAGGCGGCCCTGACCTACACCGTGCACCCGTGCGGTCAGGTCGATGTGACGCTGGATTACGACCCCGTCGAAGGGCTGGGCGACATGCCGGAATTCGGCGTTCTGCTCAAAATGGACGCGGACTACGACCAGATTCGCTACTACGGCTACGGCCCGGAGGAAAACTACGTTGATCGCCGCGAAGGCGCGCGTCTGGGCGTCTTCAAAACGACCGCGAAGGACAACGTATCCAAGTACCTCGTTCCGCAGGAATGCGGCAACCGCACCGGCGTGCGCTGGGCGGAGGTCACGGATCGCCGCGGCCGCGGCCTGCGCTTCACGGGCGACGCAATGGAGTTTTCCGCCCTGCCGTACACGCCGCACGAGCTGGAAAACGCCATGCACGACTACGAGCTGCCGCCGATTCACTATACCGTCATCCGCGCCAACTTGCAGCAGATGGGCGTGGGCGGCGACGACAGCTGGGGCGCAAGGACGCACGACGAGCATTTGCTCGACGTGAAAGAGCACTTGTCGTTTACGTTCAGCTTTAAGGGGATTTAACCCGCATACGCAAAAGGCCGCCGTCGGTTGAACCGACGGCGGCCTTTTTAATTCAAAGTACGGCGTTTACCGCTCCATCCATTCCCAGAGCCTTTGCAGCTCTTCTTCGCTGGTATATTGGAGGGTGATTTTGCCTTTCTCCTGCGTGCCCTCCAGCTTGACCTTCAGGCCGGTCGCGCTGCGCAGGCGTTCGGTCAGCTCCTCGTATTCAATCGGGAGCGGCGCTTTTTCGGGCTTTTCCTTCTTTTCGGTCTGCGCGTTCTTCGCGGCGGCCTCGAGCTGGCGCACCGACCAGCCGAATTGCAGGGTTTTGGCGAACAGCGCGCCTTGCAGCTCGCGATCCGCGATGCCGGCCAGCACGCGCGCGTGTCCGGCGGAAAGCGTGCCGTCGATCACGGCGGATTGAATCCGCGCGGGCAGGTTGAGCAGGCGCAGCAGGTTGGCAATCGCGCTGCGGCTGCGGCCCAGCCGCTCGGCTATCGCTTCCTGCGTCAGGGCGCACTCGTTCATCAGGCGGCTCACGCCCTGCGCTTCCTCGATGGCGTTGAGATCCTCGCGCTGGATGTTCTCCACCAGCGCGGCCTCCTGCCGCTTGATCTCGTCCCACTCGCGCACGATGGCGGGGATGGTCGAAAGGTTCGCCAGTCTTGCGGCGCGCCAGCGGCGCTCGCCCGCAATGATGGTGTAGCGGCCATTCTCCCGCGCGACGAGAATCGGGGAGAGCACGCCGTTATGGCGGATGGAATCGGCCAGCGCAAGCAGCGCGTCGTCGTCGAACTTTTTGCGCGGCTGGTTGCGGTTCGGGTCGATCTCCCCAACCGGGATTTCCACCACCGCGTCGGCGGGCACGGGCGCAGCACTCTCGCTCACCTGATCGACGGATTCCACCACTTCTTCCACATCCGGCAGGATAGCGCTCAGACCCCTGCCCAATCCCATTTTCTT
>CAKTXH010000009.1 GCA_934630975.1 uncultured Clostridia bacterium | reverse complement strand
ATCGTTCCTGATTTTTCTGCCGCTGTTTCTGCCACACATCCAGCAGCTTGATGATGGTCTGCTCCATCTGCTTGGGCGTATACGACTTCGGAAAATACCTGCGCAGCGTGTCGCTTCTGAGCGTCACCTTATCCATGTCGCTCTTTTTCTCCTCGCTCATAATGGCGGACATCGCCTCCTCCGTCAGCTGCCCTTCCTGACTGAATTTCTTGAGCCGCTGCGCCTGCGAAAGCGACGGTGTAGTCTGTTCCGCATCCATCGCTTCCAGCAGCATCCTCTGTTCATCCCGCTTCAAATAGGACACCTCCACAGCGGGATTAAACGCCAGCTTGCGTTCATCCACCATATCCAGAAGTTCGGAAATCAGCTCGGTTAAGCGAATATAACGCTGGACTTGTTTATAATTTTCCCCTGCCTGTTCCGCAACGATTTCTACAGACAGCTTCGACTTCTGGACAAATTGTCCAGAAGTTCGATCTGTCCTCGCCCCCTGATGTTTCAGCGCTTCGAGCTTCATCTTATAGGCAAACGCCCGCTCACTCGGCAGAAGTTCCTCGCGCTGGATGTTGGAATCGACCATCACCAGCACGGCGGCATCATCGTCCAAATCCCGAATGATGACCGGCATGGTTTGAAGCCCCGCCATTTCACAGCCGCGCTTACGCCTATGCCCCGATATCAGCTCATAGCCGCCTTCCGGATCGGGTCGCGCAATCGCGGGAACCAGCACGCCGTACTCGCGGATGCTGTCCACCGTATCGAGCATCCGCTGATCGTCGCGCACCTTAAACGGATGATTTCTAAACGGCTTGAGCTGGTCAAGCGGAATCTCCTGCACCCGCTCGCGCTGTGCATCCGCTCGATTTTCCTCGGTCTGAAAGATATCATCGACCGATTTCAGCACGATGTTCTTCGCGCTGCTTTTCAAGCGCCAGCACCTCCTTCGTCAACTGCCGATAGGCTTCCGCGACCTTACTTCTGGGCGCATAGGCAAAGATGCTCTTTCCCTCGGCGCTGGTTTCCGCCGCCCGCACAGAGCGCGGAATCTCCGTTCCAAAGATGTTGATTTTCCCGCCGTATGCCTTCCGAATCATCTCGCTGATTTCACGCTCGTAGACCGTTCGTCCGTCCATCATGGTCATCAGAATCCCCTCGATTTTCAGGCTGGGATTGATTCCGCGCCTGACCTGATGAACGCTTTCCAGCAGCTTCTCGATGCCCTTTGTCGGCAAATGCTGAGGTATCGTCGGCACAACAATGCCATCCGTTGCCGCCAGCGCGTTGATGGTCATCATGCCCAGCGACGGCGCGCAATCAATGAGAATGTAGTCGTACTCATGTTTGTAAGGCTCAATCACCTGTTTGAGTATCGTTTCGTGGTACATGACGCTGACCAGCGACATCTCCATGCCTGCCAGCTCGATGTTGGCAGGCAGGAGATCCACCCCTTCCTCGTGATGAAGCATCCCTTCTCCATGGGTGACAGGTCTATCCTGTATGGCTTTTATCATAAGATCGTACAGCGTAATCGGCAGCTCGTCCGGCTCCCAGCCAAGGCTTAGGGTCAAGCTTCCCTGAGCGTCTGCATCGACAAGCAGCACCTTCCTACCCGCCTGCGCCAGCCCTATGCCCAGGCTGGCGCAGGTCGTCGTTTTGGCTGTGCCGCCCTTCTGGTTGGCAAGACTGATAACGTGCGCATCCACTTTCTGCATTTCCTTTCTTTTTCAGAACATCAAAAAAGCCGCCTGCGCAACGGATAACCCCTTCCCCATACCGGAAAACCGGTCATTCGGGGAACATCTCCATTCAGACGGCTTATTTTGTTATTTTATTAGTTATATTACATGCATATTGTTTTTCTGTTCAGATCGTTCCGTTCATTTTCAGACCAGTTTGATCTGTACGTGGTAGGACACCTTGCTTTTAATTCTACCTTTTCCGTCCTCTCGGTTGAAGTTAAACCTTCGTCCGGTTAACAGGGGCAAGCGCCTCATCGAGCAGGCGGAACACCAGATGGCTGGCCAGAACTGGTAACTCCTCCGGCTGCGCGTCCCTTCCGGCGCGCAGCTCCCCTCTGAGTATTGAAAGGAGATTTGATTTCCATGTATCAGAATCAGAATAATCAGCCGAACCAGCAGAACGCGCAGCAGCAGGCTTCTTCCTCCAGCTCCCGCAGCGGCCGCACCGTCGTGCCGGAGGCCAAGGGCGCGCTGAACCAGATGAAGTACGAAATCGCCAGCGAGCTGGGCATCAACCTCAAGCAGGGCTATAACGGCGATATGCCTTCCCGCCAGGCTGGTTATATCGGCGGTTACATGACAAAACGACTCATCGAACAGGCCGAGCGCTCCATGAGCGGGAAGGCGTAAACCGCTTTCAAGTTTTCCTCGAGGGCCACTCTCCGCAAAACGGGGAGGGCTCTCCTTTTCAATTTTCTCTTCATCTCACCTCATCCCACGAAACGAACCCCCGGTAATCCGGGTTGCCATATCCGCCCTTGCTGGTATCTCGCGGGTTCGGGAATTCGCCCGTCTGCGCGTCAACGACCATCGTTCTGAATTCCAGCGTATTTCTGTTGCTCCCGTCCGCGCCGTATTTCTCAAAGAGCGTCTCTGCGTCGTATTCCACATACGTCTCTTTCGCGTCATGCATATAGGCGCACTCGATCACCCACGACGGCACGGCGTAATAATCCGCCTCGTTGTCCACGTTCAACCCGCTCCGATCAGCGGGATAGCCCGGCTCGTTATACAGCGCATAGCCAAACCGAAGCGAATACACCTTTTGAATCCGCCCAGCCTGAATCTCCCTGCCGATGCTCTCGATCACCGTTTCCAGCGAACAGAGCGGGATATCGTCGGCCAGCCGCTCCTTTTCCTTCATCGTCGTCAGCAGGATTCCATACCTGTCCTCGTTCATCATCGAGAATTCGCAGCGGGGCGTGTACCCCGGCCAGCCCATCTGAAAATAATTGCCGATGGCATGCGCCATAATCGGCAGGCCGTTGATCTTCGTCCACAGGTCAACGGCATAAAACGGCTGGGTGACAATTTCACCCGTCTTCTGCTCGACGTTGGCCATCACGTCGAATTTCTGCGGATGCGCAAATTCAAAATCATCCTCGCGCAATTCGATGCCGTGCCTTTTGAAAATTTGCGCCATGTATGCATACATCTGCCGCACGGTCAGGTCATTGCCTGTCTGCGCGCCGATCTCTGCGCCATACGCCCTATCCAAATCGACCGCTTCGCCATACGTGCGGAAGAAATGGGTGCGCCGCCCGCCTTTTTTTGCGACTTTCAGCACCGTTGACCACGGGTTGTCCTTCTCAATCATGAACCAGTGGTATTCCATGTTGCTCGCCTCTTCGCCCTCCAGCAGCGCGTCGAGGTTGACGCTGTACCCCGCATCCGCGATTTTGATCACCGGCGCAGTCTCGTCTCCGTATACCTCCACGTCGATATCCACGTTCGTTTCACGCCCGTACTTATCGGTATACGTCTCGTGCCAGCCGTCTTTCGCCTGCTCCTTGATTTCGGGCAGGGTATAATATTCCTGCGCAAGCGCCAGCGTCGGCAGAAGGGAAAGCGCAGTCAGCAGCGCCGCAAGCCGTTTTTTCATCGCTCGTTCCTCCTCATTTCACCTTGTCCCACGGGATGAAACCCTGATAGTCTGCATCGCCCCAGCCATTTTTGCTCGTATCCATAGGGTTAGTCACTTCGCCGGTTTGCGCATTTATCGTAATCACTCGAAATTTATCGGTTGTTCTTTCAGTCGCATCCGAACCGCCATCTTTCGCCAATTCCTCTTCGAGACTATACGCTTCTTTCGGATTATTGATGTAAATACATTCAAGCACCCACGACGGAACCAAGTAATAGCAATCGGCATCAAACGCCGAACGTTTTCCCTTCGGATAATTCGGATCGTTGTATACAGAATATCCAAATCTGAGAGAAAACACGGTTCGTATGTGGCCGCCAAGAATTTCGCTCTGGATATTTTCTTTTACGGTTTCAAATGAACATAACGGAATATCCTCTGCAATAATCTCCTGTTCTTCCAATACGTTAACCATCGCCGTATATTCGTTTTCGTTTCTCATCTGAAACGAGATATTCGGTTGATAATCCGGCCACCCTCTTTTTACATTGAAAGAAGCCGTTTTAGTCGTTAAAACCGGGATTTCATAAAATTGTTCATAAAGTCGAACCAGATAAAAAGCCGTCGCCTTGACCTCTCCCGTCGATTGCTGAATGTTGCATAAAACGTCAAAGAATCGCGGTCTTTCATACAGGAAAATATCGTCTGGTATTTCCTGCTCGGCCAGCAGCTTTTTCACAAACGCATACATTTCATTCAGCGTTAAATCGTTTCCGTAATCCCCGCCGTATGGTTGATCCAGATCAACTTCCGTTCCGTAAGAACGGTAAATATGCGTTCTCTTTCCGCCCTTTCTTTTTACATTGGAAACCGTATCGTAGGGACAGTTTTGTACTGCATCATATACGCCATATTGTGGAAATCCAGCTTTAATCAGCGGAGCGGTCTGTTCTCCAAATACCTCCACGTCGATATCCACCTGTATTTCCCGCCCGTACTTATCGGTATATGTCTCGTGCCAGCCGTCTTTCGCCTGCTCCTTGATTTCGGGCAGGGTATAATATTCCTGCGCAAGCGCGAATGTCGGCAGCAGGGAAAGCGCAGTCAGCAGCGCCGCAAGCCGTTTTTTCATCGCTCATTCCTCCTCATTTCACTTTATCCCACGGGATGAAGCCTTTATAGCGCGCGTCGCCGCGCCCTTTATAGCTTTTATCAAAGCGGTCGAGCATCTCGCCTGTCTGCGCGTTGATCGTCATCATTCTGGTTTTCGTCGGATCGTCATCTTTTTTCGGGTTATCCGCAAAAGTACATTCAACAATCCACGAGGGCACGAGATAATAGCAATCCGCGTCATACCCGGAAAACTGTTCCACATTTTCAATCGCGGGATCATTATAGATCGAATACCCGAATCTCAGCGCGGCCACGTTCTGAATATATCCGGCTTTTATCTTCGCTTCGATGCTTTGAATCACCTTTTCCAGCGAGCACAGCGGAATATCCTCGGCCAGAACCTCTTCCTCCTCGAAAACCGGCTCATATATGACATACTCATTTTGATTGAGCATCACAATACACATATTTGCATCATACCACGGAGATGGTGCATTAGCATACGAGTCAGCTGCGTTGTTAAAAATCGGCAGTCCTCTTTTTTTCATATAAAGGAGAACTTCATAAAATGCTGGAACCAACACATCATTTGTTCTGGAATTGATGCTGTATACCACGCTAAATTTCTCGGGCATTTCATAAAGATAGTCATAGACTGGCATCTCATGCTCTTTTAACTTTTCCGCTGTAAACTGATACATTTCCCGTAAAGTCAGCTTGTTTTCATAATCTTGCCCATATGGTTCATCCAGATTCACCGTCATGTTTTTGACCCATTCATATATATATGTTGACTTGCCGCCCTGTTTTTTTGCCTCCATAAGTCTGTCAACCGGATGGTTATTCACCAGTTTAAATGCATTATCGTCCGTAAATTTTCCGTACTCTCCCCATCCAACTTTCAGCACCGGCGCAGTCTCGTCTCCGTATACCTCCACGTCGATATCCACGTTCGTTTCCCGCCCATACTTATCGGTATACGTCTCGTGCCAGCCGTCTTTCGCCTGCTCCTTGATTTCGGGCAGGGTATAATATTCCTGCGCCAGCGCGAATGTCGGCAGCAGGGAAAGCGCAGTCAGCAGCGCCGCAAGCCGTTTTTTCATCGCTCGTTCCTCCTCATTTCACTTTATCCCACGGGATGAAGCCTTTATAGCGCGCGTCGCCGCGCCCTTTATAGCTTTTATCAAAGCGGTCGAGCATCTCGCCTGTCTGCGCGTTGATCGTCATCATTCTGGTTTTCGTCGGATCGTCATCTTTTTTCGGGTTATCCGCAAAAGTACATTCAACAATCCACGAGGGCACGAGATAATAGCAATCCGCGTCATACCCGGAAAACTGTTCCACATTTTCAATCGCGGGATCATTATAGATCGAATACCCGAATCTCAGCGCGGCCACGTTCTGAATATATCCGGCTTTTATCTTCGCTTCGATGCTTTGAATCACCTTTTCCAGCGAGCACAGCGGAATATCCTCGGTCAGTACCTCTTCCTCCTCCAGAATCGGCTCATAGATGCTGTACGCATCGGGGTTCTTCATAATGATCATGATCGCCGGGTTATACCACGGGGTTGGGCTGTTCATGTACGAATCCCCCGCATTATTGAAAATCGGGAGTCCTCTTTTCTTCATTCTGACGCTCATATTATAGAACGCGGGCGCCAAAACCTCATTGGTTTTCGGGTTTACGCTGTATACGACGCTGAATTTTCTCGGCAATTCATACAGATAATCATAGATCGGCATTTCATGCGCTTTCAGGATTTCCGTCGTCAAATCATATGCTTCCCGAAGCGTCAGCTCATTGCCATATTCCTCACCGTATTTTTCATCCAAGTCCACTTTCATGTTCTTTTCGGCTTCATAGATATACGTCGATTTTCCGCCGTGCGGTTTGGCTTCCATCAGCGTTTCAATCGGTGGATTGTAGTCCAGTTGGAACATGCGGTCTTTGATTGTCTTTCCGTACTCTCCCCATCCAACCTTCAGCACCGGCGCGGTCTCGTCTCCGTATACCTCCACGTCGATATCCACATTCGTTTTCCGCCCGTACTTATCGGTATACGTCTCGTGCCATCCGTCTTTCGCCTGCTCCTTGATTTCGGGCAGGGTATAATATTCCTGCGCAAGCGCGAATGTCGGCAGCAGGCAGAGCGCCGCGCAGAGAGCCGCGAATCGTTTCATGTTCATCCGTCCTTTCCGCATCTTTTCAGTCCGTCAGATTCGTTTGAACGCGCCGTTTTCCATCTCATAGACGATATCGCAGGCCCTTGCGATATCCGCCGCGCTATGGCTGGCGAGGAGGATGGTTTTATCCGCGTCGCGGAATTTTTTCAGCAGGGCGTGCACCTCCTGCATGGAAGCCTTGTCCATCGCGTTGAACGGCTCGTCGAGAATCAGCACGTCCGGGTTTTCCATCATCGCCTGCGCGAAGCCGAGCCGCTGGCGCATGCCCAGCGAATACTGGCTGACGGGCTTCTTTTCATCCGGCGAAAGGCCAAGCGTCTCCATCGCGCGGCGCGCATCCTCCCGCCCGGCACGGCCGGACATGCTCGCCAGCAGCATCAGGTTCGCCAACCCGGATTCATTCGGCAGAAAGCCGGGGCTTTCGATGATCACGCCCGTCCGCGGGGCGAAATCCGCCATCGTGCCAAACGCGCCGCTTTTTTGCAACTCGGGATTGCGTCTCAGCGCGCCCCGCCCG
Source organism: uncultured Clostridia bacterium (assembly GCA_934630975.1). Taxonomy (GTDB): domain Bacteria; phylum Bacillota; class Clostridia; order Christensenellales; family Aristaeellaceae; genus Ventricola. The sequence continues at coordinate 34,906 of CAKTXH010000009.1, read as the reverse complement.
CCGACCAGACAGCCGTTCACGATCACATAGCCCGTCGTCGGCTGGCTGAACCCGCAGATGCAGCGCATCAGCGTCGTTTTGCCGCAGCCGTTCGCGCCGACCAGCCCGTAAATGCCGCCCGATTCAAACTGAACCGTGATCTGGCGCAGCACCTCGTTTTTTCCGTATCGCTTGGATAGGTTTTCAACCTGAATCATCGTCTTACTCCCTTCCTTCAAACCGCAGATCCATGCGCTGCACGCGCGCCGCCATCACCGCAATCAGCGCCGCCATCACCGCGCCGTACCCGCCGAGCGTGCGAAGCGCCGCGCCGATTTCGTCGCCATATGCCTGCGAAGCGATGTTGCTCAGCGTCGCATACAGCCCCGGCAGGACAATGCCCGGGAACAGTTCGGCCAGCAGCGTGATATGCGACGTAACCAGCAGCACGCAGATCATGACGCCGACGTTCCCGCAGTCAAACAGCGCGAACGCGAGAACGGTCAGCGTCAGCGTCATGTAATAGCCCAGCTGCACCGCCGCTGCCAGCGCGCAGGCCGCCAGCGGCGACAGCGCGCGGATATATTCGCTCACGAACTGGATTTCGTAGCTATAATCCGGGTCGGCGGCCAGCCGCTCGAGGTCGCTCCATCCCCCGCCCGGCGCGGCATAGGGCAGCGAGCAGAGCGCCGCCGAAAGCAGCATCGCCGCCAGAAACAGCGCCGAGATGATCGCGCTGAATACGACCAGCGAAGTCAGCCACTGCCCGCGCGACTGGCGGATCAGCGCGTATTTCTGCCATGAAATCCGCTTGGGGATTTCCGAAATCATGACCAGAAAGCCGATGCTCGTGTTCAGCAGATGGAACCCCTGATTGACGCTCGCGAAAACCATCTCGCCCAGATGCAGCGCATAGCCGACCTCCTCATAGATTGCGCGCTGCCCGCGGGTGTACATGGTCGTCATCATCACCACGAACGCCAGCGCGATGATCGTCCGCGGCGAATGGACCCACAGGCTCCAATGGCCGCGCAGGGTCGCCGAAAGCGTATGCTTTTCACGCATGGCGAAGCCTCCTTTCGCATCCGGCGTAGTACGCCGCAAGGCTGACGGCAAACAGCACGCCATAGCCAATCAGCGTGGTTTTCAGGCTCGCCGCGGACAGGCCGTCGTTAAACAGGCTGGCCGGATGCGGAATTTTCAGTCCGAGGAACCAATCCGGCGCGTCCGCAGCCCAAAGGTAGTAGAGGAACGACGGAATGGTGAAGCTCAGCAGCTTATCCGGCGACCACGCGGCCGCCGCCAGCGCGACCACCGCCCAAACCGCCGCCGAAAACGCCATGCCCGCCGCAATCGCCAGATACATCGGCAGGCCATGCGCCACCGTATACAGGTTCAAAAACACGCAGTCATCCGCGAAATAGATCGTGTGCACGGGGTACGTTGCCGGGTCGCACGGCAGGGCGACGCAGTTCCAAATCGCCGCATGCAGCGCAAACGCGCTCGTCGTCGCCAGCGCCGCCGCCAGCATCGAAGCCGCGGTTTTCACGCCGACATATCGCGCGACAGACCCGCGCATCGCCCGCCAGCGTGCCATACCGCTCCTCAGCTCGTCCACCTGGCTGGTCGCGTGCGCAATCGAGGCACAGAACGGAAACAGCAGCATGAACCCGCCGAAGAAAATGCCGCCGACGGACAGCCCCAGCGCGCTCTCGCAGTATTCCATGCTCTCGTTCACGCTGATTTCGTTCACCCTTGAGGAGAGCGAGTAGCCCAGCAGCGTCAAAAAGCTGACCGCGAACGCCATCCAGTAAGTGCGGGATTTGAATGTCGATTTGATTTCTTCCAGCATGGTTTCCTCCTCGTTATTTCACTCTGTCCCACGGAATGAAGCCTTTATAATCCGCGTCGCCGAAACCGCCTTTGCTTCTGTCCGTCACATCTATCAATTCGCCGGTCTGCGCGTTGATGACAAGTGTTTTGCAATCATTTTGGCCGCGGATGTTCGCGCCCGGCGTGGGATCTTCCTGCATAACAAACGTCTTTTTCCCATTGGGCATGTAGATGCACTCGATCACCCACGACGGTACGGCGTAATAGTCCGCCTGATAGTCGATTTCGATATCCTTCCGATAATTCGGATAGCCCGGCTCGTTGTAAAGCGCATAGCCGAACTGAAGGGAAAGCACGCCTTGAATGTGCCCGGCCTCAATCTGCGCTTCCAGATTCCGCTTTACCGTGTCAAACGAGCACAGCGGAATATCCTCCGCAACCAGTTCGGCCTCCTTCATCATGTTGATGTAGATGTCGTAGCTGTTCTCGTCAAGCATCATGAAAATCACAGTCGGCGTATACATCGGCCAGCCCTGCTTTTCAAAGCCCTTCATGGCGTGTTCAAGGATGGGCAGACCCCGGAGTTTCTGCCACAGATTCACGATATAAAACGGCGTGGAAGCAGGCTGCCCAGTCGCCTGACTGATGTTGACCAGCATTTCAACCTGTTTGGGATGGGCATATTCAAAATCATCGCTCATATCCAGTCCCTGACGGGCGAGCGCCTGCGCGCAGAAATCATACACGCCGCCAATCGTCAAATCGCTTCCGTACTCCGCGCCGTAGGCTTTATTCGGGTCAATCGCTTCGCCCCACGCTCTGTAAATCCACGTCTTGCGTCCGCCCTTCTTGCGCACTTCCGTCACCGTGTCGTAAGGATAATCCTTGGTGATGTTGAAACGCTTGAACTTATCCCGAATATGGTCGGCCGTTTCGCCGTCGATGAGTCGGGTTTCGTCCACCTGAAGATTCGCGTCCTCCAGCCGCAGAACCGGCGCTTTGTCGTTCCCGTAAACATCCACGTCGATATCGACCGCCGTTTCCCGCCCGTATTTGTCGGTATACGTCTCGTGCCATCCGTCTTTCGCCTGCTCTTTGATTTCCGGCAGGGTATAATATTCCTGCGCCAGCGCAAGCGTCGGCAGAAGGGAAAGCGCGGCCAGAAGCGCCGCAAACTGCTTTTTCATACCTGTGTCCTCCTTATTTCACTGCATCCCACGGAATGAAGCCTTTGTAATCTGCGTCGCCGAAACCGTCTTTGCTTTGATCGTTCATATTCATCATTTTTCCCGTCTGCGCGTTGATCGTCAGCGTCCTAAAGCCCAGATTCCCCCGATTGCTTCCATCTGCGCCATGCATCCTGAAAAGCGTTTCTTCATCGTATTCCACCCATGTATCTTTGGGATTATCCATATACGCGCACTCCATGATCCACGACGGCACAGCGTAATAATCCGCCTGACTGTCAATTTCCAAATCCCTCCGATAATTCGCATGCCCCGGCTCGTTATAAAGCGCATAACCAAACCGCAAGGTGTACACCTTTTGGAGGTGCCCAGACTTGATTTCTTCTTCCAAGTTTTTAATCACCGTTTGCACCGAGCACAGCGGGATATCTTCGGCCACCCTTTCCGTCTCCTTCATCGTAGTGAGCAAAATGGAATAGCTCTCCTCGTTCATCATCATCATCGTAAAATCCGGCTCATACATTGGCCAGCCTGCCCTATTAAAGCTCTCCATCGCATGAGCCATAATGGGCAAACCATTCATTTTCGCCCAGAGACGAATATAGTAAAACGGCGGTGTAACGGGCTGCATGGTCGTCTGATTAATGTTGCACATCATATCAAACTCCATCGGATGCGCATATTCAAAATCGCCGCTTAAATCAAGCCCATTTCTTTCAAGAATTGCAGCCATGAACGCGTACATTTCGCGTACCGTCAAATCGTTGCCCAGTTCTGCGCCATACGGCCTATCCAGATCGACTGCCTTGCCAAAGGCATGGAAGAAGTGCGTGCGCCGACCGCCTTTTCGTTTCACATTTTCCACGGTCAGATACGGATAATTCTTCTCAATGACAAATCGGTCGGATTCCGCTTTTTCTCCGCTCCAAAGCGCAGATTGATCCACACGATAGCCTGCGTCGGTGATTTTGATAATCGGCGCTTTGTCGTTCCCGTAAACCTCCACGTCGATATCGACCGCCGTTTCCCGCCCGTATTTGTCGGTATACGTCTCGTGCCATCCGTCCTTCGCCTGCTCTTTGATCTCCGGCAGGGTGTAATACGCCTGCGCCGCGGCGCAATTCGGCGTGAGCGCCAGCAGCAGCGCGCCCGCGGCAAAAGCCTGTCTCATGTTCATATGCGTTCCTCCTTCGGCCTCAGCCTTTTATCTGTATAGAGCGTCAGCGGGGCAAATCCTCACGCTTTTGAAAAAAATTTTTTCATACAAAAAACGGCCCCGCGCATCTGCGCAGAGCCGCCCGTTTCACGGTTCAATATCCAGTTTATATTCGGCGTTGACCGGGTTTCGGTCAATCGAAAGCGTGATCTCCTCCGGCCATTCCTCCGCAGGCGGCGTGATGGTGATGCCCAGATGCGTTCCGTCCTCATCCACCCCGAGGATGCCCACGGAATACGCCCACGTCAATTCGCTCCCGTCCGCGCCGTACACGGTATAGCGATTATCGAACGCCCGGAAATAGGTTTCCTTATCCACGCCTTCCAGCAGCAGCTCGATATAGCCGCTGATCGGGGAAATGTTGGATTGCACAACCCGCGCCGTCGGCCCTTCCAGCGTCTCGGCCACGCGCGCATGGCGAATCATGCCCTCCGGCACATCCGCCTGCATGGAGAATTCCACCATCCCGCCGCTTTGCAGCATCGGCAGGCGGATCTCCAGCGTCTTGGCGTCCGTCAGTTCCGCGCGCCACGCCGACAGATTGGTTTGCAGGTAATAGAGCATCTGCCCCGGCTCGTCGCCCGGCACTTCCCAATCCTGATCGAAATCGACGTTCTGGCCGTTCACCAGCACATAGTCGCAGATCTGCGTTTCGCCCTCCCGATAGCCGGGCATTTCGTACCCGTTGGCGACATGCTCGGCCAGATGGAGCTGACCGCTTCTGTCCGTCAGGCTGTACACGATGCGCAGTTCCGCGCCGTCGTACACGGCCTCCCGCACGTCGATGAGCGTGTGATCCAGCTCGACATGCGCAAGACTGCCGCTTATCACAAGCTGATCCGCGCCGTCCTGACTGACCATCGGCGCGAAACCGAAGTCCTCCGTGAAATTCAGCACACCGCGCCGCACCGTATAGGCCACGCCGCCGACGGCCAGCGCCAACAGCGCCAGCAGCAGCAACGCCAACGCCCTGCGCCGGGAGACGCGCCCGCGATGCGCAGGGTTCGCCGCGCGTCTGCGCGTCTTCTCCCCGCCGATGCGCACAAGCAGCTGCCGCCATGTGCGCTCCCGATCCGCCTCGGACATGCCTTCCGCATCGCGGGAGAGGTATCGGTCACATTCGTCGATGAGCGCGCAATCCATCTCTTCGCCGGGCAGGGACAGCTGCCAGCACATCAGCGAAACGATATCGTCATCCGTAAACGTTCCGTTTTCAATGCGCTTTCGGATTTCTTCTTCCACACCTGTCCCTCCCTTCCGCAAGATAGCCCTCACTTCTTTAGACGTTGTGAGCGCCGTTTTCTAACACCATCAGCAAAAAAAGATAGAAAAACTCCGGGTGCTCGCGCAGTTTCCGCTTACAGCGGTTGAGCCGCATCCAGACGCAGGAAACCGTCAGCCCGTTTCGTCGGGCCAACTGCTGCGGCGTATAGCCGTTGACGATGTAATCAATGAACAGCTCCGCCATTTCCGGCTTGAGCAACTGCCGAATGGCCTGCACATGCCCCGCGAACACGGCGCGTTCCTCCGGGCTGAGCGCGCGATCCGGCACGGGCGCGGCCTCATCGTCATCCAGCGAATACGCATGTCTGAGCGCGCGGCGCGTCACCTTCCCGCGTTCGCCGAGGATGCGGAATTTAAGCGCCTCCATCAGCCAGCCGCCGACATTGGGATGCGTTTTCAGCGTCTGGCGCCGATCCCAGAGCAGCAGAAAGATTTCCTGCACCATGTCATACAGCGTATCCGGGTTTTCATCCGAATCCAGCAGGCGGCGGCCAACGCGGAACAGCAAATCCACGTTCTGCCGATAGACCTGCTCAAACCATGCCCGATCCTCCACGTTCGCCGCCCTCCTTTCTCGCCTGTTCTCTGAATTCGATTATAGCCGCTTTGAGGGGATTTGTGAAGAGTATAAAAAAAGATCGGAATTTCTTCCGACCTTTCCAACCGGGCGACTAACTCCGGCTTAGCTTGGTGGGGTCGATAGGGCTCGAACCTACGACCTCCACGATGTCAACGTGGCGCTCTGACCAGCTGAGCTACGACCCCAAGCACGTCATTTATTATACAGCATGTTTGCGCCCCTGTCAACCCCTTTTTCACGCTTTTTTTGCCGAAATTTGCATCTTTTGACGCAAACGCGAAAAAAAGGAGGCTGTCATGCTTAGCCTGACAGCCCCTTCGTTTCTATGTCGTTGTTTTTTTCGGTTATTCGATGATTTCAAAATCATCGTCGCCGAAATCGTCCGCGCCGTCGATCTCCTTGCCGTCATCCGCGCCAAGCGCTTCGTCCGGCGTGGCTTCAACCGGCTCGGCCATGTAAGCGTAAATCACCGCCTGTGGCCAGTTGATCTCCGATCCGGCGTAGTAGTTTTGCAGCCAGTTCGTGTGGAAATCAAAATAAACGTTGGAATAAATCGGCATCGTCGGCAGAAGGTCGTTGTAATACTTCTGGAACTCGATCCACTTCTGCTCGTAGGTCAGCGCGTCGTAAGGTTCGGTCTGGTGCATGTCCCACGTGATGTCGATGAGCTGTTCGTCGGTCACGCCGCTCGTGTTCATCGCGCCCACAAAGTCGTCGTCGTCCGTGAAGGTCATGAACGGGTCGAACGTGGAAACGAAGTTCGTCGCCATGAAGTTCATGTCGTACAAGCGCTCTCCGTCTTCGCGGTAGTAATCGCTGAGCATCTCGTTAAAGCTGACCTCGTGCACGACCAGCTCGACGCCGACCTGCGGCAGCGTTTCGCTAAACTGATCGACAACCATCTGCGCAAAGTCGTTATCCTTCACCTGCGCAAAGTCCAGCGACAGGCGCATCAATTCGCCGTCCACGTCCTTATAGCGCACGGTATCGAGCGTCTCGTCAAACGGTTCGCCGTTCTCGTTCAGCGTCCAGCCGTCCGCAATGAGCAGCGCTTTCGCCTGATCCAGATCCAGCGTGTACGGGTTCAGCTCGTCGAGGTTCAGCGCATCCCAGATTTCTTCTTCCTCCGGGGTGATGTTGTCCGGGCGGATCGTGCCCAGCGCCGCGAGCGTCATCCATTGGCCGAGGCCGTAATAGCCGTTTACCGTCACGCCGTAGCCCTTGAGCGCCTTGCGCACGAAGGTATCCGCGTCGAAGCAGTAATCAATCGCCTGGCGCACCGCCTTGAACTGCTGCGGGCCTTGCTCGCAGGCAAAGGCGCAGAAGCCGTAACCCAGCCGCGCGTAGTTCAGCAGCGAATAACCGTCGTTCAGCAGCGGGCGCAGGCCGTTCACCACGTCGCCATCCACCACTTTGTTGAGCAGATCAACCTCGCCGCTTTCCAGCTTTTCCTTCATCTCCTGCGGCAGCACGGGCACGAGCGTCACCGTGTCAATCACGGGACGCACGCCCTCGTAGTTGCCAACGTAGAATTCGTTGATCTCGAATTCCACCGTGCCGCTCTCGCGGTCATAGCTGACCAGCTTGTACGGACCGCAGCTCAGGTAGGGATAGGACAGGTAGCCGCTTTCCGCGTCCAGCACCGTCTGCGCCAGCAGCTCAGCCGTGAAGAGCGGTTCGACCTCGTTGGGGTCGCTGTTGGCCATGTATGCGCCTTGGCCGTCGTCGCGCACCTCGCACCCGGGCGCAATCACGTCAATCGGGTACGGGTAAACGGACAGATACGACAGCTCGTAGAAATACGGCTCGTATTGCGCCTTGACCGTCACGCTGAACGTCCGCTCGTCGATGAGCCGCACGCCGCTGAACACATCCGTCTCCCCCGCGCTGAATTCGTCGTAACCCACGATATGCGCATACGCGCCCGTGTTCGCGCCGAGGGCGGCGAACTGCGGCGAACTGAGCAGCAGGTAGGAGAACACGTAGTCCTTCGCCATCACCGGGGTCACGCCGTCGTTGTAAGTCAGGCCGTCCACAATGTGGATGGTGTAGGTTCGCCCGTCCCGCGTATCGGCGGATTCCAGCGATTCCACGACCATCGGATCGGTCGCAAATTCCAGCTGGGTCATCCAGACGATGGGGTTATAGCCGTGGAGCATATAGCGCACGTCGATATCGCTGGTGTTGTTGCCAAACTGCGTCGTGAAGAAGCTTCCGCTCACCTTGGTCGAATTGCCGACGGTCAGGTGCGTAGGCTCTTCGCTGACCGGGCGCATCGTCAGCGCGATTTCGGCGACGGTCGGCTGCTCGGCCGTTTGGGTTTCATCCTCCGCCAGCGCGCTCCCCATCGTCAGGAGCAGCAGGCAGAGCGCTAAAATGAGTTTTTTCATGCAAAGTCTCCTTCTTGCTCGCCTCGGGTATCTGAGAAGCGGGGGCGCCGCTTAGTTGAAGCAGTCGCCCTCGTTCATGTTGATATCGCCGCCCAACGGCACGCCGAGGTCGTCAAGAATGGTCAGGCCGCCGCGCCGTCTCTTGTCCGGGTCAACCGGGGTAAAGCCGTCGTCAATGCGGTGGGTGTTGATGACCGTAAAGGTCATGCCGCGCGCGGTGACGCTCGCCGTGTAGCCTTCCGGCACATCGGTTTCGCTCACAGCGTAGACATACGCCTCGCCGTTCTCGTCAACCATCGGCAGCTCGGTGAGCGTCTGCGTCCAGCGGTTTTCGTCGCTGAGCGTCAGCCGCGTCAGCGTCTGTCCGTTCCGCGTCACCTCAACCGTCACGCGCTGCGGGCGCAGCTTCTGCGCGTCGTTCGCGTCGTTCCAGGCCTTGCGCACGGTGAGATCGGTGTAAGCCTGCGTCATCGTGTTGATGAACGCCGCCGTGTGCGCCGTGCCCCAGATGGTGCCGGTGTTTCCGGTCGCCGTGGCGCGCATATCCTCCGCGGCCCGCTCGGTCACGGTGTAGCGCGAACGGAGCGGCAGACCGCTGAGCGTGATGCTCTCGCCGTCGCCAAGCTCAACGCTGGCCGTGCCGTTGGTGAAGCGCAGCCTGTCGGTTTCGCCGTTCTGGTTCGTCGTGCGAACCGTCTCGTTGAATGCGTCGCCGTTTTCAAGCCGCAGGGTGATATCGAAGGTGAACTTCGTATCGGGAATTTCCGCCCCGGCGATGGCCTCCACCGTCTTGGTAATGGTCAGCGCGCCGGTGTTCGGGTTCGCGCGCGTGTTGAGGAAGGTCGCCTGCGTCGTCACGTCCGACACAATCGTGCCGTTCGCGTTGGCGCTGGATACCGTGTAGCGATCCCCGGAGTAATCCGCCTCGGCAATCGAGTAGCTCGTGCCGCTCGGAATACCCACAATCGTCACCGAGCTTCCGCCCGCCACGCCGACGCGCGCCGTCGCGCTGCCGTCCTCGTTGGCGGTAAAGACGATCTTCTGGTCGTTCAGCGTCCGATAGGTTCCGGCCAGCGCAACGTCGTCCGTTCTGCGGAGGGTGACGGTGAAGTCAAACCCACGCCCGTATTCTGCCGTGCTGCCTTCCAGATTCTTGATAATCGCCAGTCGGCCGGTGTCGCGCGTGTTCACGAAGGAAAGCTCGCCGCCCTCGCTCGTCATCACGCCGGACTGGGTTTTCTCCGAAACCACGTAGCCTTCGGTGCGATAGCCGTTTTCATCCTCCGTCACCTCGAAGTGGGTGTCGGCGAGGATGTTGCCGATGGTCGTCCTGCGCGCCTCGTCCGTCGCCGCCGTGCCGTCGGAAAGATCCACGGTGATATGGCCTTCGTAATAGGTCGCGCCGTTTTCCGTTCGAGCCGTAAGCGCCAGCTTTTCGCCGTTCACCGTCGGCTGGTTGTCGCCGCTCAGCGCCACGTTGTCGTCGCGCCAGAGGCGCACCGCAAAGCCGAAGCTCGTGCGCACCGCGTCGCTTTCGGCCACGCGGTCGTTGTAGCCCGTGCCCTCCAGCTTCTTGATCACGTCCAGCGCGCCGACGTTGCGCGTGTTGGTGAAGGCCGCGTCGCCCCGAGACGACTCAGCCGTGATTTCGCCGCTCACAGCGCCGTCTCTCGCGGTTCCGTTTTCGCTTTCGACGTTCAGGTAGTAGCCGTCCTGCGGGTCAAACGCCTCGCGCACCGTGTACGTCGTGCCTTCGAGGATATTGCCGATGGTCAGCCTGCCGCTCCGCGCGTCCTCCGTGACCGGGATGGTCAGTTTCAGGCTCACGGTCTGGCTGGCCGCGTCCACCGTCATGGCCTTGGCCGCCGGGGCTTCGCCGTTTACCGTCGGCTGGTTGCTCGTCAGCTTGAGGTTCACGCCCTCCGCGTACTTCAGCGTCACGATGAAGCTGAACTCGGCCTTGCCAGTCTTGTCAAACTTCACCGCGTTGCCGACCGCATTCTTTGCGACGGTCAGTTCGCCGACGTTGCGCTCGTTGGTGAATTCCGTCTCGATCCTTCTGCCGACGTTTTCCTTGTCGAGCAGGCCGATCTTTCCGGCGTATACCGGCGTCTCTCTGCCGACGTTGTAGCCGCGGCCCAGCTCGCTCTGCTCGGTCACTTCGTAGTTCGTGTCAAACAGGATGTTGGCGATTTCCTTCGTGACCGGCTGGCCGTCGTCGCCCATCGTGATTTCCACCGTGCCGGTGTAAACCGCGTGGCCGTCCACGGTTTCGCTCGTCTTGGTCAGCTTGATGCCGCTGGGCTTGGTGCTCGTCTCCGCGTTCGCCAGATCGAGGTCGCGGTCGTTCCACAGCCGCACGTCAAACTTGAACGTCTTGCCGTAGCCCACGCTGCTGCCCGTGCCCGACAGCGCCTTGGTGATAGCCAGCGAACCCATGTAGCGTTCGTTGGTGAACACATGGCTCACGTTGTTCGCTTCGTCCGTCTCAACGACGGCGGACGCCAGCGTGTAGCCCGCGGCCTTCTGCTTATCGGTCATCTTCTCGGATACGGAGATTTCCGCGCCGTCCGGCACATCGAGAATCGTCGCCGTCTCGCCCTTTTTCAGGCTGATGGTCTGTACACTTCTCTTTCTGAAATCCAGCGTGCCCGTTCCGCTCAGCGCGTTCGTTTCGTCGTAAACCTCGTAGGCATAACGGCGATAGACCGCCTTATCCGTCAGCCCGCTTCCCTCGCCGTTGCTGATGGTCACGGCGAAATCGAACGAATCGTTCTCGCTTGCCATCTGCCCCAGCACGTTCTTGGTGACGCTCACGCTGTGCGTGTTGCGCGTGTTCAACACCGCCGCGACGGACGGAAGCTTTTCGGAAATCGTACCGGCGTTCTTCTCTTCCGTGCCTTCTTTCTCGTCGTCGTAACGGATGATGAAGCCCATATCGAGATAGGTCTGCTCATCCTCGACGACGCTGTACGTCGTTCCGTCCGGCAGCTTGTCGAACGTGACGATTTCGCCGCTTTCAAGCTCCATCTTCACGGTCGCGTTGTAGCCGTTCGCCGTCTTTTTCGACTTAACCGTATACGTCGTTCCCTTGGTGGATAGACCGACGTGCCCGTCGAGCGTTACGGTGTCGTGGTGCAGTTTCAGCGTAATCGCGTACTTTTCCGTACCCGCCGCCAAACCGCTGCCGACGCCCGTGCCCTCCGCGGTCTTGCCGATGACGAGCTGGCCCGCGCTGCGCACGTTGGTGAACGAAACGGTCTGCGCCTGATCGTTCATCTTGCCGCGCTGCTTGCAGCCAAGCGCCTTCGTTTCGTCGTCATAGGTCGTGTAGGCCACATAGCCCCACTCGATGAAGTCCTCGTCTTCGGAAACGGTATAGATTGCGCCGCTGAGGATGTTGGTGATCGTCGCCGCGTTGGTTCGGTTCTCCTGCGATACCGTCAGCGGGATCGAGAAGATCACGGTCTGCCCATCGACCTCCGGCTCAATGCCTTCGCTCTTCGGCAGGTTCTCCTCGTCGTTCTTCAGGTCTACGCCGTCCGGGTAAGTGATCTTGGCGGTGAAGCTGAACGTGCGCTCCTCCACCGGGTCGTCGCCCACAATTGTCTTGCTGATTGCCAGCGAACTGGCGCTGCGGACGTTGACCAGATCGACCTGCGCCGCCTCGTCCGTCGCAATCGTTCCTTCGCCGGCAGACTGATGTTTGCCGTCAATGTTGTAGCCCTGCGCGCGGTCATCCGTCTCGGTCACGGTGTAAGCCGTGCCGACCAGAATATCCTTGACCGTCGCCTTCTGGCCGTTGCGAATGGTCAGCGTCGCCTTGCCGCCTTCAACGGACAGCGTGCCGTTCGTTTTCCGGCCGCCTTCCGCGATTTCAATCGGATATTCGCCGTCCACCGGCACAATATCCTCGCGGCTGAGCGTCAGCTCCACGGTGAATTCGTCTTCAAGCGCCGCGTTGCCCTGCGTCGTCTTGGTGATCGTCAGGTCGCGCCGCGCCAGCTCGTTGTTAAAGACGATGCTGTCCGTCTTTGCTTCCTGTTCGCCCGTCCGCCTGGTCATCAGCACGTTCGGCACGAGATTGCCGTTGCCGTCGTCGCCGAGCTTCACCAGCATGGTGTACGTCGTCTCGTCGTAGGTCACGCCGTGGAAGTTCGAACGGACTTCCTCCACCTGATAGGTGTAGGCGTTGCCCTTCCAGTCGCGCTGTGTCCAATCCGCCTGCGGGATGGTCGCGTAGTTCATCGTCAGGCTGAACCTGCCGTTCGCATCCGCCGTTACGACCAGAGCGCCGTCCTCGTCCACCTCAACCCGGTTCGTCGTGCTGGCAAAGCGCGTCGCCATGTTCGGGTCGTCGCTGGTGATTCGAATCTGGAACAGATTCTTGTACAGATCCAGCGCCACGCCGTTGGCGGTCACAACCTTCTGCGCCTCGAGCGTATAGCTGCCCGCCGCGCTGTACAGGTCGGTCGCGCTGACGCTGTAAGTCTTGCGCTTGTCCGCCCTGAAGTCATCCGGCAGGCTGTCAAAGCCCGTGAGCACGAAGCAGCTATGCGCCTCGTTGTTCACCAGCACTTCGCCGTGCTGCGCAATGCCTTCGCCTTCGCCTTCGCCTTCGAACGCCGCGTCCGTGCTCAGGTACGGAGCTTCCGCGTTCGTCTCGACCACCAGGTAGCTGCCCGCGTAGGTCAGGTAAGCGCTTTCCGTGCTGACAAAGCTGTACTCGTTGTCCTTGCCGGTCATCGTGCCGATCCGCTTGTCCGCCGAAACCGCCGTCAGGCTCGCCAGCTCATCCGCCGTATACGGGCCGTAGATGTCAAAGGTCGCCGTGGAAACTTTCGCGCCGTTATCCGCCGTCTTGGTGACGGTCAGGTCGCGCACAGGCACGAGGCCCGCGTCCACCTGCGGATAGCCCGGCTTCTCGTCGTTCTCGAGGTTCGTGATCACCGGCAGATAGAAGTGCTTGGTCTTGGCCGAGCCGCTTACGCTCACGGTGAAATCGCTGTCCTCGTCGGAAGAAAGCGGGTTGTTCGCGCGCTTCGGCGAGAACACATAGCTGCTCGGGATGCCGCTCAGCTCCAGCTCATAGCGGTAATGCTCCGAGCCGGAAAGATCGAGCGGAGCCACGTCGCCCGCCTTGTCGTTCGGGTCGCTGTCGCCGTTCTTCACGCCCGCGAACAGGTCACCGAACATGTAATTGCCGTCGCTGACGGAAATCGTCGTTCCGGTCGGCTTGTGGAAGTTGTAATACTGTTTCAGGCTCAGGCTCAAATCGCCCATGTAGTTGACTTCGCCGTCGTCCTGATGGCCGTCGCCGTTGAAGTCCACCCAAATGCGGTTGCCGAGCCAGACCTTTTCGGGCACGATGGTCACACGCGCGCGGCCGCTCATCACGCCCTCGTGCTTGTTGTCGTTCGCATCCTTATAGGTCAGCCTGGCGTTGTTGTTCGCCGTGGTGAAATACAGCGCGTGGCTTTCCACTTCCGGCGCGGCACATTCCACCTCGATCAGCAGACGCTCGCTGCCGCCAAGCTCGCCTACCTGAACCGCGAAGCCGCGGACGTTCTCCGCCGCCATGCTGTTCGTCCAGCTCGCTGCGCCGTCAAAATACGCCTTATACTGGCTGCCACCCGCAACGGTCTGGTCGGTGTAGCCCACGGTGTAATCCGTTCCGGCCGTCAGCTTCGTCACTTCGCCCGCCGCGCCGTACCGGGTCACGCTCAGGCTCTTGAACGCCACGTTCCACGCGGAACTGCGCTTCTCGTTGTTGTCGTTGAGGTAATCGCCGGTATGCGGCAGCTCGTCCACCACGATGATGTCGCTCGCCTTGAACGGCGTGACGTTCTCCACCAGAATCCTGTAACGGATCACGTTGGATTGGCCGTCCCCGACGTCCGCGCCCGTGACGGCGACCGTGCTGCCGGTGACAAAGTTATCCAGCCCGGAAACAAAGCCCGCCACATACTTGGAAATCTTCAGCGCGTTGGTCGAGTTGGCGACGTGGTTCACCTTCGAAAACAGCGCATGCTGATCTTCAAAGCCCGTCACCGCGCTGCTCGTCTCGTCGCCGGGCTGACCCCAGACCGCGCTGGTCACCGCGTCGCCCTTCACGTCCGTAAACGGCACGCCGTAGGGGTTGCGGCTGTTCTTCACGGTCTGCGCCGCGCTCATCGCGTAAGCGATGTTGTCGTCAACGCCCGTGTTGCCCTGCACAATCTGCTCCAGCATCAGCTTGCTGTCAAACAGCGCGTCCACGGTCAGCGTGATGGTTTCGACCGCTTCGAGCTTGCCTTCGCCCGTCACCGTGATCGTTCTGCCGTCCTGCGCGATTTCGCTTTGCAGGGTCAGGCTGCCGCTGCTCGTCGTTGCCGCCATGCCAACCACAAGCGCCTGCCGCGGCAGCACATCCAGCAGAATCGGGTCGTCGATGGCCGGCACGTCTTCCGCCTCGTCGCTTTCGTTCTTGAAAACGATGGTATAGCGCGCGCCGTCCTCCGCGCTGACGGCCAGCATGTCGCGCAGCGCGTTGTTCTCCTCCGGCACCGTCACCAGATACGTGCCGTCAAAGTCATTGTAGGTGATCTTCGCGCGCTGCACCAGCTTGGTGACGGAAGCCTTCGGCAGGCCGAGCGCCGTATCGACGGAAACCGCCGCGCTCGCCTCGCAGGTTCTCTCCTTCGCCTCTTCCTCGCCGATATCGTAGGTCAGGCTGAGTTTCGCCGTGTTGCGCACTTCGCTCACGCGATCGACAATCGGCTTATCGGAGCTTTGCTGTTTGACGCGCATCGTCACCCGAATCGGCGTTTCCTGCTTCAGCCCGGCCGGGATGGCCTGCTCCGCTTCCGTTTCGTATTCGATTCGGAAGCCCGTGTAGGTTTCCGCGTCGAACGTCACGGTCTTCTCGCTCGCGGATACGTTCAGGCGCTCGCCCAGCAGCTTTTCGCCCTCGGCGTTCAGGCCGTACACGTTCGCAAAGACCGTCGTTTCCGCCGCCATGCCGTAGGCCGCGTCAAAGCTCATCCGGCCGACGGTCACGCTGTCGACGTAGTGCAGCGCCTGCACGGCCTCGCCGTTCAGCCACGCGCTGCCCTGCTTGTCGCTGCCGTCCACCGTCCGATAATCCACCTGTTGATCCGTGATGACGAATCGGCTCATCGGGTAACGGATAGCGTCGCCTTCCGCGTTCGCGCCGTCGCGGGTCGCGTCGGCGATGGCGAACGTCACAGTCTGCCAATCGTTATTCTGAAGGTTGTTCAGCGTCGCATCGGCGCTCTGCTCCCCGTTGACCGCGACCACGCTCTTGCTCAGATACGGCTCGCGCTCAGGGATGTTTGCAAACGCAACGGCAGCATAACCGCCCTCGTTCGTCAGCGTCGCCTCGGCCTTCGCATACCACGGCATATCCTCTGCGGCCTTCGGCGTGGCGATGTAGCCGTTCGGGGTCGTCGTTTCGGCAAAGTCATACGTGCCCTCTTCAACGTAGGTCGTGATGACGTAGGTATAGCGATACCCGTCCGCCTCGTAATACGTCTTATCCGCCGAAAGCGTGTACGTCGTCTGGCCGATGGCAAGCGTCTCGGGCGCATCCGCGCACGCGTCGCCGCTCGGCGTAAGCGCCGCAAACGCATAGCTCTTCTTTCCGTCGTCCTCGCCGCGTTCCTCCGCGCTGAACTGCGCGCCGGAAACCAGCGTCTCGGCGTTTTCGTAGTCGCGCTTGAGGATCACCAGCTTGCCCTTCGGCTCGTTATACGCGTTGAAATGCAGCGTGCTGAAAAGCTCGTTCGGGTTCTGGATCACGTCTTCATAGGTCACGACGGTGTAATAGCCCGGATGCGCTTCCAGCGCGTCAAGCGCGTTCTGCGCCTGCTTATGGCTGTCGTCCGTCGCTTCAAATTCGTAATAGTCCTTGTAATTCTGGCTGACCGGGTTCAGGTACGGGCGATCCGCCGCGTCGCCGATCGGGCTTCCGTCCGCGTCCGCCTCTTCAAAGACGACGTAGGATTCGCCCGCCTCCAGCCGCGGCAGGTACGGGAAGAGCACGTCGCCGTTCTCGTCGGATACCACCTCGCGGTAGAGATACGGCTGGCTTGCGCCGTTCTCGCCCGTCACGTCGATCTCCGCCAGCGTGCCGTCGGCCAGGCGCTTCATGATGTGCAGCACCGCGTTCTTCACGACCGGCGTATCCTCGCCGCGGTTCTCGCGGACGCTGCCGAATACGCGAACCTGCACGGAAACGCCGCGCGTGTTCACCATCGAAACCGCCGCGGTTCCGCCCGCCGCCAGCTCGATCGTTTCGTCGTAGGCGAGCTGATAGCTGGGGTTCGGCGCGTGAATCTCTTCGACGTAGTAGGCATAGCCCGCGCCGTCAACCGCCGCATCCTGCGGGGCGTATACGTTCGCGAGCGTCGCCACGCCGTTTTCGTCGGAGGCAAACTTCACCGCGCTCGTGCGGCTGGCCGTCCAGTCGCCGAACGGCGTGCCCTCCGCGCGGCCCGCGTAGTAGCGCTTCACGTGGTTCTCGTCCAGCACATACAGCGCGAAGGTGCATCCCGCCAGCGGGCTGGGATCTTCTTCCTGCCTGATGTGGCTGGTCTTGTAGACGGAGCCGCCCATCAGCGTGTTGCTGTTGAGGAAATCCACCTTCATCTGCCGCTCGATGCCGTCGTCCATCACGTTGTATTTCGTGACGGTCACGTCCCGACTGCTGATGATTCGGTCGTTTTCCACCTTCGTGCCGTTGTAGCTCAGCCTGTGCGCCGCGCCGTTTTCATAAGCCGCGGACTGCGCGAACCAGTAGCCCGCGCTCGTGCTCATGCTCTCCTCGACGGTGTACGTGCCGGGGTCGAGACGCACAATCCGGCTGGCGCTGCGTTCATTCTCGGAGAAGCTGAGCGTAAACGGATTGCTCGTTTCGCTCCATTGGCCCGCCGCGTTCACGTCGTAAAGCGTCGCCAGCGTGCCGTCCTGCTTATAGACGGTGAAGGAGACTTCCGTACCCGCCCCGAGCGTCTGCGCCTGAGACGGCTCAAACGTCTTGCTGATTTCCAGATACGCGCGCGCCGTGTTGGTCACGGTGACGACGTTCGCGTCCGTTACCTTGGCGGCGTTATACGCCGTCTTGCCTTCGGTTTTCAGCACTTCGGCGGTCGCGCTTCCGGCCTCGCCCGTGTACGTCTGCCCGGCGATATGCGCCGCATCCGCATCGCAGACGACGCGGATATACGCGATAAAGATCTCGTTTTTGCCGCCGTCAACCTGATCCATCGGGATGGTCTCGATGAGCTTGTACAGGCCGGAATACAGCCCGTCAAAGGTCACATCGCCGTTTTCATCCGTCGTCTTCGTGCCGTAATCGTAGTAGTAACCCGTCGAGGCAACAGCCGCGTTCGGCTTGGAAAAATCATTCGCGCTTGCGAACGGGCGCAGCAGCAGCCGGAAGGAAATGCCCTCCAGCGGCTTCTGCTCGCCGTTTTCGCCGTCGGTGCGGTCGCTGACCTTGTGAATCGTCAGGCTCGTCGTCGCCGGGTTGTACACCGTGATGACCGGGTTTCCGGCAAGCGCTTCGTTCCCGACGTTCAGCTTGCTTCCGTTGAGGAAGCCGAAGTAGCTGTCCACCACGCGGAGCTTATCCTTTTCCGCGCTGGAAGGATCGTTGTAATCGTGCGCTTCGGAGATGACGTAGCTCGCCGGATCATATTGATCGTCCCGATTCGTGCGGTAATCCAGCATCGGCAGGCTGAACACCGCCTCGCCGTTTTCGTCCGTCTCCTGCCTGGAGGCGACGGTCTCGCCATCGTTGCCGTTCAGAATCACGTTCCGATTCGTGCCGCTCTTTTCGGTCGAATAGGAAATCTGGATCGGCGCACCCTGCTCGAGCTGCTCGCCCGCGTCCTTCTTGATGACGGTCAGCGAGCGGAACGTCGTGTTCATCGAGCGCACGACGATTTTGCTCATGTATTCGCCGGTCGTGAAGGTCAGGCTGTTGGCCGTCGTCTCCACGTTCGAATCGCCGTCCACGCGCACAAAGCCGCCCCTGTCGGTCTGCACCCCGTCGATAACCGGCGCGGTGGTTTCCTTGAGGATGAAGGTCGTGTTGCGCGGAAGCTGCACGGTGGTCTCATAGTCGTTTTCGCCGTTCAGCGTGACCGTGGTATACAGCGTTCCATCCGTATTATAGATGGAATACACCGCGTCCGTGCTGTTCTCGCCGCCGTAATAGCGCGCGCCGTCCACATACTTGGACAGGGTAAGGTACGTCATTTCGCCCAGCAGGTTCTTGATGGAGCCTTCCGTGCCCGCCTTGCTGTACGCGTTCGCCACGGCGACCGTGTTCATGTTCTCCGGCTTATTGACCGTCACATGCAGGTCATACTGTTCCCTGACGTAGACCATGTTGATCGGGTATGCCGCCTCGCGGAGGATGAAATCGGCCTCGTAGGTCTCGCCGTCCGCGCTCAGCGTCACGGGATTGGCCGCGCCCGCGGACAGGTTCTTCTCGTAAAGCTCTTTGAGCGAAACGGTGATGCTCACGCCGTAGCTCGGCTCAAACCCGTTTTCAACGCCGGTGACGAACTCCGTCTTGAACGCGCCTTCGCCCTCGACCGGCTGAAGCAGGCCGTGCTCGTCCTTCTGCGCCAGAATCAGCTCGAAGGTCACGCCCGCCAGGTCTGCAAGGCTGTCGGCGTTGTTCCCCTCCATATCGGCGCGAGTCGGCCAATACTGCTTATCCAGCTCGACGCGGAACACGCCGCGGAATTCGGGCTCTTCGCCCGCCACAACGTCGGCCTCGTTATACGCGGTGATCTCCTTCACGTCGTTGACAATCGCGCCGCTCACGGCCCAGAAGCCGCCGAAAATCGGCTGATAGGAACGCGTGTGGTTGATCTTCACCTCGCGGAACACGAAGGTGTAATCGGCGATATCGCCGTCCAGCTCGAACGCATCCGTCATGAACGCGCCCGAATCCTTGCCGCTCGCGCCCGTCTCGTAGGTGATATCGTCGGTGAACGCATCCTTCGAAGCGATCAGCGCAAGGATGCGCTCGTCCGACAGCGCCGCGGCCTTGCCCGTATACGTGCCGCGCTCAACGGTTTCGCCCACGCCCGGCGCGGTGAAGCCGCTGTGCATCAGCGCGGTCAGCTCGTCCTCGGTCAGCGCCTTCGTGCGGATGGCGTAAACCTTGAACTGGCAGTAATCCAGCGGCTCATCCGTACGGGTCACCTTGCCGCTGGCCGCGTCGCCGCTGCCGAACAGCACCGTGTAGCCCAGCTTGTTCAGCTGGAGCTGCGCGTAATCCTTGTAGTTGGTGATGATGCTGTTGATCTGCTCGTTCTGGTTGGCCGCTTCCTGCCCGGTCAGCTCGACGTATTTGAAATTCTCCAAATCGTACAGCGTGGCCGGCTCGGTCTCGCCATAGCGCTCGTTCTTGTCGTGGCCGTCCGCCTTGGAATAGGCGCAGTAGCCCTCCGGCGTTTTCGTCTCCACGAGCACATAACGCTTGAGACCGTGCAGGCCGGAAATCGTCAGCGCCGTGTCGGTCATCGTGCGCGGGCCGTCAACCCGCGTCAGTTTGCCGTCCTCGCCCACTTCGTAGAGCGTCATTTCCGCGCCCGTCAGCGGATAGAACGGCGCGTTGCCCTTCTTCAGCTCGAATTCCTTCTGGCAATTCAGCCGAACCGTGATTTCCGCTTTCGGCTCGTTTTCAAAGGTCAGCGTCTGATTCGCGTTCTCGTTCAGGGCGAAGTTCTGTTCCGTCTCGCCGCTGAGGAAATAATCGCGCGGCGCTTCCGTCTGCTCGACGGTGTAGGTCAGCGCCGTATTCGCGTCGTTCGGATCGCCGTAAATCGGCAGACCGGCCAGTTCAAGCGTCTGATTGTCGCGCTTTTCGGCCGTGTAAACCAGCTTGCCGCCCGTCTCGTCCGGCGTAAAGCCCAGCTCGGTCAGCGCCGTATAGGCATAGCTGCCCGCCGGAACATCCGCCGCATCGACGGAAACCGTGAACGTCGCCTTGTCGCTGTCATCCGCATAGTCAATCGAGGGATTCGTATTGCCGAGCTTCTTTTTCTTCTGATCAATCAGCTCGATGTTCAGTTTGCCGACGTTCGCTTCGTTTTCGACGGCTTCCGGGTTCTGCGCCGCGCTGTCCTTCGTATAGGTCAGCGGGCCGATCTTCGCGCCGTTCAGCTTCATGTCGCCGGAAACGGCCGTTTCCCTGACGTAGTACGTGCCGTAGGCCGGGATGGCGAACGAGCCCGTCACATCCGGGTATTGCACGGTGACGGTTTCAACCGCTTCCGTGCAGGCCTCGTCGCTGTACAGCGTGAAGGCCGCAAAGCTGCCCGCCTTCGCGCCATCCGGGAACTGCTTGGTCACCGTCAGTTCGTACTGCTTCTGATCCGCCTGCCCGGCGGTCGTCTGCTCGCCCGCGCTCACGGTCAGGTCAATCAGCGCGTCGTTCAGGTAGTAGCCCGCCGGGGCGGTCAGCTCCTGCATATAATAAGTCGTTCCGTCTTCGGCGGACAGATTCAGCGCAAAGCTGCCGTTCTCGTCCGTCGTGAAGCGGCAGGCGGCGCTCACCGTCTCCGGGCTTTCCAGATGGCCGTCCGCCGTCACGGAAACCGCGGTATCATCCAGCGTCAACACGCCATCTTCGCTCGTCGTGGAAACCAGATAGCGGCTTCCGTCTGCCTTCTTCGCGATCACAGCGTATTCCGCGCCCGCAAGCAACTTTTCGTCGCTGCCGCGCTTGGTGAATACCGCCTTGCCGACCTGACGGGTGTTGGTCACGATCACCGTCTGGTCGTCATCCGTAAGCGTCACGTTCTGCGTCGAATATGCGGTCGTATAGCCGCTCTGATTCGCTTCGCGCTCCGTAACGGTATAGGCGATGACGTTTCCTTCTTCGTCCCAGCCGCGCAGATCGAGCGCCGCGCTGACGGTCTGCTCGCCGCCGTTCGTTGCAAGCTCGACGGTTTCGCCCGCCAGCCCCGCACCTTTGGCAACCTCGATGTGCCACGTCCGCGGCGCGTCCTTGCCCGTCACATCGACGAGCCGCTTTTCAATCGTCAGCTTCTGGCGGCGGATGAAGATGTAATCCACAGACTGAACCAGTTTGTCATTTTCGGCAAAGCTGATTTCAACCGTCTGCTTATCCTCCCCCGTCGCCTGCCCGTCGCCCTTGGTGTGGCTGAACAGACCGTTGGTCGCTTCTCCGTTCTCGACGGTCACGCGATAGATGATATCGTTGCCCTCCGCGTCCTTGCGCGGCAGGCGCACAACGCCGTTTACAACAGCCGCATCCACAGCGTTGCCGTCCGCGTCCGTGATGATCACGTTGTAATCGCTGAGATTCTGCACGTCCTGCTGATCGTCCTGCGAATACCGACGCAGGTACGCCGCCAGATGCAGCTCGCCCTCGCTCGGGTAGTTATCCACCGTGTACGTCGTGGATTCCTGCGCGCGGATTTCAATCTTCGCGGGGGCCATCGTCAGGTAGCCTTCCTGCGCGATCTCCTCAAGCGTATACGTGCCCGCCGGGAGATAAACTGTGGTCGGTTTTCCGTTATGGGCGTTCACCGTGAAGGTCTGGCCGCCCTCGCCGTCCTTCGTCAGCGTGAAGGAGGCGGAAAGCGCCTCGCTTTCGTCCTTCGCGCCGTCCAGCGCATAGAAGTTCTTGGTGATCACCAGCGCGCCGTTCTGCGCGTTGTAATCCTCAAATTCCGCGTCGGTGTTCTGCTTCGCCGCCACAACAACCGTCTGCGCGACATAGGCCGCGCCGTCGATATAGACGTAGCTGTCCGGCGTGATGTTAGTATAATCCTCCGGCATGCCCTTGCGCACAACGTAGTACGTGCCCGCGGGCAGTTCCTTCGACTGTTCGAACGCGGAAACCGTAGCCGCCGCCGTCGCGCCCGCCTTGATCACGCGATGGCCGTCCGCATCCACTTCCGTATCCTTTTCCTTATAAAGCTCGTAGGTCACGCCGCTGTCGCGGTATTCGGTTTTCGCTTCTTCGTCAGCGGCCAGCTTGACGTACTGCTCGGGCGTGATGAAGCCGCCGTCGCGTTTCACGTAATACTGCTGCTGTTCGGCGTTGGCCGTATCGCGGCTCTCCGCCGCGTCGCCGTAGCTCTTATACGTCAGCGCCGCGTTCAGCTTGACGTTCAGACCGCCTTCCGCAATCCGCTCGTCGTCGCAATCCAGCTCGAAATCGCGCTTGTCGTAGATCACGCTCAGCGTGTAATCGCTGAAAACGTGCACGTTCGGGTGGTCGATGCTGTTCGTCAGCGCCGCGGTGTTGTATACCGAGCTGTCCGGCGTGATGGCATACGTGCCGTCCGCGTTCGGGGCAACGGCGCAGGGCACGTTCACGTTCTGGCCGTTTCGGCGGAGGGTCATCACGATCTGCTTGGGATAAACCGGCGCGCCGTTGTTTTCAATCGGCTCAAGCGTCAGGTTCAGCCTGTACTCGCTCAGGTCGAGCACGCCGAACTCGGTATAGGCTGCGTCGTCCTGCTGCAAAACGCCGTCGCTGACCGCGCCGGTCTTGACGTGGTAGGTGAAGGTCACGTCGTGATCGTCATCCTGAGCTTCGGTCTCCTCATCCGGGATCTGCACAGCCCAGGTCTTGGCCGCCGCGTCGTTGGCTGCTTTCTGGCTCACGAGCACCGTTTCCGGCATGGCGTAATCCACGGCCGCGCCGTCCTTGCGTTCGGTCATCGCGCCGTCCTTGTAAATCACCATCTTGGGCCGCAGCTGCGCCGTGACCTCGACCATGCCGCTCAGGTCGATCTCCTGAGCCGCATGCTCGCCGTTATCCGTCAGGCGGGCATAGAAGCTGCCCGTCTTGAGGTTCACGTTGTCGGAGGAAGCGTCCACGCCGCCGCTCAACGTGACTGACTGCCCGTCTTTATCGTCGATAAGCTGTGTAAACGTCAGGTGATCCGTCCAGCCCGTTTCGCCGTCCAGCGAAAGCTGCATGCCCGCCGGCGCGTGGATCGTCACCGCGACGTTTTCATACGCGTCAAACGCGATGTTTTCGCTGTTCCCGCTGAACTGTCCGCCGTCCTCGGTTTCAACGAAGGTATCGTAATGGGCAAAGCCGCTCGCCTGTCCGAATTTCAGGCTGAGCGCCAGTGCGATTGGCCTGCCGGTCTTGATTGCCTCCTGCGGCGCGCTGAGCGCGCCGGTGATCAGGGAGGTCGAGCCGTTTGCCATCGCATCGCTCACGCTTTGAGCAAAAGCCTTGCTGATTTGAGCATAAGCGTCGTCTTCCGTCAGCGTGTCCGCCTGCGTCTGTTCGCCGCTCTGCACGTTGATTTGGACTGCCTGGCTGGCAATCTCTTCGGCAATCGCCGTCGTCGGGCAGGCGCTGACGAGCATCGCTGCCGTCATCACCCACGCCAGAATCCGCTTCAGATGGTTCATCATTTCCATCTCGTCCTCCAACTGTATCAGTCTTCAAGTGTCACCACAAAGCGCCAATAATACTGCGCGTTGATGCTGTCCAGCGTCACCGCGTAATGCGTCTCGTTCGCGCCTTCGATATCTTCAAAGTGCTCGCCATCCGTGCTGTACTGCCAGCGGATCGACCACGCCGCGTCGGCAGGCTCAACCTTCACCCGCGCCGTCAGTTCCAGCGTGTCGCCGTAGGTCAGCCCCGCGTCGCTGTTGCTGATCAGTTCCGTTTGAACTTCGGTCGGTTTCGCTTCTTCCGGCGCGTCTTCCACGGTTTCCGGGGCTTCCGTCTCTTCCGCAATCTCTGCGGTTTCCGCCGCTTCCGCCTTCGCGTTCAGGTGCAGCCGCAGTCGAATCGCGCCGTCCGCGCTGTCTTTCAGCTTCACATCGTTCTCGTTTCCGTCCAGCGCCGTAAGGGTCAGCGCCGTTTCCGTGTTGCCGATGCGTTTGAGGGTCAGCGCCAGCTTTCTGCCGCCACAGACCACTTCGCCGCCCTGCGCTTTGCCCGCCTCGACGCGGAGAACAATTTTGCCGTTCTCCCGGCTGACGCTTGCGCCGTCCAGCTTCAACTCCTCGATGCGCCACGCCGCCGTGTCGCCGCTGAGGACGACCGCGAAGGGCGACAACTGTGCGCCGCCGGCGTTCTCAACGCCGATGACGAGCTTTGCCGTGTCGCCGTTCATCTCCAGCCGAAGCTGCTTCCAGCGGATAACCTCGGCCTCGGACGCGGGCGCTGCGGTCGCTTCCGGCACGGCGGTCGGTTCGGGCGTTTCCGTCGTCTCCGGCGCTTCCGTTGTCTCAGGCGTTTCCGTTGTCTCAGGCACTTCCGTCGTCTCTGGCGTTTTCGTTGTCTCCGCCACTTCCGTCGTCTCCGGCGCTTCCGTCGTCTCCGGCGCTTCTTCGCCCGGCTGTTCCGTCGTCTGAATCGGCTTTTCCGCTTCCGACGGCTGTTCAATCTGAACCGCCGTTTCGGCTTCCTCCGATTCCGCCGCTTCCGGCGCGGCTTCCTCGATTGCCCTGCTTTGCGGCGCATCCTCCGCATGGACGCGGTTCGGAACCGCCGCGCCCAGCATCATCAGGCACAGCATCCACGCCCACATTCTTTTTTTATTTTTCATATCGACATACCCCTTTCGCCGATTTTTTTACGTCTTTTTTCTGATTCAGCCGCATATCATCCCATTGGGAGGGATTTACCCACTGAACCACATTATATTTTATCACGTTTTTTATTCTTTTTCAACTTATCAATGCACAAAGAAAACGGTTTCGAGCTGACAGAAATGGTGTAAAATCAAGGTTTTTTGCATCCAATCCGTCCTCGGTCTCAAAGGCATACAATTCCCAGCGGAATACTTTCAATTTACCCCTTGACAAGCCGCGCTCCATCCTGTATAATGATCTCGTTGTTAGAGATATCTAACACCTCCCTGAACCAAATTGCGGATGTAGTTTGACGCACTCCTCCGCAGTCTTACAGGTTTGACGCCCCTGCAAGACACGCCTGCCCGAGCGTTATCGGGCAAGGACCACTCCCCCTGTTTTCTCCCTGTTTCTTTGAAAAGAAAGACCCTGCCGGGTATGGACGCTGCCCGGCAGGGTTTTTCATTTGCAGAAAGGGCTGTTCTCCCTCTTCGAGGGAGGTGTCGAGTGAAGCGAGACAGAAGGCGTTTCTTACGGCTCAACGGTTATTTTCTGCCCATCCGAAAGGAGGGTCATCACGCCGTTTTCCTTCGCGGCATAAACCGTC
This sequence comes from uncultured Clostridia bacterium, assembly GCA_934630975.1. Lineage (GTDB taxonomy): Bacteria > Bacillota > Clostridia > Christensenellales > Aristaeellaceae > Ventricola. The sequence goes on along the minus strand of CAKTXH010000009.1, from coordinate 9,228 downwards.
GCCCCGGCCTTTTGCAGCCGGATGCGCACGCTGTTGGCGGGGTTCTTGCCCGTGACGAGCGCAACGCCCGGCTTGGCCGCCACCACCCATTCGGCGCAGGTTGCCGCGTCGCTGCCCCCGCGCGAGACGATCAGCGCGTCGCAGGCCGCCTGCGCGCCGGAAGAAACGATCTCCTTTTCGCCGTTTGCCGTGATGCAGCCCGTCACCACAACGCTCGTCTGGCCGTAGTCGATGCGCAAGGTCAGCCCATCGTCGCGGCTGTCCGTGTGTTGGGTGCGCGCCGGGCCGATGAAGGTCACGCGTGCCCGCCCGAGTGTGAAGGCCATGTTCTGCGCGGCGGAAACGATCTGCGTTCCCTGCTTTTCCGCCACGTCGATCATCTGCGCGTAAGCCTTGCCCTTCGTCTGCGTCGGCGGCACGAAGAGATAATCCGGCTTGGTCATCCCCAGCGCCAGCTTCATCGCGCCGAGCTGCTCGTCCTCCGAACTCATCGCGACCGCCGCGCTCAGGTGGTTCGCACCGCACAGCAGCAGTTGGCCGCAGAGCGCCGCGCCCGTGCCGCTCCCCGCGCCGATGAGCATCGTGTACCCGTCCGCGCAGACAAAGACGGCCTCGCCGTCGCCCGCGCGCAACGTCTTCATCGTCAGCCCGCTCGGGTTCACGCCGTATGCCCATTGGGGCAGTTTTTCCGTCAAGCCCGAAAGATCCGGCAGCTCGATTTGGCTCAGATCAAAATCGCCGATCTTGATTTCCGGCAGGCCGTCAAAGCTGAGCGTCGGCGCGCCTGTGTTCGGGTCGCTCTTCACAAAGCCCAGCACATGCGCGCCGACAAACAGTAGCGCCGCCACGCCGAGCACGAGCAGCAGATTCGTCAGGCAGCCAACCAGACAGCCTTTTTTTCGCTTGCGTACATGGGAGCGCCCTTCGCGCGCCATCAGGCCAGCGCCTCCAGCGCGGAAGCAAGCTTTTCGCAATCCTCCGCCGTCGTCGCCCAGCTGGTCACAAAGCGCACGGCTATGCGCCCGTCATCCAGCTTTGCCCAGCGCTCGTAGGCAAAATCCAGCTCCAGCGCGGCGTTCTGCTCCTCCGTCAGCACGGCGAAAATCTGGTTGGTCGTCGTCTTCTGGAAGAAGGGAATCCCCGCGCTTTCCATGCCTGCGCGGATGATATCGGCCATTTCGTTGGCGTGTTTCGCCCACGTGAAATAATCCCCGTGCTCGAGCGCCGCCAGAAACATCACGCCGCCGAGCCGCCCCTTGGCCATCATGCCGCCGTTATGCTTGATCATATAGCGGAAATCCTTTTGCAGCGCCGGGTTGACGATCACCATCGCCTCGCCGAAGAGCAGGCCGTTTTTCGTGCCGCCGATATAGAAGCAATCCGCCAGCGCGGCCAGGTCTTGAAGCGTCATATCGCACTCCGGGCTGGTCAGCGCGCTGCCCAGCCGCGCGCCGTCCACAAAGAGAATCAGCCCCAGCTTGTCGCAGACTTTGCGCAGCGCTTTCAGCTCGTCCAGACGGTACACCGTGCCGATTTCCGTCGGCTGGCTGATGTAAAGCAGTCTCGGCGCGACCATGTGCTCATCCGTGTGCAGGGCGCAGACGGCCTCCACGCCTTCCGGCGTAACCTTGCCATCCTTCGCCGCGCAGGGGAGCACCTTGTGCCCCGTCGCCTCCACCGCGCCGGTTTCGTGCACGTTGATGTGCCCCGTCGGCGCGCAGATGGCCGCTTCATACGGGCGCAGGAACGCCGCAATCGCGATGCTGTTGGCCGACGTGCCGCCGTTCAGGATGTGCACCGCCGCGCCCGGCTGGCCGCACTGTTCGCGGATCACGTCCGCCGCGCGCAGGCTGTAATCGTCCAGCCCATAGCCGCAGGTATGCTCCATATTGGTTTCCATGAGCCGCCGCATCACGATCGGGTGCGCGCCCTCGCCGTAGTCATTCATGAAAAACGTCTTCACGGTTATCCCTCCCGTTTGATGGTGCCGACGATCATCGTTTCGTCGATGGTGATTTCCGTCACGCCGCTCAGATCGAGGCTGTCCACATCCACGTTGGCGAGCATCGGGGTCATTTTTGCCAGATGCAGCGCCAGCGCGCCCTCCACCGGCAGCGTATACGTGATGGTTTTCTGCTCTAACACATTCAGATGCGCGTGGGCATAATCCGAAACCGGCGCGCCGTCATAGGCTTCCAGCTTATCGCCTGCCGCCTCGCGCAGTTGATGCAGATAGCCCGGCCGCGGCGCAAGCTTGACGAGCACACCGTCCGCCTTGAGGATGCGCCCGAACTGCGCGTAATTCGCCGGGGTGAATACGTCGAGCACCGCGTCGCAGCAGCCGTCCGCCAGCGGAATATGCGCCAAATCGCCGACGAAATACGTCGAGCGTTTATCGCCCTTCGCCGCCAGCAGCACGGCCTCCTTCGCCAGATCGAACCCGATGCGGATCATGTCTCTTCCCGGGCAGACGCTCCGCAGGTAATATCCTTCCCCGCAGCCCGCGTCCGCGATGACGGGGCGTTCGGCCTGCACATATTTTTCCAGCGCCTCGCCGATGGCGGCAACGACCGGCGCGAAAACGCCCGCCTCGAACGCTTTCGCGCGGCTCTCGAACAGCTCCTTTTTATAGAAGGACTGTTTGGCGTTCGGCGCGAAATTGACGTGCCCCTGTTTGGCGACATCATAGCAATGCCGCTTTTCGCAGAGCAGGCTTTTGCCCTCCTGATGAAAACTGCCCGAACAGATCGGGCAGCGAAGAAGCGCGGCCGCTTCGTTTTGCATCATTACAGCACCTCACCCTTCCACCGCTCACGCGGTCCCCCTCCCCTTTCTGGGGAGGTTGGGGCTTGTTTCTCATACTTTCTAAATTTATGGTAGAATTCGGACAGCCTATCTTTTTATTTGCAAAGCATCTTTTTTCCCTAAAACCTCCCCTTTTAAGGGGAGGGGGACCGTCCGCAGACGGTGGAAGGGTACTGCCCTGCTCTGTTTAGAAATAATCCGAGAAATACGGCTGCTCGATGGGGATGATATCCTCCAAAATGCGCACGGCGGTGTCGTTGGCCTGCAGCCGTTCGACGCGCTTCAAATATGTCGGCCGTTTATAGCCGTAGAACATCGCCGTCAGCGTCTGAATATCGCAGCGGACGGTTTCGCCGCGCGTGCCGCCGCGCTCCAAAATGGTGTTGCCCGCCGCGTCCCAGCGCAGGGAGAAGTCGCCGCAGTTACATTCCATGATCGGGTCGTCGATGATGAAATGCAGGTCGTCGTGGATGGAGATGATATCGAACGGGTACTGCCGGATGAATTCCTCGAAATCGACGATGCGCGCCATGATATACGGCTCGATTTCCTCCTGAATTTCGCTGTCCTCCAGCAGGAACGCCATCGGCTCGTTGGTATAGTTGTTGCCGACCACCTTGTCGATCATCGAGAAATGCGCGGAGATGTAGTTCCACAGGCCGTGCCGCGCCTCCTGATTGATATACACCAGCTCTTTGATGCGGAACACGTCGTTGGCGATGTAATAGACGAGGTAGCCGGTCGGCTTTTCGTTCGCGTCGTAATACACGGCGACGAGCACGTCGTCGGCCTCCCACCGCCAGTATTCCTCCCATTCCAGCTCGTTGCGCTTGAGCGCGCCGTGGCGCATCGCGGAAAACGCGTCGTGCACGCGGTGCACGTCCTCGCTGTCGATATCCACGCGCTCGACCATACCGCCGACCTTATGGTGTTTGGGCAGCTGCGTATCCTTGATGGTGTAGGTCATCTTATCCGAAACGATTTCCCAGCCCTTTTTGCGGTAATACGGAATCAGGTACGGGAAGAGCATCGACACGCACTGGTGATTTTCGCGCATGTTATCCAGCGCCTTCTTCATCAGGTGCGCCATCAGCCCGTGCCCCATGTATTCCGGATAGGTCGCCACGCCGGTCACGCCGCCCATGTTGTACATCGTGCCGAACAGATTGACCTGCATCGGGTAAACGCTGATCTGCGAAGCCAGCTTTTCCCCGTCGAACCAGCCGAACGACTCCGTTTTTTTGAGCACGGGCTTTTTGCTGCGCTCCATCTCCTTCTGGTTCCAGCCCAGCGAGGCCAGCTCGCTGTCCGTCACCTGAAACGCATAACGAAGCAGCGCATTATACTGCGCGGTGTCGTCCACCGTCAGGCTGCGCATCTGCAATCGGTCTTCCAGTTTTCCCTGCTTCATGGTATCCTTCCTGTTCGTCGCATCGGTTTAAAGTCTGCCAAAATCGCATATAGTATAGCATAAAACCCGCCCTGATTTCAAGGCGGGTTCTGATGGGCTGCTTACTCCTCGTCGTCGAGGTTCGGCAGATCGTCGTCCATGCCGTCGTCCGTCGGCTTCTCCTCGTCGTCCGCGGTCTGCACCACGGGCGCGTCCTTGCCCATCAGCTCGGCGCGGACGAGCTTGTCGATCTCCGCGGCGATTTCCGGGTTTTCCTTGAGGAACTTGCGGGTATTCTCGCGGCCCTGGCCGATGCGCTGGTCGCCGTAGGAGAACCATGCGCCGGACTTATGGATGATATCCAGCGCCACTGCGTTATCCAGCAGGCTGCCCTCCTTGCTGATGCCCTCGCCGTAGAGGATATCGAACTCCGCCGTGCGGAAAGGCGGCGCGACCTTATTCTTGACGATCTTCGCCTTGGTGCGGTTGCCGACGACGGCCGTGCCGTCCTTGAGCTGCTCGCCGCGGCGGATGTCAATGCGCACGGAAGCGTAGAACTTGAGCGCGCGGCCGCCCGGCGTGGTTTCCGGGTTGCCATACATCACGCCGACCTTCTCGCGCAGCTGGTTGATGAAGATGCAGGTCGAGTTCGTCTTGTTGATGATGCCGGTCAGCTTGCGCAGCGCCTGGCTCATCAGGCGCGCCTGCAAGCCGACGAAGGAATCGCCCATTTCGCCGTCGATTTCGGCCTTCGGAACGAGCGCCGCCACCGAGTCGATGACCACGATATCAATCGCGCCGGAACGCACCAGCGCCTCGCAGATTTCAAGCGCCTGCTCGCCCGTGTCCGGCTGGGACACATAGAGCTGATCCACGTCCACGCCGAGCTTGCGCGCGTAAACCGGGTCGAGCGCATGTTCCGCGTCGATGAACGCGGCCACGCCGCCCATCTTCTGTGCTTCCGCGACGACGTGCAGCGCAACGGTCGTCTTGCCGGAGGATTCCGGGCCGTAGATTTCCACCACGCGGCCGCGCGGCAGGCCGCCCACGCCCAGCGCCATATCCAAATCCAGGCAGCCCGTCGGGATCACCTGAATATCGCGCACGGCGCGCTCGCCCATGCGGATGACCGCGCCCTTGCCGAACTGCTTTTCAATGCCGGCCAGCGCGATATCCAGCGCGCGCTTCTTCTCGGTGCCGTCGTCGCCGGCCGGGATGGTCGTCACTGTCTTACCGGATTTCTTGCCCTTATCGCTTGCCATATTGCCCTCCTGTTTTTTCTTCCTGCTCAATCTCCCCTTTTAAGGGGAGGGGGACCGCGTAAGCGGTGGAAGGGTTACTCCTTTATCGCCGCTCTGCGCACCATATCCAGCGCCTTGAGCGTCGCCAGTCTGCGCACCCGCGCGCGGTCGCCGCCGAGCTGCAACCGCTCGACCTTTACGCCGCGCTTGTCCGCGCAGGCAACGTAAACCAGCCCGACGGGCTTTTCCTTCGTTCCGCCGCCCGGGCCTGCAATGCCCGTCGTCGCCACGGCGATATCCGCGCCGCTTTTTTCGCGCAGGCCGCCCGCCATTTCGGCCGCCGTCTGCTCGCTGACCGCGCCGAACGCCGCCAGCGTCTCCGGCTTCACGCCGCAGTATTTCACCTTCGCCTCGTTGGCGTAGGTCACATGCGCTTCATACAGACATTCGGAAATGCCCGGGTAATCCACCAGACTTGCCGCGACCATGCCGCCCGTGCAGCTCTCCGCCGTCGATACGGTCAAATGCCGCGCCACCAGCGCGCGCCCCGCCGCCTCCTGCATGGAGCCGTCGCTCGTCTCAGTCACGTCGTATACGCAGTCGCCCAGCACGCCGCAGATTGCGTCCACCACAGGCTCAACCTGCCGCAGCGCCTCGGCCTCGTCTTTGCCGCGCGCCGTCACGCGGAGCTGACATTCGCCCAGCGAGCAGTACGGCGCGACGGTCACGCCCTCGCCGTTTTCAATCCACTGCGCGCACTCCTGCGCGACCTGCGATTCGCCCATGCCGTAAATGCGGATGAACCGCGAAGCGATGCATCCGCCGGTCTTGGCCGCCAGCCTGCCGTAAACCTGCTTGCGGAACATATCCGCCATTTCGTGCGGCGGGCCGGGCAGTTGAACGACGATCTTGCCGTCCTGCTCAATCATGCACCCCGGCGCGGTGCCGCAGTCGTTGGGCAGAATCGTGCAGCCCTTGGCGAACATCGCCTGCTTGCGGTTGTTCATCGGGCAGAAACGCCCGGTTCGCTCAAAATACCGCCCGATGGCCTCCCAGCTTGCGGGGTCGAATTCCATCGGCAGCCCCAGCAGCTCGGCGGCGATTTCCTTGCTCAAATCGTCCTGCGTCGGCCCGAGACCGCCCGTGGTGATGACCAAATCGCTTCTGGAAAGCGCCAGCGCCAGCGCTTCGCGCATCCGCTGCGGGTTATCGCCCACCACCTGATGATGATACACCGCGATGCCGAGGCTCTGCAATTCGCGCGAAAGCGTCTGCGCGTCGCTGTCCGCAATCTGCCCCATCAGCAGTTCCGTGCCGATGGCCACAATTTCCGCAATCATTTCGCGCCTCCCAGAACCGAGCGGTTCTGCCAAACGTATTCGCCCATCGAATAGAGCGTCATCACCGCCGCGGCAATCGTCAGAAGCCCAGGCAGGACGCCCTCGTCCGTGATCGTCAGCACCATCACCAGCAGCATTTGCAGCACGGTTTTGATCTTGCCGCTCATGCCCGCCGCGATCACGTGCCCCTGCTCCACGGCGCACAGCCGCAGGCCGGAAACGACGAATTCCCGCGCGATGAAGATGATACAGGCCGCGACGTTCAGCCGCCCGATGGCCGTAAGCATGATGAACGCGGTATGCGTCAGCAGCTTGTCGGCAATCGGATCCATGAACTTGCCGAAATTGGTGATCAGGTTGCGTGAGCGCGCGATGCGCCCGTCGAGCATATCCGTCAGCGAAGCGGCGACGAACACCAGCAGCGGCCAAATCCACATGCCCTTGTCGCCGTTAAAGAACCAGAGCAGCAGCAGGTACAGCGGAACCATCGCCACGCGCAGCAGCGTCAGCTTGTTGGGCAGGTTCATCGTGTGAATCGCCCGGCCCGTCTGCTTCATCGCTTCCACAAACTTTTTCATACGCGCTCACCCATCAGGTCATACGCCTTCGCGCCCGTGATCTTCACGTTCACGAACGAGCCGATTTCGCACGGCTCCTCCGAACCGAAGAAGATGCTGCCGTCCGTCTCCGGCGCTTCGTATTCGCTGCGGCCGACGTAGCGGTTGCCGCGCTTCTTTTCCACCAGCACGCGGCAGGTCGTGCCCACGCGCGCCTTGTTCTGTGCCAGCGAAATGCCGTGCTGAAGCGTCATCAGCCGGTCATAGCGCTCCTGCTTCACCTCTTCGGGAATCTGGTCGGGCATTTCCGCCGCGCGCGTGCCGTCCTCCGGGCAGAACATGAACGCGCCCATGCGGTCGAACTTGATTTCCTTCACGAAATCCATCAGCTCGTCAAAATCTTCCTCCGTTTCGCCGGGGAAGCCGACCATCAGCGTCGTGCGCAGCATCATGCCGCGCTCCTTGAACATGCGGCAGACCTCGCGGATGTGCGCGCTGGTGTCCGTGCGGTTCATATCGGTCAGGATGTGCTGGCTGATGTGCTGCATCGGCAGGTCGAGATAATCGCAGACGTTCGGCAGGCGCTTCATCGTATCCAGCAGGCGCTCGTCCACGCGCTCGGGATAGCAGTACAGCGCGCGCAGCCATTCCACGCCGGGAATCGCGGCGATTTCCTCGATGAGCTGGGGCAGCTGGCTCTCCCCGCCGTTGTCCGTGCCGTAACGCGTGGTGTCCTGCGCGATGAGCGTAAACTCCTTCACGCCCTGCGCCGCCAGCGTCTTCACCTCGGCCAGAATATCCGCCTTCGGGCGGCTGCGGTAGCCGCCGCGGATCATCGGAATCGCACAGTACGAGCACCAGTTGTCGCAGCCCTCGCCGATGCGGATGTACGCGCTGTATTTCGGCGTGGTCAGCACGCGGCCAAACTCGTGGAACTGACCGTCGTCGTCGGTGTAGACGGGGCGGCCGCCCTTTCCGGCTTCCTTCAGCGCCTCGTCGAGCTTCTGATAGTCGTTCACGCCCATGATCACGTCCACCTCGGGCATCTCCTCGCGGATGGCCTCCGGGTAACGCTGGGCAAAGCAGCCCGTCGCCACCAGCAGGCGGCAGCAGCCCGTCTGCTTGTAGCCCGCCATTTCAAACAGCGTGGAGATGGCTTCTTCCTTCGCGGACTGGATGAATCCGCAGGTGTTGACGATGATCACCTCCGCCCGCGACGGGTCGGAAACGATCTGATAGCCGTGCTCCTTGAGCACCGCAAGCATCTGCTCGGAATCGACGCGATTTTTGCTGCATCCCAGAGAGATCAGCCCAACTGTTGTTGCCAAAATGATTGCTCCTTTAATTGCCGCTCGGGCAAACTGCGTTTATAGTCATACAGGATTATTTTATCATGCCCGGGCGGCAAATACAAGCCTCCCGCGGCTAAAGAGCCAAAAAGCGGAGGAACAGGTTTTCCCCGTTCCTCCGCTGTCCGTCTGCGCTTAATACTCGATCTTCTTCTGGATGTAAGCGATCAGGTCGTCCACATGCACGTGCTCCTGCTCCATCGTATCGCGGTCGCGCACGGTGACCACGCCGGTTTCCAGCGTGTCGAAATCGACCGTGATGCACATCGGCGTGCCGATTTCGTCCTGACGACGGTAGCGCTTGCCGATGGAACCCGTCTCGTCGTAATCCACCATGAAATGCTTGCTCAGCATGTCGTAGATTTCGCCGGCCTTCTCGCCGCACTTGTTCTTTTGCAGCGGCAGCACGGCGCACTTGTACGGCGCGAGCGCCGGATGGAAGTGCATGACGACGCGGGTGTCGCCGCCTTCAAGCTCCTGCTCCTCGTAGGCTTCGCACAGGAAGGCCAGCGCCGCGCGATCCGCGCCCAGGGACGGCTCGATGAC
>CAKTXH010000008.1 GCA_934630975.1 uncultured Clostridia bacterium | reverse complement strand
TCGGTCATCTTTCCGACGGTCGGCTGGCCGTTCGGCGTGTTCCTGATGAAGCAGTTCGCCGAGGGCATCCCCAACGAAATGCTGGAGGCCGCGAAGATCGACGGCGCGGGCGAAATCCGCACGTTCGTGGATATCGTCTTCCCGATGATCAAGCCTGGCGTGGGCGCGCTGGCGATTTTCACCTTCATCAACGCGTGGAACGACTACTTCCTCCAGTTGATCATGCTCAACTCGCAGAGCAAGCTCACCATCTCGCTGGGTATCGCGAAGATGCAGGCGGAAGCCAGCACGGATTTCGGCCTGATCATGGCGGGCGCGACGCTGGCCAGCGTGCCGATTATCACCATCTTCCTGATCTTCCAGAAGTATTTCACCAAGGGCATCACCCTCGGCGCGGTTAAGGGTTGACTTTTTGAACCATCCGTCGTACATTGTACCCAACAACACACAAGGAGACATGCTTATGAGCCATTTTTCCGTGAAGGATATTCGGGGCGTTATTCCCGCGATGGTTACGCCTTTTGACGAAAACGAAGCGCTCGATCTGAACCGAACCCGCGCGCTGACCGCCAAGCTCATCGAGGATGGCGCGCAGGGCCTGTATCTGACCGGCTCCACCGGCGAGGGCTTCCTCTGCACGAGCGACGAGCGCAAGGCGTTTGTCGAAACCGTCATCGACGAAGCCGCCGGGCGCATCCCGGTCATCGTCCATGTCGGCGCGATCAGCACGCTGGCTTCCGAGGATCTGGCCCGTCACGCCGCCAAGGCGGGCGCGGCCGCGATTTCCTCCGTGCCGCCGATCTACTGGAAATTCAGCGACGACCAGATTGCCGCGTATTATGCCGATCTCGTGCAGGCCGCGGGCATCCCGATGATCGTTTACAACGTGACCCTTGCGGGGCTGGTCAGCTACGAAATGCTGCTGCGTCTGGGCCGCATCGAAGGCGTGGAGGGCATCAAATATACCTCCTCCACCGTGTTTGACATCTTCCGCATCAAGGAAGCGCTCGGTCAGGATTTCGCCGTCTATTCCGGCAGCGACGAGTTGGCCGTCAGCGGTCTGGCCTTCGGCGCGGACGGCATCATCGGCTCGACCTACAACGTGCTGACCCCGCTGTTCCTCAAGCTCAACGCGCAGATGGCCGCGGGCGACGTGATCGCCGCGCGCGAGACGCAGAAAATCGCCAATAAGCTGATCTTCGCCATTCTGGCGCGCGGGCTCATGCCTTCCCTCAAGGCGACGCTGACGCTCGGCGGCCGTGTGGACGGCGGCATCAGCCGCAGGCCGTTCTTCCAGTTGACGGAGGAGCAGCATGAAGCCCTCAAGGCCGAATACCGCGCGATTAAGGCGGCGCACGGCGATTTGGGGCTGGATTTCCTCAAAGCGCTCTGAGATACGCGCAGTTTCGGTTCACTTTCATAACATCAGGCGCGCGTACAAGGCGGGTTCCCTGTGCGCGCGCCTTTCATTTGAAAACGGGAGGAAAGCCCCTATGTCTGATTCTCTGTACCGCGGCACAACGCCGCGCCCCGCCGATTTCGACGCATTTTGGGATGCGCGCATGGCGGAAGCCGACGCGATGCCGCTGCATTATACCGTCGAGTCCTCCGAAATTTCCGCCTATCCGACCTGCGAATACCTCAATCTGTGGTTCACGGGCATGGGCGGCGCGCGCATATACGCCAAATATCTGCGCCCGAAGAGCGATAAGCCGCTCCCGCTTGTGCTGCAATTCCACGGCTATCCCGGCGCGAGCCGAAGCTGGCTGGAACAATCCTCCTTCGCGGGCATGGGTTACGCCCTGCTGGCGATGGATTGCCCCGGTCAGGGCGGCAGAAGTCAGGATATCGGCGGTTTCCTCGGCACAACCGTTTCCGGCCATCTGATCGCCGGGCTGGACGGCGAGCCGAAGGACATGTATTATGTCCGCCTGTATCAGGATATCCGTATTCTCTGCCGCATCGTCCGGCAGATGAGCGAAATCGACCAGCAGCGCATTTACATCAACGGCGCGTCGCAGGGCGCGGGGCTGGGCGTCGCCTGCGCGGCGCTCAACCCGGATCTGCCCTGCAAGGCCGCGATTCTCTATCCGTTTTTGAGCGATTTCCAGAAGGTCTTCGAGCTGGGCGCGGATGAAATCGCCTATGAGGGTCTGCGCTACTACGCCCGCTGGTTTGACCCGGACGGAAGCCGCGCGGAGGAATGGTTCACCAAGCTCGGCTATGTGGATGCGGTGCATCTGGCTTCGCGCATCCGCTGCGAGGTGCTCTTCGGCACAGGTCTGGCCGACGTGATCTGCCCGCCGATCACGCAGGATGCAGTTTACAACAACCTGACCTGCAAGAAGCGCCGCGAGTTCTTCCCCGGCTTCGGCCACGAGGAAATTCAGGCGTTCGACGATATGCTGCTGACGTTCTTCGACGGCGCGCCCGTCGTGCCCTGCCCGGCCGCAACGCCGGCCGCCGAATACCAAACGGTGACCTTCGACGCGGACGACGGCGCGACGCTCTCCGCGCGGTATATCCGCCCTGTCGGAGATAAGCGCGTGCCGACCGTGCTGATGTTCCACGACGTGGGCCGCCCCGTTCGCGGCTGGCACCACATGACGCGCTTCATCGCGCTGGGCTACGCGGTGTTCGCGCTCGAAAACCGCGCGGAAGCCGACGCGAAGACGCAGCTTGCCGATGCGCAGGCCGCCGCGCGCGCGGCGCTCAGCCTGCCCATGACGCTGAATCTGATGACGTGGGGCGAAGGCTTAGGCGGCACGCTGGCGATTGCCGCCGCCGCGAAACAGCCGCAGCACGTCGTCAAATGCGCGGCGCAGAATCCGCTCTGCACAGGCGCGTATGCCGACTGCGCGGAGTACGCCGCCCAGCTCGCCTGCCCGCTGCTGTTTGGCACATCCGGCATGGACACGGTTGCCCCGCCGGATGCGCAAAACGCCGTATACGACGCGGCAACGTGCAGCAAAGAGCGCTATTTCTACGCCAAATACGCCCATGAGCGTATCAACGCGTTTGAAGACCGCGTGCTGGCGTTCTTCCATCCGGCAACCTGAGCGCGCGTTCAGGCATGATAAAAGCACAAGCTCCATCCAACCCTGAGGAGCTTGTGCTTTCTTTTTACTTCGCCGGAGACAACAGATACCGAATTTCAAAGCCCTTGGACAAATTGCCGCTGAGCCTGAGCTGGCCGCTCAGATAGAGCTTATCGACGGTCACAAGGCCGCGCGCCATCGCCAGCAGGTTATCGAAGCTGCAATGCACGTAGGCTTCCGCATCGGGGGCGGAACTCGGCTCGACCTGCATGCCGTTTTCGTTAAAGCGGATGGTGAACGTGCCCGCGCCGCGCCCGATGATGGTGATCTGCACCACGCGGTGATAGCCGCGCTCATGCTTGACGCGGTTGGTGCGCTCGTTTTCCATGTAGCAGTGGCAGAGTTGGTCAAAAGCTTCTTCGAAGGGAATCGGTTCGCCCGCGCCCGCGCCGCCGCAGATATCTTCATACATGCGGTTGTAGCGCTCGGCGCTCTTATCCCACGAGAAATCCTTCTTCATGCAGCGCACGCGCAGGCGGTCGAACATTTCCTCGTCGCCGAAATAGAGCTTGACGGCTTCCGAAATCGCCAGATACAAATCCTTCGCCTGATAATCCGAAAAGGCGAACCCGTCGCCGATGCCGTCAAAATCCTTGTACGCGCGCACGGAGTCCTTCAGGCCGCCGGTTTCGTGCACAATCGGCACGGTGCCGTAACGCATCGCCATCATCTGCGACAGGCCGCACGGCTCAAACCGCGAAGGCATCAGGTACATATCCGCGCCCGCGAAAACGGCGCTGGCCATCGGTTCGTTGTAATCGCTGGAAAAACCGAGCTGCCCCGGCCACTGTTCCTTCGCCCACGTGAAATATTCGATATACTTTGGGTCGCCTTGACCGAAGACGATGAGCTGAACGCCCATATCCATCAACTGCGGCAGAATCTCGCGGATCAGCTCGATGCCCTTCTGCTCAACCAGCCGCGCGACGCTCACCAGCAGCGGCCACTCGCTTTCCTGATTCAGCCCGAACAGGCGCTGAATTTCGCGCTTGCAGCGCGCCTTGCCCGTTCGATCCTCGATGGTGAAGTGATAAGGCACGAGCGGGTCGCTCTCCGGGTTGTAATGCGCCACGTCGATGCCGTTGAGGATGCCGTACAGCTTATGATCCACCAGATCGACCACGCCTTGCAGGCCGTGGGCAAAGTAGGGATAATGCAGCTCGCGCGCGTAGGTCGGGGAAACGGTCGTCACCGCGTCCGCCATCAGCATCGCGCCTTTCATCAGGTTGATATCCTGCCGGCCTTCAAACTCATAGCTCAGGCCGCCGTGATACCAGCCCTCCGGCAGAGCGAACGTTGCTTCCATCTCGCTTTTGCCGAACTGCCCCTGATAGGCGATGTTGTGAATGGTATACACCGTCTTGATATGGGAAAGCTCGGGCCGCAGCACCGCGTCGTTTTTGAGGTAGAGAATCGCCAGCGCGGTTTCCCAGTCGTTGCAATGCAGAATATCCGGCAGCGCGCCGAATTCCGGCAGCAGGTCGATCACCGCGCGGCAGAAGAACGCAAACCGCAGCGAATCGTCGCCGTAGCCGTACAGGCGCGGACGGTGGAACAGATGCTCGTTGCCGATGGCGTAGACCGGCACACCGTTCAGCGCCCCGCGGTAGAGCGAGCAGGAGAGGCGGCGCTGGCCGAGCGTAATGGGGCAGGTTTTGACCAGCTCGAACTGGTCGCCGCAGTTTTCCTGCGTCACGCGGTACATCGGGGTGACGATGGCCATGTCGTCGCCCGTTTTTTGAAGGGCCGGGGGAAGGGAAAACGCCACATCCGCCAGACCGCCGGATTTACTGAAGGGCGCACATTCGCTTGAAACAAACAGAATTTTCATAAGCCGGCTTTCCTTTCGCATGCTGTAACTGTTTCTATTTTACAGACTGTGCGGAAAGAAGTCAACGACTTTACCAATTTTACAAAGATTCTTTCATCATTTTTGCAAAAATCAAGGCGACGCGCGTTTTCCTGTATAAAGAAAAAAGCGGGTCGTTCCGCCCGCTCGTTCATTTCAGCCCCAGATGATTTTCAATTCTGGCCACGCGCTGCGCCAGATCGTTTTCGGAACAATCGGAAACCGTCGCTGTGTGCTTGACGTCCGTGCGCGCAAGCAGATAGTCGCTGGAAACTTCCAGCGTATCCGCCAGAAGGCACAGCGTTTCCAAACTCGGCTGACGCAGGCCGCGCTCATAAAGCCCCACGGTGTTAAGGCTCTTGCCGATGATATCCGCCAGAGCCTGCTGACTCATGTGTTTGGCTGTACGGGCAGCTTTCAGCCGCTCACCAAACTTAACCATAATCGCACCTCCATCGGGACTGTCTCGTCCACCATTTTCGTGATTGATTATAAGTATACCTTGCCCGCGAAAATCGTCTACGGACAAAAAGGATGTTTTTTTCGAAAAACAAGCCATTTCTCGTTCTTTCCCTATTTCTCGACAAAATTTTTGAAGCGATTGTCATGCGCGTTTGTCCATGATTGTGTCCGTCTTTCGCCGGAGGGCTTTGACCTGCCGCAAAACCGTTTCATTTCAATCTGCATCCCCGCGCGCTTCGCTTTTCTTTTTAACGGTTTTTAAATATTTATAGTCGTTAAAGAAGCAAAACAGTTTGGAATACACACAATTCATGTGTTTGTTAGCTGACGGATCTTCCTCTTCGCCTTGTTCGGCGGCAGGCGCACACCCGGCAGACACTTTTTGTCGGCTATACGCCCCATCAAAAATGTCTTTTTGCTTGCATTTTTTTCATTTTCTGTGATATAATTATAAAAAATTCAGAGGCAAAGAACCGTCTTCGTTCGCAAAAGAAGGGCTTTTCATTTCACAAGGGCGTGAAGGAAAAGCCTTTTTTTATAACACGCAAAGAACCGTCATGACAAAGATGAAAGGCTTTGACAACGATCATGAGGTGAATCAACATGTCCGTTACCCTTAGAACCGAAATTCTGCCTGCTGATTTGACAGCCATGATGAGGTGGCTGGCCAATCCGCATGTCTCCCATAACTTAAACGAGCATGAGCAGATTACAGCCCAACTGCGCTATCTTTACAACGCACGGCTGCCGGTTCTTACGCCGCTTTTCAATCAGGGCGGCCGTTTCTGGATGATCGACCGAACCCCGGAAAGCCCTGTCGGCTTCCTGCGCGCGGTTTATGGCGCAAATCAGTCTGTCGAAATGGTCATCGCCATCGGCGATGAATCCCTTTGGGGGCAGGGGCTGGGCAAGCAGGCATTGCGCGAAGCGCTTCGGGAAATCTTTCTGGAAATGCGCCGGGAAAGCATCATCGTGCACATCAAGCACGGCAATACGCGCTCCCACAATCTGTTTATGAACAGCGGTTTTTCCTTTGTCGCCGAGCGCAGAGAAACCACGCAATACCGCCTCACGCTCGAGGATTATTTGCACCCCGGCAAAGACGACGATCTTTTTATCGCGTAAGTCTCATAGAGTAGAAAAAGGGCTGTGCGTTCCCATCGGGAGCGCGCAGTTTTTTCTTTACGCCGCGACGTCTGTTTCATCCGCCGCTTTTCATTGACGTTTTTCTCCGAATGATGTACAATAGACCTGTAAATTAGTTTTAACTAACAAGCTTTCAGGAGGGTTTTATGCGTGAAGCGTTTTACGGAATTCTGATTCCTTTTCTGGGCACGTCGCTTGGCGCGGCCTGCGTCTTTTTCATGAAAAAGACGCTCAGCGACAAGGTTCAGCGCTCGCTGACCGGCTTTGCCGCGGGCGTGATGGTCGCCGCCTCGGTTTGGAGTCTGCTCATCCCCGCCATCGAGCAATCTGCGTCAATGGGCAAATTCGCCTTCGTTCCCGCTGTGACGGGTTTCTTCATCGGCATGCTGTTTCTGCTGCTGCTCGACCACGTCATTCCGCATCTGCACCAGAACAGCGACGAGGCGGAAGGGCCGAAAAGCAGCCTTGCCCGCACAACCATGATGGTGCTTGCCGTTACGCTGCATAACATCCCCGAAGGCATGGCCGTCGGCGTGGTCTATGCGGGCTATCTCTCCGGGCAGGCGCAGATTACGGCGGCGGGCGCGCTGGCGCTGTCTCTGGGCATCGCCATTCAGAATTTCCCCGAAGGCGCGATCATCTCCATGCCGCTCCATGCCGAGGGCATGGGCAAGGGGCGCGCGTTTGCCGGAGGCGTGCTTTCCGGCATTGTGGAACCCATCGGCGCGATTTTGACGATTCTCGCCGCGCGGATGATTGTTCCCGCTCTGCCGTATCTGCTCAGTTTCGCCGCGGGCGCCATGCTCTACGTCGTCGTCGAAGAGCTGATTCCCGAAATGTCGCAGGGGCAGCACTCCAATATCGGCACCGTCTGCTTTGCGCTGGGATTCGGGCTGATGATGGTGCTGGATGTGGCGCTGGGGTGACGCGGAAAAATTCGTACAACTTCAAAAAAATCCCGCCGGTCGTTCGATCGGCGGGTCATTTGTTATTTAGATGCCCAGCAGCCGCACCCGCTTCATCCCCGCGAGTTTTTCCACGGCTTCAATCAGCGCGCCCTGCTTTTCCTTCGGCACATCGTCCAAATCCACGACGGAAACGGCGATGTTCCCGCGCGAACGGTTGACCAGATCGGAGATGTTCAGCCCGAACCCGGCGACGGCGGAGGTAATCGAGCCGAGGACGTTCGGCACGTTTTCATGGATGCAGAACAGGCGCGGCTTGCTGACCGGCGCAACGTCCACGGCGGGCAGGTTGACGCTGTTGCGGATGATGCCCGATTCGAGGAAATCCCGCGTCTGCGCGGCGGCCATGACGGCGCAGTTCTCCTCGCTCTCCGGCGTGGATGCGCCCAGATGCGGGGTGCAGATCACGCCCTTTACGCCCAGCAGCGCGTCGGAGGGGAAATCTGTGACATAAGCAGCGACGCGGCCGTCCGCCAGCGCTTCGAGCAGCGCGGCTTCGTCCGCCAGCCCGCCGCGCGCGTAGTTCAAAATGCGCACGCCCTTTTTGCACAGCGACAGCGCCCGGCGGCCGATCATGCCGCGGGTCTTATCGGTCATCGGCACATGCACGGTGATGAAATCGCAGGAGGCGAACAGCTCGTCGAGCGAATTTTCGCGCTTCACGCTCTGCGAGAGCTTCCACGCATGCTCGACGGAGATCATCGGGTCATAGCCGACGACGCGCATGCCCAGCGCGACGGCGGCGTTGGCGACCAGTACGCCGATTGCGCCCAGGCCGATCACGCCGAGCGTTTTGCCGCGCAGTTCCGGGCCGACGAACGCCTTTTTGCCCTTTTCAACGGCCTTTTCAATGCCTTCGCCCTGCCCTTTCAGGCCGCGCGCCCACTCGATGCCGCCGACGATATCGCGGCAGGAGAGCAGCATGGCCGCCAGCACCATTTCGCAGACGGCGTTTGCGTTTGCGCCCGGCGTGTTGAACACGCATACGCCCGCCTGCGTGCACGCGTCGATGGGAATGTTGTTCGTGCCCGCGCCCGCGCGCGCGATGCACAGAACGGAAGGCGCGAGCGGCAGATCGTGCATGAAGGCCGAACGGACGAGAATCGCGTCCGGCTGCTCGGCGCTGTCGCTGACGTGATAGTGTTCGCCGAGCTGGGTATAAATCGCGGGGGAAATCGCGTTCAGCGTTTGAATCTGATAGTTCATGGCTCAGTTCTCCGTTTCAAATTGCTTCATGAAATCGACGAGCTTCTGCACGCCTTCGATGGGCATGGCGTTGTAGATGCTCGCGCGCATGCCGCCGACGATGCGGTGCCCCTTGAGGTTGACAAGCCCCTGCGCGGCGGCTTCCTTGACGAATTTCGCGTCCAGATCCGCGTCGCCGGTGACGAAGGTGACGTTCATGCGGCTGCGGTCGCGCTTATGCGCCGTGCCAGTGAACAGCTTGCTCTCGTCGAGGTAATCATAGAGCAGTTTGGCCTTTTCGACGTTGATCTTTTCCAGCGCCGCCACGCCGCCCTGCGCCTTGATCCATTTGAAGGTCAGCCCGGCGACGTAGATGCCGAAACAGTTCGGCGTGTTGAGCATGCTGTCCGCCTCGGCGAGCTTGGCGAAATTCATGACCTTCGGCGTAATCGGCAGCTCATGGCCGAGCAGGTCTTCGCGCACGATCAGGATGACCACGCCCGCGGGCGCGACGTTCTTCTGCGCGCCAGCGTAAATCACGCCGAATTTGCGCACGTCGTAGACCTCGCTGAGGATGTTGGAGGACATATCGGCCACCAGCGGCACGTCGCCCGTATCGGGAATATGATCCCAGCGTGTGCCGTAAATCGTGTTGTTCGTCGTGATGTGGACGTATTTCGCATCCGGGGAGAGTGTGTAGGCCGGAATATAGGCGTAGTTCTCCGCGTGGGAAGAACCGGCGACGTTGACCTCGCCGTATTTCTGCGCCTCCACCAGCGCGTTGTGGGCGAAGTTGCCGGAGTCGATATAGTCGGCTTTGCCGCCGTCCATCAGGTTCATGGCGACCGCGGCGAACATCGCCGTCGCGCCGCCCTGCGGAAAGATCACTTTGTAGTTTTCCGGGATGGCCATGACCTCGCGCAGGTCGGCGACGGTCTGGTTAAAGATATCCAGATACATTTTAGATCGGTGGCTCATCTCCATCACGGACATGCCGGTACTGCCGTAACACAGCAGCTCCTTTTGAATCTGCTCGAGCACGGGCAGCGGCAGCATGGACGGGCCGGGCGCAAAGTTGAATACGCGTTCCATAAGATAAGCCTCCTTGAAAAAATAAAAATGCAGGCGCTTTCCGGTTTGCATTTCGTCAAGGCGCGTCTTTACGCCCTGAGCGCGGAAAAGCGTTTGGAACATCTTATCACGCGGGACGGCAAAAATCAAGAAAAAGCGCATGGATTTAACTCGAAATTGACAGATTGTCTGGATTTCCCTATGATTTTAAGGCTTTTTCTTTTTGGAAAAATCCGCAGGTGAACGTTCGCAATCGGTTGCATCCGTCTGCTTTTTCCATTATAATCAAGCTATTCCATCATCATCCCATTTCTGTCCGGTTCAAGGAGGATGCTTATGCTGACCGATATCGAAATTGCCCAGTCCTGCGAGATGCAGCCCATCGAAAAAATTGCCGCGAAACTCAATATTCCCGAAGAGACGCTCGAGCCTTACGGCCGCTATAAGGCGAAGGTCGATCATCTGGCGCTGAAGGATCTGCCGCAGAAGGGCAGGCTGGTGCTCGTCACCGCCATCAACCCGACGCCCGCCGGAGAGGGCAAGACCACCGTTTCCATCGGTCTGGCCGACGCGCTCCGGCTGGAGGGCTATAACGCGTGTCTCGCGCTGCGCGAGCCGTCCCTCGGCCCGGTGTTCGGCGTGAAGGGCGGCGCGGCCGGCGGCGGCTATGCGCAGGTCGTCCCGATGGAGGATATCAATCTGCATTTCACCGGCGATATGCACGCCATCACCGCGGCGAACAACCTGATTGCCGCGATGGTGGATAACAGCATCCAGCAGGGCAACCCCTGTAACATCGACCCGCGCCGCGTGACGTGGAAGCGCTGCATGGATATGAACGACCGCCAGCTGCGCAACATTCTGGACGGCCTCGGCGGCAAGGCGAACGGCACGCCGCGCGAGGATGGGTTTGACATCACCACCGCCAGCGAGATCATGGCGACGCTGTGCCTTGCTTCCTCCATTGCCGATCTCAAGGCGCGCATCGCCCGCATCGTCGTCGCCCGCACGTATGACGATAAGCCCGTGACCGCCGGAGATATCCACGCGCAGGGCGCGGCGACCGCGCTGCTCAAGGATGCGCTGCGCCCGAACCTCGTGCAGACGTTGATCGGCACGCCCGCGTTTGTGCACGGCGGCCCGTTCGCTAACATTGCCCACGGCTGCAACACCGTGATTGCGACGCAGACGGCGCTGCGTCTGGCCGACGTCGTGGTGACGGAAGCGGGCTTCGGCGCGGATCTCGGCGCGGAAAAGTTCATCGACATCAAGTGCCGCATGGCGAACCTTGTGCCCAGCGCGGTGGTGCTCGTGGCGACGGTTCGCGCGCTCAAGAGCCACGGCGGCGTGGCGAAGGCCGACCTCGGCGAGGAAAACCTCGAAGCGCTGGAGCGCGGCCTTGCGAACCTGCGCCGCCACCTGCGCAACATCCGCGAGGTTTGGGGGCTGCGCCCGGTCGTCGCGCTGAACCGCTTTACCAGCGATACCGACGCGGAGATCGAGCTGGTGCGCCGCGCGGCGGCTGAAACCGGCGCGAAGGTCGCGCTCTGCGAGGTCTGGGCGAAGGGCGGCGAGGGCGGCCGCGAGCTGGCCCGGCTGGTGATGGAGGAGGCAGATCACGCCGATCCCTCTGCGTTCGCGTTCACGTACCCGGACGAAATGCCGCTGGCGGATAAGATTCGCGCCGTCGCGACGCGCATCTACGGCGCAAAGGACGTTTCCTTTACGCCTGCCGCGATGAAAACCATCAAGCAGCTGACCGACGAGGGCTGCGGCCATATGCCGGTCTGTATCGCCAAGACGCAGTATTCCTTCTCCGACGACCCGAAGAAGCTCGGCGCGCCGGAAGGATTCACGCTCACCATTCGCAGCGTCAGGGTCAGCGCGGGCGCGGGATTTGTGGTCGCCCTTTCCGGCGATATTATGACCATGCCGGGCCTGCCGAAAGTGCCCGCCGCCGTCCATATCGACGTGACCGACGACGGGAAGATTACGGGGTTGTTCTAAAAAGATGCTTCCCCAGAACTTTGCTTACGTCCGCGATATCGTCCCGGATGCGCTTGAAGATATCCGCTATGCAGGCAGTCACAATTTTATGGGCCGCCCCGCCGACGGATATCGTGCGGCGCGCGCGGTGCTGACCCTGCCCGCCGCGCTGGCGCTGAAAAAAGCGGCGGCGGATTTTGCGAAAAAGGGGCTGCGCCTGCTGATTTACGACGCGTACCGCCCGCAGCGCGCGGTGGATGATTTTGTCCGCTGGGCGCAGGATGAAAACGATACCGTCGGCAAGGCGGAATTTTATCCGACGTTGGAGAAGCGGGAACTTTTTCCGCGCGGATATATCGCGCGGCGTTCCGGCCATTCGCGCGGCTCGACCGTCGATTTGACCCTGACCGACGCGAAGGGAACGCCGCTGGATATGGGCGGCGAGTTTGATTGGTTTTCCCCGATTTCCGCACACGAATATGCAAACTTAACTTCCGTGCAAAAAGAAAACCGCGCATGGCTCAAATGCGGCATGGAAGAGGCCGGGTTTGAGTCGTACAGCGAGGAATGGTGGCATTATCGGCTGAAAGACGAACCCTATCCGCAGACGTATTTTGATTTTGAAATTGTATAAAAATACAGCGCCGAGACGAACAGAAAACGTCTCGGCGCTGTGCTTTTATCTAAGCTAAATACTGATCCCCTTCTCCGCATACGGGCAATACGTCAGATACGCCAGCAGCAGGGTGGAGGTATCCGGCAGGGAGAGACAGTAGACCGCCGTTTCGCCGCGCTTGCCCGCCTTTTCCAACGGCTCAGAGAGCAGAAACATACCGCTGACCTGCGCGCGGCGGTGGACATAGCCGAAACGCACGTCTTCCCACGGCATATACACGCCGACGCCCGCGCGAACGCCTTCTTCGCTGATCCACGGACAGGTGGTGACGGCGACGAGCGCGCGATAGAGCAGGAAAAGCCCCGCGGCGAACATGCCGCAGGCGGCGAACGTCAGGCCGACGACAGAAAAGGCTGAGGTCATTTCGCTGGCGCGGGAAAGCATCATCGCGCCGGTGAAAAGCGCCAGCGCGCCGCCGGGAATGAGCAGCAGCGTGTACATCGCGGCCTGATGCCAGAGCGGGCGGAGGGGATTGACGGGGCGCTTGTGCGGCGCGGGCGCGAAGTCGATTTCCTCCGGGCAGAAATCGAGCAGCGCGCTGATCAGCCGCCTGCTGGTCGGCACGACGAAGCCCCAGTTTCCGCAGCCGGGCGCACGGTGAAGCAATTCCAGAAAGCCGCTCGAGCCCTGATACAGGCCGTAGAGATAGGTTCGGCGGCTGTTGCAGCTGAGCACGCCGACGGAGGCCAGCTCGTGCCACGGCGTGCGGCGCACGCGCAGCAGAAAGCCCACGCCTACGCCGACTTCATCCACAAAGAAGCGGCAGGAGAGCAGCGCGAAGCACAGCCCGAGCAGCACGAACGTGCATACCAGCAGCACGCGCGACCAGCCGATCAGCCCTTCGCCGACACAGAGATCGCGGGCGATGGCGCAGGCAATGGCGCTCAGGCAGGCGAGGCCGGTCATATACGGATAGCGCAGAACGCGAACCAAGCCGCATCCCTCCTTTAGGGTTCAAGGGTGCGTTGGGCTGCCGCCCAAACCTGCCTGAGGGACGTTGTCCCTCAGACTCCCCTCTTTGTTTTGCAAATCATCAAGAAAAAGGCCCTCTTGTCGCTGTCGCGTCTTTGCGGGCCTTTTTGCGGTATTGTGTGATAAAATGACGGTTTTGGCCGCTCAGGGATTCGTCGGCGGCAGCGTGGCTTCCGGCACCGGGGTTGCGGTGGCCTGCGGCGCGGTCGTTGCGTCGCCGAAGCCGTAACCGGCGGTCGTGCCCGGCAGGCTGTCCACCAGCGTGATATCCGAATTCAGTTCGGCCTCGGCCTGCGCTTTGGCTTCTTCCTCGGCGGCCTTCTGCGCGGCTTCCGCTTCGGCTCTGGCTTTCGCTTCGGCTTCCTCGCGCATGCGCTGCGCCTGCGTCACGGCGGCGGCGGTGATCGGCTGACGGCCGGATTCCACCACGCCCAGCGCCTGCTGCATCACGGCATAGGGGCAGTCGCTGGTCAGCACGATGTCGCGGTACGGGCTGGAGGAGGTGTGGCGGCCCTGACGCAGTTCCACATGGGTGTAATGCGTCTGCGAACTGCCGCTGAGGTTCGTCTTGCCCTCCTTGGCGATCATATCGCCCGCTTCCACGGTGTCGCCGCGGCGGACGATGCTGTTTTCGCAGTGCAGATAGAGCAGCGTTACGTCATACTCGGCGTTGTAGATGGCGACGGTGCCGTTTTTATCCGCGCCGCGCGTCACTTCGCCGCCCAGAATCGCGTACAGCGGCGCGCCCTTGACGTTCACAAAGTCGATGCCCTCGTGGATGCCGGTGTAGCCCCAAACGCCCTTGCGATCCTTCGCGCGCTCGCAATACTGGCCGTAATAGAGCGCGGTTTCGCCCACGTCCGCGCCATAGAGGCGCTCGCGCATCGCGTCGGTGATATCCAGCACGATCGGCGCGATGGCCAGCGTGCCGGTTTCGTCGGTGACGAAATATTCCTCCGGCACGGTGCTGGCGAACGGGGTCAGGCTGTATTCGCCGTGATTGTAGGCGTACACGTTATCGTAATAGGAGACCTTGCGCTCGCGGATGTAGCGGTATTCGCTGATGAAATAGCGGTATTTGGTCGTAACCGCCAGCTGGTGCTGCGGCTCGGCCGTCGCTTCCGCCTGAACGGGGGCGGCGGTTTCCGCCGGCGTGCTTTCGGCATAAGCGCCCGTGGTCAAAAGCAGGCCCGCCAGAGCGAGCGCCGCGATCCATTTGTTTTTCATGGTATGCCCTCCGATGATCAACATTAAGCGCCCCAAAGCGGACGCCGGGAATCGTTTTCTCCCTTCATTATACCAGAAGGTGATGAAAACTCAAGCATTTTTTGCCATTTTGGCAAGCGGCTGATTTTTGCGCGGCGGAAAGGACGGCGCTTCTTTCCTTTTTCGCGCCGCTGTGCTATGATGATTGAAAGGTTTTTTTCGGAAGAGAGGTTTTAAGCCATGAAAAAAGCGGCGGCGTGGGCGCTCTGCGTCCTCTGGATGCTGGTGATTTTTATGATGTCCGCCATGCCGGGCGGCGTTTCCGGGGAGCAGAGCGGCTTTGTGACCGAGCTGATTGAAAAGGCGCTGACCTTCGTGCTGGGCGCGCAGACGGCGGAGCGGATTCCGACGGACACGTTGGAATTGGTCGTCCGCAAATGCGCGCACATGGGCGAATACGCGATTCTCTTCTGGCTGTGGGCGCACGCGCTTTCGCTCAGCGGCGCGAAACGCCCGGCGGTTACGGCGCTGATTGTCTGCGCGGCCTATGCCGCCAGCGACGAGTTTCACCAGTGCTTTTCCGACGGGCGCGGCCCAAGCCCCGTCGATGTGATGATTGACACCGCCGGCGCGTCGATTGCGCTGGGGATTCGGGCGGCGGCGCTGCGCATCGGGCGCGGGAAAGGGGAGAAAAAGCCATGACGAATTACAAGATCGGCGAGGTCGCGCGGCTGCTGGGGCTGACCACGCAGGCGCTTCGCTTTTACGAGCAGGAGGGCGTCGTCACCCCGAAAAAGAGCGAAAACGGCACGCGCTATTACGACGAGGATCAGCTGATTCTGCTGCTGTCTTTCAAAAAATATCGGCTGGCGGATTTCTCCGTGCAGGATATCGTCACCCATTTTTTCAAGGAGGACGATCTTTCCGGCCTGCGCGGGCAGATTCTCGCCCAAAAAGATGCGCTGCTGGAACAGAGCGAGCTGCTGCGCCGCCGCGCGGAAGCGCTCGGCACGTTTGAGGCGCGGCTGGCCTACGCGCAAAGCCATCTGGATGAGCCGACGATCTGCGACAGACCGCCCATGCGCCTGCTCAGTCCGTCGCTCAGCGAGCTGGATGCGGTGGATTTCAAAAGCCGCCGCTCGCTGGAACAGTTTATCGCCGCCATGCCGGATACGCGCATCAGCTTCGCCCGAAAGCCCGCGCCGGGCAGCGAAAAGACCTTCCGTCTCTGCGCGAACGACGCGGCCTGCGCGGCATGGAACCTGCCGCTGGAACACACGCGGCTGCTCGAACCGGCGCGCTGCGTGCGGGTGATCCATCGGTTTCCATGTCAGCCGTGGGATGACGAAGCCATGCCGGAGTTGACGACGCTCTGCCAAAAGGCGGGTTATGCCGTGGCGGAGGATCAGCCGTATGTGGGGCTGCATCTGGCGACGGAAAACCATCAGGAGCATCTTTATTTCTGCGCGACGTTTTATCTGCCGCTTGCTGAAAACTGAATCGGCGGGGGTAGACGAAATCCTCCGGCTTGCCATGCCGGAGGATTTGCGCTATAATGCTTTACAACGCTAAAGCTTGAGAGAGGGAAACCCGCCATGATCATCCGCTATATCCCCGCAGACCCCGCCGGAAACCTGACCGCCATCGTCCTTTCGCCCGTCGAGCCGCAGGCCCGCGCCGAGGTCGCCGCCCGCATGATGGCGCGCTGCCCGGAAGGATTCGAACAGGTCGGCTTTGCGGATGAAGCGTCCCTGACGGGCGATTTGCCGCGCCTGTGCATGATGGGCGGCGAATTCTGTGGCAATGCGGCGCGCGCGTTCGCCTGCTATGCGGCCAAGGTGCGCGGAAAAGGCGAAACGCGGCTCTCCGTCGCCATCAGCGGGGCGAAAAATCCCGTGCCGGTTGAAATTGATTTGTCAAGCTGTCGCGCTTATGCGCAAATGCCCTTGCCTTACGCGCTGGAAACGCTCGATGTGGACGGGCGGGAGATCCCGCTGGTGCGCATGGAGGGCATTGACCACGCGCTTATGCTGAACGCCGCGCCGTCGCCCGCGCTGGCCGAGCGTGTGCTGGCCGTCATGCCGAAGCAGGACGCGCAGGGCGTGCTCTTTGTGCAGGAAGATCGAATGACGCCGCTGGTCTATGTCGCCGCAACCGATACGCGCGTGTGGGAGAGCAGCTGCGGCTCGGGCACGGTTGCGCTGGCATGGTATCTGGCGAGAACCCTCGCGGACGGCATGCATGCCTTTGCCTTTGACGAGCCTGGCGGGCGGCTGGAAGCCCGCGTCGCCATGCGGGCGGGACACGCCGCGCAGATTGAAATGGGCGGACTGGTGAAGCTGAGCGGAGAAAAGAAGATTGAGCTGTAAAACAAAAGCCGCTCCTTGACGAGCGGCCGGAAAGATGCTAAAATATAGACAAGTAGGAGCCGCCTACAGGATGGAACACCACCGCGACAATTTAGTTAGGCTAAAAGCCCAACAAAACCGCCAAGCAGCTGGTATCTGCGAGGCGGTTTATTTTTTTCCCATGCAACAAAACGCCCCTTTCCCATCGTCTATACAGGTGAAACACGAAGGAAACAGAAAAAGCCGCTCGGCGGACGCGCCGGGCGAGGAAAGCGAGGGATTCCCTTTGATCAGCCCCAAGCAGGCGTGGACGGCGGAAACGCTGATCGACGCTTACGGCGACGAGCTGCTTCGGCTCTGCCTGCTCTATCTGGGCGACAGGCAGCTTGCCGAGGACGCGTTTCAGGAGACGATGGTGAAGGCGTGGCGCGCACTGCCGGATTTTCGCGGGGAGAGCGGCGTAAAGACGTGGCTGTTCCACATTGCGGTCAATACCTGCCGGGATATGCTCAGAAGCGGCTGGATGCGCATGCGCAGGCGCAGCGTGCCGCTGGAGGTTATGCCGGAATTGGCCGGGCAGGAGGACGAGCGCCTTCGGGAGCTGACGGCTTCCGTGCTGGCGCTTCCGGGCAAATACCGCGAAACCGTCGTGCTCTTTTACTATAAACAGATGAAAGTTCGTGAAATCGCCGAAGCGCTGCACATTCCGCAGAATTCCGTATCCAGCAGATTGCGGCGCGCGCGGGCGATGCTGAAAATCGACATGGAAGGGGGAAAGGACGCATGAAGGAAAAAGAGATTTCGGATGCGCTGCGCGGGTCGATGAACGCCGTGCACCTCTCCCCCGAGCTGCGCGCCAAGACGCTTTACGCGATGCGCGGCAGCGAGGAAAGGAGTCCGAAAATGAAACGTAAATTTTCTGTTGCGCTGGTTTTTGCGCTTGCGGCCGTGTTGGCCGTGGCCGTCGCGCTGGCGGTGGCGAACCGCAAGGGTGTGCTTGATTTTCTCAGTTATTCGGAAGCGACGTTTCCCGAAAACGCCGGCGACTATGTACAGACGGATATCGCGTCGGACGAGCGGGACGGCCTGCATGCCGCGGTGCGAGAAGTCGTTTACGACGGCCACAGGCTGTGGGCGACGGTGGATATCAACATGGACGGCGAAAAGCCGCTGCTTACGGGTCTTGATTACGGCTTGGACGACGAGGAAAAATGGGCGTGGATGAGACACGATGAAAGCGGAACGGATGACCGAACGATTCTGGATGTTTACAAGGCGGAAAATTATACGGATG
Source organism: uncultured Clostridia bacterium (assembly GCA_934630975.1). Lineage (GTDB taxonomy): Bacteria > Bacillota > Clostridia > Christensenellales > Aristaeellaceae > Ventricola. The sequence goes on along the minus strand of CAKTXH010000008.1, from coordinate 24,114 downwards.
CGTATTATATCGTGGCAAGCGTCTATGACGAAAGCGACGATCAGAATACGTCTTGCGAAGCCCATTTGCAGGATGACGGAACGCTGACGTTTTACGAATCCATCGTGTTTGAACAGGAAAAGGCGGAACGCGAAATCACGGTGTCCGTCCGGGCGTTCAAGTATGAGGAAAAAGACGGCAGGATGAACGTGAACCAGAAACCGATGGCGGAATTGAAGTTCCATTTCACGGCGAAAACATCCGCCGTAGAGGAGGAAACAAGCGTCAGCGTCGAGCCTGTCGAATACGAGAGCATCGGCGTTCGGGTTGATCGGGTGACGATGGCGGCCAAGCCGCTGGAATTGGATTATGCCATCGAATATACCGTTGTGGACGCTGAAAAATTTGCGCAGACGGACGACGGCCTCTGGTTTGAATTTATCGACCCGAATAGCAGGGAAGAACAGCCGTATGACCAGCGGCTGAAAGAGGGGTTTTCCGGCGCGAGATCGGTCGAGCCCGTGGACGACACGCATTTCCGGCAGATCGGCACGCTGTCGCTCAGCGAAAAGGCCGACCGCTACACCCTCCGCGCGTATGAGTGTTGGGAAAAACGGCGGTTTGATACGCATGAAATTCGAATGGAAAAGGCGGAATGAGCATGAACGGATGGCGCAAAGCCTGTTGGGTGCTTGCAGTATTAGTTGTTGTTGGACTGGCAGTTATGGTCGGCATAAGAAAAAAAGGAAAACAATCGGATGAAACAGGCGAATCATCGGTTTTAGCAGAAGGGCCTGCTGTTTGGCAAAGTGTCGAAGGGGTTGCGTCCGAGACGGGAAGAACGGTGAATACCGAGCAGAGCGAAGGAGCGATTTCTGACGAAACGCCGCGGTTTGAATCCGAAAATCAAGCTGTTTATGTTGGCACCATCCGTTATACTCAATATGCATGGAAAGAAGCCTATACCAAATTGTTGCGATATCCCGAAACGAGGAAAAGTGTTTCAAAAGGTGAGGACAGTGTCAGTATTTCAAACGAAAAAGGTGAAAACCTGTATCTTTCATCGGGTAGAATTTTGTATAAGCTTAATGATTCGACCAATCAGCTTTTTGAACTGACGTCTTATCCTGCACGGGCAACCGAAAGAGATGGACAGGTCAGGCAGGCGGGTGAAGAGGCGTATATCGCAGAGTTGGATGATTTGAGCAGAGATGAAGCGGAGCAAACGGCACTTAAGCTGATGGAATCGCTAATTCAATCCGAAATTTGCAGGGCTGAGGTGGTCAGCCTGTACGGGTATACGGGCAAGCAGCTTAAAAGAATCCATCAAACGCTATATCGGGAAAGGAACGTGTGGCGATATTTCTATCGGGAATTGCCGAGTGAAGTGGAAAACGGGTTGTATTATGTGGAAATGCGGCTGAATATCGGCGGCGTTCCCGTCTGCATAGAGGAGGATGCGCGGGGTATAAACGGCTCTGTAGATTCATCAGATTCGATTATTCCTGTTAAGGCCTGTCTTGTACTATCTAAAGAAGGACTTATTTTTCTGGATTTCGCTTATGCATTTGATTTGAGCGATATTCGGAAGGCAGATGCGCTTCCCAAATCGGCTGTTCAGGCAATCGCTCGTGAAGATTTAAAAAACAATCCGTACGCAAGCGATTCGGAAGAATTTGATATGAGCCTGATGAATTTGTTCATTCGGCACGGAACGGGAACGAAGGCCAGCTATGAGCTTTGCCCCGTGTGGCGCGTTCAGACAGCAGGAAAGGGAGACATCGACTTCTGCTTGGCTGTGTACGATGCGGTTTCGGGAAAACGGTTGTTTGAGGGGCTGCTTTGATCGGAAAAAATGAATGGACGCGCGAAAAGCGCGTCCATTTTTTAGCACTTAAAACGCCGCTTCCAGCATCCCCTTCACGCCGACGTAAACGGGAATCTGGCTCTGCTCGATTTCTTCCACGCCCCGGCTCAGGCTGGCGCACAGGGTGAGCACGCAGGCTTCGTTGGGCAGAGCGCAGGACAAAAGACCGATTTCCCCGCCCTGCGGCGGGCAGGGACGCTTGAGCGTCGCAAGGCGCTTGCCGTCCTCGTCCTCGAGCCACGCGCGGGCAATCAGGCCGTCGTCTGCGTCCGGCTCATCGACGAACGCGCAGACCGACGCGCTGAAGGCCGAACCCGCAAACCATGCGCCGCACAGGGGCAGGACGCTCAGGTGCGTCGGCGCGAGCGCGGTCTGCAAGGCGGCGAATACATCCTCCTCCTGCCAGACGCCGGGCGGGCAGAGCGCGCCGGAAAAGCGGTTTTGGCGCGCGGCCTCGGCCAGCAGACGGACGCGGACGGCGCGCAGCCACGACAGAACGGCGGCGATGCCCGGGCTTTGCGCGTCCAGCTCGCGCCCGGCAGCTTCAAAGAGCAGCTCGGCGGGCGTCGCGTCCGCAGGCGGGGTGCGCGGGCAGGCGGCCAGGCCGCAGAGCAGCCACGCGTCCAGCGCGGGCAGGCTGCGCATGCGCGGCAACGGCGCGTCGCCGAACGCAACGCAGGCGTGACGGACAAGCCGCTCCCGCATGGCCTCCGTCGCGAAGGGATGCAGCACGGAAACGCCGGAAAGCGTCATCGTGCGGTAGAAGCAGTCCGGCGCGGGCGCGTCCAGCCGAACGCCGGGCAGGCGCATCCGCCCGATGCGCGCAAGCAGCGCGTCGGGATCAAGACATTCGGCGGGCAGGAGCGGAATATCGTATTTCGCGGGCGCACCGGGATAGCCGCAGAGCAGCGTCGTTTCGTCGCAGAGCGCGCCGTGCCGCCCCTGCTGAAGCAGTTGAACGCGGAGGGACGGGCCGTCCGCTGCCTGACCGGGTGCGAACGGCTGACCGGGCAGAAGCAGGGTCAGTTCGACCGTCTGCGGCTCGCCCGCCGTCAGCGAAACGGGCAGATCGTGCACGGGCTGCGCGTCAGCCTTACAGGCGGCGCGCGCACGGAGGACGTAACGCCCCGTTTCCATCGCGGAGAGCGTCGCGCGGAGAAGGACGGTCTGTTTTTCCGCGTCCGGCAGGAGCACGATATCCCGCAGACGGGCGCGCGTCGTCAACCGCAGATTGACCGGGCCGAGCACGCCCGCCGGGCGGGACGCGTCAAAGCACAGCCGAACCGTCTGTTTGCGCCCAGCGTGTAGCGCATGGGCGAGCGGCACGCGCAGAAGGCCGTCCTTCGGATTCTGAAAGGCGCAGACGGGCGTATCGTCCACCCATACGCGCCCTCTGCCGCGCACCAGCTCGAGCGTCAGTTCCGCGTCGTCGGCGCAGAGCGCGCCGAAATCCAGCTCCTGCGCCAGCTCGACCGCGCCGCTTACGTCGTCGGGAATCGCGCCGGGCAGGGCAAAATCGGCTTCCTGCATGTCTGGCGCGTCGCCAAGCTCCTCCGGCGCGCCGCCCAGCAGGTCGGCAAAGGCGCTCAGCGCGTCCGCGCCGGGCAGACGGAAGGACGTGTCAAGCGGCGCGTCCTCCGTCATCCGCTCGGGCAGGCGAGGCGCACGGATGCGCCAGCGGGTCAGCGGCTTCACGCCTTTTGCCGCGCGAGGGCCTCACGCGCCATCATCAGGCCACAGATCGTCTTGCTGTCGTGAATCTCCCCGCGCATGACCAGCTCGAACGCCTCTTCCAGCGGCATGCGGATCAGCCCCAGAAACTCGTCCTCGTCCGGGTGGGTATCGCCCTGAGAAAGCCCCTGCGCCAGATAAATCGCGATTTTCTCCGTGCAGAAGCCCGGCGTGGTCAGAATCGTGGTCAGGTGGGTCATGCGCTCGGCGGCAAGGCCGGTTTCCTCCCGCAGTTCGCGGGTCGCGCAATCCAGCGGGTCTTCCTCCGCGCTGTCCAGCTTGCCCGCGGGGATTTCCAGCGTCACGCGGTCAACGGCCACGCGGTGCTGGCGCACCAGCAGCGTATCGCCGTTTTCAAACACCGGCACGACGGCCGCCGCGCCCTTGTGTACCACGATTTCGCGCGCCGCTTCGCGGCCGTTGGGGCAGGTGACCTTCCATTTTTCCACGTGCAGAATTTTGCCGTTGTAGATGTCCTCTTTGGCGAAAGGAATTTCGCGCAGCGCGTCGTCGCGGTCTGTGTTGATCGTAATCATATCCAAAACCTCCTGTATGCGAAATGAAAACGGATTTCGCAGGATAATTCTCTGAATCGGGGAAGAATCCCTTCTTTTCATTCGTCTTATACGCAGGAAGGGGCTGTGAATCCATGCCAAAACGGCCCGCGAGGTTGACAGTCGGCCCTTCCCGCTTTAAAATGAGGATCATACACAGCGATTCATGGGCGTAAGTCCTTGGCAGACCGTAGACAAAAAGCTGTCATGGGCGTAAGCCCTTGGTTCACCTGTAAAGGAGGATACAAGATGAAAAAAATCATCCGCAGGCTGACGGCTCTCGCGCTCTGCGCCATGCTGGCGACGGCCGCGCCGCTGGCCAGCGCGCAGGAGCTGACCACGCCGGAAGGCACGCCGCTGACGGTGCAGATCGTCGTTACGCTGCCCGATGGCACGTTGAGCTATCTGCCGGTCACGCCTGTGACAAGCACGCTGGGCGACACCGTTTACTGGGTGGACGAGAGCATGCTCAGCGACGACGAAATCGCCCTGCTGGCCACCGCGCAGCTTCGGCTGGAAAACGCGGCGGGCACGGGCGAAGTGTATGCCGAAATACCGCTTTCGGATATCGGCTTTGCGGGCGCGATTAACGCGCGGCTGGATATCATGAACGACATGATCCCCGGCGGCGTGCTGACCGTGCTGCCCGCGGAGACGGCCGCGCCGATGGATGGCGAGGAGGCCGACAACGCGCTCTGGCAGTATGGCTTCGAAACGCCTGCGCCGACCGAGCCGGAGCAGCCGGAGCAGCCGGAACAACCGGAGCAGCCGGAACAGCCGGAGCAACCCGAGCAGCCGGAGCAGCCGGAGCAGCCGGAACAACCGGAGCAGCCGGAACAGCCGGAGCAGCCGGAGCAGCCCGAGCAGCCGGAGCAGCCGGAGCAGCCGGAGCAGCCGGAACAGCCGGAGCAGCCGGAACAGCCGGAACAGCCGGAACAGCCCGAGCAGCCCGAGCAGCCGGAACAGCCGGAACAGCCGGAGCAGCCGGAACAGCCTGAGCAGCCGGAGCAGCCGGAACAGCCGGAGCAGCCCGAGCAGCCGGAGCAGCCGGAACAGCCGGAGCAGCCGGAACAGCCCGAGCAGCCGGAACAGCCGGAGCAGCCGGAACAGCCTGAGCAGCCGGAGCAGCCGGAGCAGCCGGAGCAGCCGGAACAGCCGAGCGAGCCGGAAATCCCGGCGTATGTGATTGCGACGGGCGAAGGCGCGACGTGGTTCAACAGCGCCAACACGTGGGACGTGGCGGACACCCCGAACGCCGCCGACGTGCTGACGGTCACGGGTTACACGACGGATGACGCGGGCGTGCTTTGGTATTTCGGAACGGATTACCGGACAAAGGCCGAGTTCTACGTCATTGCGAACCAGATGACGGCGGTGGACGAGGAAACGGCGCGGGCGCTGATGGCGCAGATCGACGCGAATCAGCCGACCGAGCCGGAACAGCCGGAGCAGCCGGAACAGCCGGAGCAGCCGGAACAGCCGGAGCAGCCGGAGCAGCCCGAGCAGCCGGAACAACCGGAGCAGCCGGAACAGCCGGAGCAGCCCGAGCAGCCGGAACAGCCGGAGCAGCCGGAGCAGCCGGAGCAGCCCGAGCAGCCGGAACAACCCGAGCAGCCGGAGCAGCCGGAGCAGCCCGAGCAGCCGGAACAACCCGAGCAGCCGGAGCAGCCGACAGAGCCGGAACAGCCGAGCCAGCCCGAACAGCCCGCGGTGGTCTACGCTGTGACCAGCAACCAGAAGGGCAACAAGACCAACAACCTGCGCGAGGCGCAGAATTCCAACGCGAACATCATCAAGACCTATGAAAACGACGAGCTGGTGATCGTCAACGGTATCTCCGGCGAGTGGTACGACGTAACCGTCGTTCGCGACGGCAACCGCGGCTATATGCGCGACTATCTGCTGACGCAGATTTCTGAAGCGGACGCGCTCAAGCGCATCGAGGAGATCAACGCCAGCCAGCCGACTCAGCCCGAGCAGCCGACCGAGCCGGAGCAGCCGACCGAGCCGGAACAACCGACTCAGCCCGAACAGCCGACTCAGCCCGAACAGCCGAGCGAGCCGGAACAACCGACTCAGCCCGAACAGCCGACCGAGCCGGAAAAGACCGACGAGCCGCTGGTTGAGCCGATCACCCCGTCCGGCGAAGAGACGCAGACCCCGGCCGCCGAGGAAACCCGGCAGCCCGCGCCGGATCAGATGACGTTCCCGGCCTACGGCATCACCGTCGAACAGACGACGACGATCCTGCTGCGCGATGAGCCGGACGGCGATATTCCGCAGACCGGCGCGCTCAAGACGATCAACAAGCCGACCCCGGTGCGCATCGACGGCCAGCAGGTCGGCGCGAACGATCAGCTCTGGTATCAGATTGAGAACCTGAACAACGGCGACGCGGGCTATGTCGAGGCGTATAACGTGCGCGTCGTCACCGAGCAGGAAGCGATGGACGCGGTGGAAACGCCCGCCCCGACCCTCCCGCCGATTGAAACCCCGACCCCCGACCCGACCGAAGAACCCACGCCGACCCCGACCCCGGAACCCGTTCCGCAGGAGCTGACCGAGGGCGACGTGTATCATTACGGCTACAACACCGGCAAGCAGGTCGCCCTGCGCGCCGAAGCAAACCAGAACGGTAAAGAACTGGCCCGCATGGAGGCCGGAACGATCATCTGGGTCATTCGTCATGAAGGCGATTGGTGTCAGGTGCGCGTCAACAGCAAAGACGGCTACATGATGACCAAGTTCGTCAAGCTGATGGGCGTGGAGGAAGAGGCGGCCTATATCGCCACCCTCGACGACCCGGAAGTCCGCCCCGAGCCGACGCCTTCCCCGACGCCGACTCCGGAACCGACCGAAGAGCCGACCCCGACTCCGACGGCCACGCCGGAAGTGACGGCCACGCCGGAAGTGACGGCGACCCCGGAAATCACCGCCACGCCGACCCCGACGGCCACGGCCGAGGCGACCGCCACGCCCGCGCCGGTGCAGCTCAGCCTGTACGCGCGCGTCATCAACGACGGCACGCCGCTGCGCGGCAACCCGAGCAATCAGGCGTATCTGCAAAACATCCTGAACAAGGAAGAGGTCGTCTATATCTTCCAGAGCCAGTTTGCCGAGGACGGCATGACGTGGTATCTGGTGCAGTACAGCGGCCAGTGGGGCTTTGTGCGCGCCGACCTCGTGCGCGTGATGGGCGAGCAGGAGACGGCGGAATATCTCGCCGCGCTGGAGGCCGCGCAGGCCACCCCGACCCCGCTGCCGCAGGCCACGCCGGAACCGCTCGGCCCGGACGCGACCAGCGCCTATGCCAAGCTGATCAAGGACGCGGTGAACCTGCGCCGCACGCCGTCCGCCTCCGGCACGTCGCTGGGGCGCATCCCGGTAAACACGCTGCTGCTGGTCACCGGCACGGAATACGACGGCACCTACACCTGGTATCAGGTTAACTACAACAGCATGGACGGCTATGTCCGCAGCGACATGTGCCAGATGCTGACCATCGCAGAGCTTCAGCAGTATCTCGCCGAGGCCGCGAGCGCCACGCCCGTTCCGAACAATAACGCGGGCGCGTCCACCACGCCGAATAAAAACAACAATACCACCATCACCATCAACGGCACGCCGCTGCAAGACCTGCTGCCCACCGATAACAGCTGGAGCAGCGGCACGGGCACGGCCATGCCGAGCTACGCGACCAGCACGCCCGACCCGAACGCCACGCCCACGCCTGAACCCGTCGCCAACCCGGCGGCGCTGATCAGCAGCAGCGGCGACCTGAAGGTCAGCAACGTGCCCGCCGTCAGCGAAACCGGCACGTTCACCGTTTACGGCACGGCCAGCGCGTATGGCATCGTGACGGCGACCATCGAAATGCAGGTTGAGCCGACGGCTACGCCGCTGCAATTGGCCTTCGTCTCTTCCGCCATCGCGGAAAACGCAGCGCAGACCACCCGCAAGACGGTCGGTCAGGCCGTTGCGGACAGCACGGGTCACTTCACGATGGACGTGACCCTGCCCAAGCCGGGCGAGTACATCGTCGAGTTCGCCTCCGGCACGTCCTACGCCAACTATGGCGTGACCTACGATAACGGCGCGACGGCCGAACCGACCATCCAGCCCATGCCGACCGCCGAACCCGTCAAGGAAGAGGGCGGTCTGGGCATCCTGCCGTTCATCATCGGCGGATTGCTGGTCGTCGTCGCGGCGGCGGTCTACGGCGTGTATGTCTATCGCCGCAAGACCGAGGAAGCCGAAGAGGAAGAGGCCGACGCGGATGAGGACGAAGAGGACGATATGCGCGCCGAACAGCTTGAGCGCCAGCGCAGCCGTTACGCCCAGCCGCAGACCCCGCGCGCGCCGCAAGGCCCGTCGGGTCAGGTGCCGAGCTACATGAAGAACACGACGGCCCAGCAGCCGAACGTCCGCAGCACGGTTAACCCGTATATGCCGAAAGCGCCGACGATGCCGACTGAGCCGGTCGCACCGAAAGCGCCGACGATGCCGACTGAGCCGGTCGCACCGACTGTGCCGACGATGCCGACTGAGCCGATTGCGCCGAAAGCGCCGACGATGCCGACTGAGCCTGTCGCGCCGAAAGCGCCGACGATGCCGACTGAGCCGGTTGCGCCGACCATGCCGACCGAACCGACTGCCCCGGCAGCGAGCGAGACTTCTACGGAGTCCGCGCCGCGCCGCCGCCGCCGTCCCCCGGTTGACCCGAACGCGTAAAACCGAATAACAGAGCGCCGTCCGCAGCAGATGCGGGCGGCGCTTCTTTAATAACTTAAAAGTACTTGACAGAAGAAGAAAAGCGGCATATAATGACGGATGAAACGAGGTGAGAACGGTGCATCCCATTCATTTCTACCGGGATCGAAACGGCAAAGAGCCGGTGGCGGAATATTTGCAGGAACTCGCGGGAAAGAAAGATAAGGACAGCCGTGTAAAGCTGAATAAAATCCGCGACTATCTGCGAATTTTGAGCGAATACGGCACACAGGCCGGGGAGCCGTATATCAAACATCTGGATGGCGAAATATGGGAATTGCGCCCGCTTCGAGATCGTATTCTATTTGTGGGCTACATCGGCGGAAGCTATGTTCTCCTCCATCAATTCATGAAAAAAACGCAGAAAACGCCTGCTCGTGAAATTGAACGGGCAAAACGCGAATATGCGGATATTCTGGAAAGGGGCGTTCAATATGAAAAATAATCCGGCAATCGGCGCGGATGCGCTGGCTTTTACAGACGCGCTTTTGACGCCTGAAGAAATTACGGAAAGCAACCTGCGGGTTGCGCTTGTCGGCGAACTGATTAAAGCGCGGCAGGAAAAGGGAATCAGCCAGAAAAAGCTGGAAGAGCTGAGCGGCGTGAAACAACCCGTGATTGCGCGAATGGAACGCGGCGCGACGAATCCGCAGCTCGATACCGTTTTGAAGATTCTTGCCCCGCTGGGCAAGACGCTGGCCGTTGTGCCGTTGGAAAACTGAACCCAGAGCGCCGTCCGCAGCAGATGCGGGCGGCGCTTCTTGCTTTGTGCGGCTGTTCATGGTATCATAAACATCATCATGGGGCTTTATGCGAATTCATCCGTTCGGAGGTTTGACGATATGAAGAAAAAGATTCTGAGCCTGATTGCGCTGTGGGCGGCGCTGTTCGCGCTGGCGTTCATCTACACGGACAGGGACGAGTATACCTGGCGCTATGCGGGCGACGAGCTGGGGCAGATCGTGATTTCCCGCGAGGAGGCGGATGCGCGGCAGGCGCAGGCCGACGAGGAGATGGCGCAGGAACAGCGGGAAGCGCAGGCACGCACGGATGCGGGGCTGTGGGGCAGCGAACACGAGTGGGAGACGTTTTTCCTGCCCGCGCAGGGCGAAAACGGCGGCCTGAACCTGATGTGGGGCTCCTATCAGGTGATCGTGGAATACGACGGCGCGGAGACGGCGGATGTGCGCGTCGTTTCGGCGGGCTATCAGACGTTCATCGAAAACGGCGAAGTGCACGAGGAGATGGGGGAAGAGAACGGCGGATTGGATCAGCTGAGCTTCGGCTTTGATTTGACCGATTCCACGCCGAATCTGTATCTGGCGAGCGAAAACCCGGAGGATATCGTCGCGGTGACGGTGCATAAGGCTGGCGCAGGCGTGCTTTCCGCCGATTTGTGCGCGTATGCGGCGCTGGCCGGCGCGGTGCTGACGGCGCTGCTCGCGCTCTCGTGGGATCAGACCGAGCGCGGCCGCAAAAACCGCCGGGATGCGGCGGTGGTGCTCTGCGCGGCGGCGTTTGCCTGCATGCCGCTGTTCTGGCGCGGCATATACAACGGGCACGACCTGTTTTTCCACCTCAACCGCATCGAGGGCATTGCAAGCGGGCTGAGGAACGGCCAGTTCCCCGTGCGCATCCACAGCTCGACGCTGCTGGGCTACGGCTATGCCGCGTCGGAATTCTATCCCGAGCTGTTCCTGTATTTCCCGGCGCTGCTGCGCAATCTGGGCGTGTCGCTGTATGCGAGTGTGCAGGTGTTTGAGGTCTGCATCCAGCTTGCGGCGGCGCTGGTCTGCTATCTGTGCGTGCGCGGCCTGATGAACAGCCGCCGTACCGCCGTCGGCGCGAGCGTGCTCTACACGCTGTGCCTCTATCGGCTGGTGAACATCTATACGCGCGGGACGCTGGGCGAAAGTCTGGCGATGGTCTTTTTCCCGGTGGTCATGCTGGGGCTGTACGAAGTGCTGCGCCGGGACGAGCGGAAGTGGCCGCTGCTGGCGCTGGGCATGACGTGCGTATGCATGAGCCATCTGCTCAGCACGTTGTTCTGCGTGTTGTTCTGCGCGATTGCGGCGCTGCTGAGCGTCAAAAAGCTGTTTGCGGAAAAGCGGCGCATCCTCGCGGTGCTGGCGGCGGCGGGCGTAACGGCGCTCTGCGCGCTGTGGTTCTACGTGCCGATGATGCAGTACACGGCGGACGGCGTGAGCACCAGCGTCGTGCTCAACTCGGCGAAATACGTCTATCGGCTGGGCGACTTCTTCGTCGGCTTTGCGGGCGGCGTGAACGCGGACGCGCCGGAGAATTTCGCCTACACCATCGGCGTGGTGCCGGGGCTGGCGATGCTCGTCGGCTGCGTGCTGCTGCTGGCGCGGCGCTATGCGGCGGGGCGCGCGGCGCTCCGAACGGAAAACGACAGGCTGTCGCTGGCGCTGCTCGGCCTGGGCGCGCTGGCGCTGCTGCTGAACACGGAGTTCTTCCCGTGGAGCTTCCTCTGTTCGCTCAGAAGGCCGTTTTCCACCTTCTTCATGCAGATTCAATTCCCGTGGCGCTTTGTCAGCGTGGCCGCGCCGATGCTGAGCGTTTCGGCGGCGTGGGGCTATCTGCGCGAAGAAAAGGATGCGAAGGCGGGCATGGCGGCGCTGATTGCGCTGTGCGTGGTCTTTTCGGGCTACACGATGCAGACGATTGTAGAGCAGGAGCCTGCGCTGGAAAAGGAGACTTACACCGATACGCGCATCGCTCAGTATGAATATACGTATGTGAGCACGGAAAAGGCGGCGCTCAAGGCGGGCGACGTGCGCACAGGCGCGGGAAGCGCGTGCGAGGCGATCGACTACAAAAAGCGCGGCACGGAATTGACCGTGACGGTGCGGCTGGAAGGCGACGCGGGATATATCGAAGTGCCGCTGCTGTATTACCCCGGCTACCGCGCCGAGGCGGACGGGCAGGCGCTGACGGTGGCGCGCGGGACGAACAATCTGGTGCGCGTTTACAGCGTGCCGAAAAACGGCACGGTGCACGTCTGGTATCAGCCGCCGACGCTGTGGCTGATCATGCAGGGCGCAAGCGCGCTGGGCGCGCTGCTGCTGGCGTGGTCGCTTTGGCGGATGCGGAGGCGCGTATGACGACGCTGCGCGCGAGCGTCCGTCAGGTGGTGGAGTTCAGCCTGCACGAGAGCGACCTTGCCCCGGCGGCTTTTGCCGCCAAGCGCATGCGGGAAGGCGCGGCGGCGCACCGGGCGCGGCAGAGCGCGGGCGCGCAGGCGGAGACGGCCTATCTGGCGGAGCAGTCGCTGAGCGCGGATTATGCCGCCGGGGAAATCACGCTGCGCGTTGCCGGGCGGGCGGACGGGCTGCTGCTCGCCGCGGACGGCGCGCGCATCGTGGAAGAAATCAAGCTGGGCGCGGCGGAAAACCCGCTGATTCCGGCGCATCGGGCGCAGGCGGCGATGTACGGGCACATGCTCTGCCAAAAAGAGGGCTTGGCCGGCGTCCGCCTGCGCATTTTATATGTGGATGAAAATGGCTGTCCGGTTCGTCTATATGAAGAGGACGCGGACGGCGCGCGGCTGCAAACCGAGTTTAACGCGCTGTGCGCGGCCTACTGCGCGTGGGAAAAGCGGCTGCTGGCGCGGCGGCAGGAGCGGGACGCGTCGCTCGCCGGTCTTGCGTTTCCCTACGACGGCTACCGTGCGGGGCAGCGGAAGTTCGCCGCGAACGTGTACGTCGCCATCCGGGAAAAGAAGCGGCTGTTCGCGCAGGCGCCGACGGGCATCGGCAAAACGATGGCCGCGCTGTACCCCGCCGCGCTGGCGCTGGGCGAAGGCAGATGCGCCCGCGTGCTGATGCTGACGGCGCGGACGACCGGGCGGAAAAGCGCGATGGATGCGCTGACCGTTTTGCGCGCGCACGGCGCGAAGCTGCTGGCGGTGGAAATCGCGGCGAAGGACAAGGTCTGCCCGATGGAAAAGCGGGACTGCCGCCCGGAAGTCTGCCCGTATGCGAAAGGGTTTTACGACCGCCTGCCGGGCGCGCTGGCCGAAGCGCTTTCCGGCGGAAGCTGGGGGCGCGAACGGGTGGACGCGCTGGCGGAAAAGCACGCGCTCTGCCCGTTCGAGCTGGCCCTGTCGTTGGCGCAGGCGGCGGATATCGTCGTCTGCGACTACAACTATGTGTTCGACCCGTTTGTGGCCATTGACGCGCTGATGCAGGGCGGCGCGGCGCTGCTCATCGACGAAGCGCACCAGCTCGCCCCGCGCGTGCAGGATAACGCTTCGGCGGCGGTGAGCGCCCGGCAGCTTCGCGAACTCCGCCGCGGCGCGGGGCAGGCGCTCGGGCGGAAGCATGCGCTGTACAGGGCGCTGACGGCGGCGCTGCGCGCGCTGGAAGAGGCCGCGCGGACGGAAGAATTCGCCTCCGGGCGGCTTAAAAGCCTGCCGGAAGCGCTGGACGCGGCGATGGCGCGGCTTTTGGAGGCGGCGGGAGAGGCGCTTGCCGAAGGCGCGGGGCTTCCGGCGGCGGACGCGTTTTCGCTGGCGGCGGCGTGGCAGTATGCGGCGGGGCGGCTGGATGCGCGCTATGCCGTGCTGACGGAGGGCGCGGAGAAAACCGCGCGGATCGAGTTATTTCTGCTCTGCGCGGCGCAGGATATTCTGGAAAAGACGAAGCGGGCGCGCGGCACGGTCTTTTTTTCCGCGACGCTCGCGCCGTTTGAGGCGGCCAAGCGCATGCTCGGCAGTCTGGAAGGGGACGCGTGTTTGGCGCTGCCTTCGCCGTTTGACAAAAACCAGCTCGACGCGAAAATTCTGCCGATTGACCTGCGCTATGCGGCGCGGGAGGCGAACGCGCCGCTTGTGGCGGAAGCGATTTGGGCGCAATTGGCGGCGCACGCGGGCAACGCGCTGGTTTTCTTCCCGTCGTATGCGTATTTAAACCGGGTCGGCGCGTTGCTGGAGGAACGGGGAATTCCCGGCGCGGCGCTTTTGCGCGAAGCGCGCGGGCTGACGGAGGAAGAAAAAAACGCGCTGCTGGGCGCGTTTGAAAAGCGGGGCGAACGGGCGGTTCTGCTGGCCGTTCTGGGCGGCGCGTTCGCGGAAGGCATCGACCTCGCCGGGGAGCGGCTGCAAAACGTGATCGTCGTTTCGACGGGCCTGCCCCAGCCGGATGCGCGGGTGCGGGCGATGCGGCGCTATCACGACGAAAACGGCGCGGACGGCGCGTTTCTGTGCATGACCCTGCCGGGCATGGTGCGGGTGATTCAGGCGGCGGGGCGTTTGATCCGCACGGAGAGCGACCGCGGCGCGCTGCTTTTGATCGACAGCCGTTATGGCCGCCGGTCGGAGCGGGCGCTGCTTTCCGGCACGTTGATTGGGGACGCGCTTTCCGGCTGATTTTCCCTAAACCAGCGGATTTCCTCCGCCAGCGGGTCGTTTTCTGCGGGCGGGCGCATGGCCAGCAGCGCGCTGATCATGCGGCGCATGCCGGGTTCGCCGTGGGGAATATAGAGAAGCTGGCTATCCTCGCGCTCGGCGATGAGCGCGGCGAGGAGCTTACGCAGGCGGGTACGGGTATCGTGCATGGCGTGTTCTTTCTTGGGGCTTTGCCCCAAACCCCACCAAGAACCTGAGGTTCTTGGATTTCCCGCTTTCTTTATCGCTTCGCGATAAAGGGAGGGATGATCATGCTTACAATAACAAGAGAAGGATAGCATGAAGCGCGGAAAAACGCAAGTTGATTCGATTTTATGGCTGTGATAGAATAAAAAAACAACGTCATGGAAAAAGCTGTTCTCCCCCGGCGAGGGGAGAACGGCCCTTCCCACCAATCAAAGAGAATCGGCTTATGGCAATCAGCCGGACAACGGATAACCGAAGGGAGCAGACCGATGAAAAAGGCAGGACTATGCGCTTTTCTACTGATGACGACGCTCGCGGCTGCGGGGTTTTGCGAGATGAATTATACGCTGAGCAACCCGCACATTCGATACGAAAAGCAGGCGGACATGCAGCAGGCGCAGACAGTTGAAAACGGCATTTCGCTTTCGGACATGGCCGCGGCGCAGGACGTGCAGCAGCAGGAACAGCATGCCGCGCAGCAGGCGGACACGTGGCCCAAGATGTTCACGATTACGCTGGGCGGCGACACGACGCTCGGCTCGACGGACGATTTGCGCAAGCGGGACGACTGCTTTGAAAACGTCGCGGCGGAAAAGGGCTACGGCTGGTTTTTCTCCGGCCTGCAAACGCTGTTTGCGACGGACGATTTGACGCTCATCAACTTTGAGGGCACGCTGACCGAGGAGACGAGCAAGAAGGAAAAGCTCTACAACTTCAAAGGCCCGGCGGAATACACGGATATTCTGACGCTGGGGAGCGTGGAGGCGGTGAACATCGCCAACAACCACACGCTCGATTACGGCCAGCAGGGCAAGGAAGACACCATCGCCAACCTCGAAGCGGCGGGAATCGTCGTTTCCGGCGGCGGACAGTTGGGCATTTTTGAAAAGAACGGCGTGAAAGTCGGCATGACCGGCTACTGCTTCCCCTACAAGGACGGCAAAAAGGACATCAGCGCGGACGTAAAGGCGCTGCGCGAGGCGGGCTGCCAGATCGTCATCGCGTCGTTCCACTGGGGCAGCGAATACCGCGACGACTTCACCGGGGAACAGCGCACCATCGGCCGCGCGGCGATTAAGGCGGGCGCGGATATCGTCGTGGGCACGCACCCGCACATCGTGCAGGGCATCGAGGCGTATCAGGACAGCTACATCCTCTATTCGCTGGGCAACCTGGTGTTCGGTGGCAACGTTGATCCCGATGACCGCGACGCGTATCTGGCGCGCGTGACCTTCACCGTTTACGAGGATCACTGCGATGCGCCGGAACTGACCGTCGTGCCCATCCGACTGACCGAGCTGGACAAGGGAACGGATTACCGCCCCGTCGTCGCGGACGAGGAGGACAGCGCAAGAATCTATACGCGGATTTTGAAGCTCTCCTCCAACATGGGCGATTTCGTCAACGGGGATTTATCGGCGTACTAAAAAGGTTCGCGATTTCATTTTTCAACGGATTGCGCAGCAATCCGTAAGGCGGGAGGTGCAGGAACCTCAGGTTCCTGCCGGAGTTTGAGGCGGAGCCTCAAGCGTTCTTCCAACGTTTTTCGGAAAGGATGGTTTTATGGCTTCACATTTCGCGCTGTTTGTCGATCTTGAAAATTGCGGCGGCAAAAAGAGCATGCTGATGGATGTGATCGAGCGGGTGAAGATTCGCGGCGACATCCTCATCGGCAAGGTTTACGGCTATACGGACAGCTATTCCGATTTGAAGGAGATTCTGCTGTCCAACACGTTCGCGGTTGTGCCGTCGCTGCGGTTCGGGCGCAACCAGAAGAACAGCCTGGATATTCAGCTGGTCATCGACGCGCTGGACGTGGCCTACACCAACTCGTTGATTGACAGCTTCTGCATCGTTTCCGGCGACAGCGATTATGTGCCGCTGGTCGGCAAGCTCAAGACGATGGGCAAGTTCGTGCTGGGCATTTCCCGCAGCGAGGCGGCCAGCGGCGTGTTCATGAACGCGTGCAGCGAATTCCAGTTCCTCGAGAGCGTGGCCAGCGGCAAGGAGCGCGCGCAGGGGCAGGAGATCGAGGCGCTGACGCTTGCGGACGTGAACGATTTGATTGTGACCATCCTCAAAGAGAGCGACAGCGGGGAGATGCTCGCCAGCGAGGTGAAGAGCGTTCTGCTTCGTCTGCGTCCGAATTTCTCCGAAAAGAGCGTCGGCTTTTCCACCTTCGGCAAGCTGATTGCACGGCTATCCCAGCAGTTCGGCGCGTTCAGCGTGGAGAGTGAGCAATTCAACGTCATCATATCGCTCAATCAGCCGCATGCGCCCGCCGGGGAACAGATCACGCGGGAGAACTTCGCGCGCATCTTCGCGCGCATCCTGTCGGAATACAAGGAGGACGGCTTTGACCGGGTGAACCCCTCCATCCTCAAATCGGCCGTGCAGGCGGATTATCCCGATTTCACCGAGCGGCAGATCGGCCTGCGGCGCTTCTCGGACGTGCTGCGCGCGCTGGAGCGGGAGAAGCTGCTGAAACTGGAAACGGACGAAGGCGGCAACATGCTGGTGCATATTTTGTAAGTGAGTTCCCTGCACCTTCCCAATTTATGGATCGCTGCGCGATCCATGGCGGATGAATCGTGCTTGGCGATAGAGCACACGGAGAAGACACATGAAGCGAATCCTTTCATTTCTGATTTTCATTTTGCTGGCGGCGGGCGCGTCGGCGGCCGTCGCGCAGACCATCGTGATGGACGAAGGGCACGTCGCCTTTGACTACCCGGACAGTTGGCTGGCGGTTTCGCCCCAGCTCTGCGGGGTCTATGCGCCGCTTTTGGCGGACGCGGGGCTTGACGCGGACGAGCTGGCGAAGGAGCTTGAAGACACGCGCACGCTCAGCCGCGCGTATAACGCGGACTACACGCAGTCGCTTTCCGTGCTGATCGGCGAGGACGAGCTTTCGCAGGAGATTTACGAAATCGAATCCGTGACGGACAGCCAGCGCGCATCGCTGCGCCGCCGCGTGGAGGCGAACAGCTTTTGGGAGACGACCGGCCTGCGGACGCAGGACACGGAATGGCAGAAGGAAAACGGCGCTTACTGGCTGTATGTGCACTACACCGTGACGCGCTCGGGCGAGATTGTGGGGCGCGGGCTGCGCTACATCACCGTGCGCAACGGGCTATATGTCGAGCTGGACTGGCGAATCGCGAGCGGGCGCTTTTCCGGGCGGGATTTGACCGCGTTCCGCGCACGGCTGGCGGATCTGACGATTACGGAAAGCGTCGCCGAGCCGGTGCGCGACGTGAAGCTGGAGGCGCAGATTCCCGCCGAGACCTCCGCCGCGCAGGTGGAAATCACGGGCACGGCGACGGCGGGCGCGACGATCATCGCCGAAACGCCGGACGGCAACGGCGCGATGCTGACGCTGGACGCGGCGACGGCGGCCTCGAACGGAAGCTTTACGCTGACGCTCGAATTGGAACAGGAAGGCAGTTACGACGTTACGCTGACGGCCTCCAAGGAGGGCATGAACGACGCGACGCTCTCCGGCGCGATTGCGTACAGCGCCAAGACGCTGCCCGTCTCCGGCGTTGCGGAAAGCCTGACCGTGACCGGCGACACGACGACCATCGCCGGCACGACGCTGGCGGGTGTGCAGCTTCAGCTTGTCACGCCGTTCGGCGTGAGCAAAAAGCGATCCGGCAACGACGGCAGTTTCTCCTTTGAGCTGACGACGAAGGACGCGGGCGATTACAACTATACGCTGATCCTCGACAAGGGCGGTTACAACCAGCGGCGCGTGCCCTTTACCGTAACCCGCGTCGTCACCGACGATCAGGAGCGGGAGAAGATCCGCCAGTCCGCCGTGAAGATCTCCTACAAGGAATTGCAGCAGAACAAGGAAGCGAACCGCGGCAAGGTGATGCGGCTGTACGGCCCGGTGAGCGAAATCAGCAGCAGCGGGAGCATTTCCTACGTCCGCATGCAATACAACAAGGACGCGAAGGGCAAGTGGTACAACGACGTGGTGATCGTCTGCGAGGCGGACACGGGCGCGAAGGTCGGCGACATGATGACCGCCGTGGTGACGGTGGATGGCGTCTACAACGAGCAGGACGCGAGCGGGAACGACGTGATCGTGCCGCGGTTCAGCCTGCTGTTTGTGGATAAGATTGAGTAAGGCGGCCGGGGCGGAACCCGGGACGGTCCGCGGGCGCGGCACGCGCCGCGCCGCAGACTGTAGACAAAAAGCTATTCTCCCCCCGGAGGGGGAGAATAGCCCTTTCCGCAAATGGGGCGCGGCATGTGCCGCGCCGTTGAAGAGGAAAAATTCGTGGAAAAAAGAAGAAAGATCAATCGGTTTTGCGGGGCGGCGGCGCTGGGGCTGTTCGTGCTGCTGCTGGCGGCGCTGGCGCTCTGTGCGCTGGGAATGACCGCGGAAAACAGGGTCAGCGACAACGGCAGCCTGCAAAGCGTGACGCTGGCGGGCAGGCCGCTGGCCCAAAGCCTGCTGCTTTCCCTGTGCGCGCTGGCGGCGCTGATGGGCACGCATGCCCTGCTGGAAAAGCTTGGCGGGGTTCGGCTGGGCGCGGGGCTTTGCGCGCTGTGGCTGGCGGCGGCGTTTTTTTGGATTTGGGCCATCGGCATGCGGCAGCGGGCGGACGCGCAGAACGTCATCGCCGACGCGCACCAGTTCATGCGGAATTACTACAGCGCGCTGAGCGAGGATTATTTGCAGGTGTACACCTATCAGCTCGGTCTCTGCCTGCCGCTGCATCTGCTGGCGAACCTCTTTTCGGGCGTGACGCTCGGCAAGCTGGATGCGATGGCGCAGAACATCAATGCGGTGCTGGGCATTGCGGGCGCGGGCGTGCTGGCCGCGCTGGCGCAGGAGCTGTTTGAAAAGCGCGCGGCTTCGGCGGTTCTGCTGCTGTACATCGCGAGCCTGCCGACGCTGCTGTTCGCGCAGTTTGTGTACAACATCAACCTGATGATTCTGCTCTGTTCGGGCGCGATGCTCTGCTTTGCCCGCTATGCGCACACGGGGCGGATCGGGTTCGGCGTCGGTTATGCGGCGCTGGTCGGGGCGGCGATGGTCGCCAAGCCCAACGCGCAGGTCGTGATGCTGGCGCTGACAATCTGCGCGCTGCTGCACGGATGGATGAAGAAGGATTTCAAAATCGCGCTGCTTGCGCTGCTGGCGTTTGCCCTCGGCAAGGGGCTGCTGGCGCTGGTGATCGCGTGGTACGCGAAAAAGGGCGGTGTGACCTTCCGCGGCGACATCAGCATGCTGGCGCGGTTTGCGATGGGTTTGCAGGATTCGGAAACGGCGGCGGGGTGGTACAACGACTACACCAAGCAGTTCTTCCCGGCGGAGGTGACGGCGCAGCAGGAAAGGGCGCAGGCGCTTGCGGATATCGCGGCGCGGCTGAACTGGATGCGGGAAAACCCCGCGGCGGCGCTGGCGTTTTATCGGGAGAAGCTGCTGACCCAATGGCTCGACCCGGCCTACGACAGCTTGTGGATGGGCGAGCTGAGCGAAAAGGTCGGGCAGTACAACGGATGGATCAATTCGATCTATCGCTACAAAGACGGACTGCGGACGCTGATGGACGGCTATATGGACGCGATGCAGACGGCGGTTTACGCCCTTGCGGCGCTGGGCGGCGCGCGGGCGATGCGCCGAAAAGAGGACGCGGCCATGCTGATGATCCCGGTGACGGTGCTGGGCGGCACGCTGTACCACCTGCTGTTTGAGGCGAAGGCGCAATATGCCTATCCCTACATGGTCTACATGCTGCCGCTGGCGGCGGCGGGGCTTTGCGCGCTGGAAAACGGCGCCGGGCGGCTGCTGCGCAGGGGAAGGAAAAAGCGGACGAAAACCGCTTGAAACAAATGGGGAAAGAAGAGGTGCACGGAATAAAAAAAGGACGACGCTCCTCGCGGCGGCTCTGCTGGCGGCGCTGTTTGAGCTGACGGCCGCGGCGGCGGAAAAGAACGGCGGTGCGGCGGCGGAAATCGAGAAGAACGCCGGGATGTTCGATACGGTTTTGACCGATTGGGCGGAGTAAGAGCGAACTCCTTCAGTCAGCTTCGCTGACAGACCTTCGGCGTTTCGCCTGCCTGTCTCCCCGCGCAGCGGGCGGCAGGCTTCACACCCTCAAGGAGGGAGCCCAGTTTATAGACAAAAAGCTATTCTCCCCCCGAAGGGGGAGAATAGCCCTTTCCGCAAATGAAAGAATAGCTGAATTTCTTCGTTTTGCTATTCTGGCTGAGGTTGCTTAGGTCAACAAGCTGAAACTGCTCAGCCTTTTTTTCAGATTCATTGACTTTTAATCGGCCTTCTGCTAAAATAAAAGGCAGGAAGGCGGGCGCTCAAGAGGTCATTTAGTAACGTCTTGCGCTATATGAGTTCCTGCGTCTTGCCGGACTTCCACATGCACGATAACGGGGGGCACCGTTATCGTGTTTTTTGTATCTGTCCGCCCTTGAAGAGGTTCAATCTTGATTTCCCGTTTGACGGTTCGCGTCAGCGTCCATCGCTCGGTATTGGTGATTGTAACCTTAAAGCCTATTCTGTGATTCATTCGCTCTCATCCTTTCGTTTGGAGCGCCCGCCCTCACAGAGGACTTATCAGGCGGCTGCTGCGGCCTGATAAAAATATTATGCACCAAATGGAAAAGAACGTCAAGGCGTTTTGAAGAGCGTTCTGATAGGCGTAAAGCAAAGAAAAGTGAAAAATTTCGCACATTTGCCTTGACATGCGGCGATTGATGTGATATATTTACCACATCAACGGAGTGAGAAATATCTCACACGAAAATGAAGGAGAGAAAAGCCATGAAGAAAAAGGTATCGCTGCGGGAACTGGTCGCGGATAAAATCGTCTTTGCCGTGCTGATTGCGGTGTATTATTGGATGTGGGCGAGGAACGACTGGCAGGAATCCTACGCGACCATCCAATATGTCGTGTCGTCTGCGGTCTGGTTTTATTACGTTGTCAGCCGCGCGATTCGGCTCAAAAAGTATAAGCAGGAGGCCGTGGATGAAATGGCCGAAACGAATTTGAGACGGTGCGATTCCATCTGCCTGAAAATCGGCGTGGCGGCGATGATCGTCATCGGTTTTGCCTGCGCGGTCGGCAGAATGGCGCTGACGACGGAAATCATCGGCTATGCGTTGATGGGCACGCTGGTGGCGCTGGCGATTATCCGCACGGTGATCTTCTGCGTGATGGACAAAGAAGGAGTTTGACGATGGCGTTACAGACCCAAATCAAAGCATACCGGGAAAAGACGGGGCTGAAACAGGCCGAGCTGGCCGAGTGGGTCGGCGTGCGGCGCGAAACCATCGTCAATCTCGAAAAGGGCAAATATAATCCGTCGCTCAAGCTGGCGATGGATATCGCCAAGGTCTTTGAAACGACGGTGGAAGAATTATTTTGCTATACGGACGAGGAATGAGCGTTCAGCGGATGAGCGGCAGGAGCAGCAGCGTCAGCACGAGGCAGAGGAGCACGGTGCAGAAGCAGCAGAGGAACGTGCCCTGCGAGATATCGCCGGAAACGGGCGCGTGGGTGGCGGTGTCATCCTGCGCGACGCCGAGAATACTCAGCAGGCGGGATTTCGCGTCCTGTCCGCCGGTGCGGAAGGGATTGCGCCCCGTTACGCCGCAGCAAAGGAGCATCAAAGCTTTAAACACTGCATCCGCAGGGCGGACGAGCAGACCGAGCAGGCGATCCGCCTGCTCGTTTTCGCTGCTGACGGCGGTTAAGGCGAGGAAACCCCAGCCCAGCGCGGCGGACAGGCGCAGCGGCAGGCCGACGGCCATCAACACGAGCGGCACGCAGACATGCGCGACAAAAGCCGGGGCAAGGGCGGCGCAGGTTTCGCGGACGAGGGTTTCGTAGGCGGGAATATCGCGGGAATACGCGCCGGAATCCAGCTCGCGCTTGACCGCGCCGCTTCGCGGGATGCAGGCCAGACCGAAGAGCGGGAACGCCATCAGCACGGCCTCGACCGCCGGATGAAGCAGGGAGAGGAGGAAGGGCGCGAGCATCAGCGCCAGCAGAAACGCCGGGAAGGCGAGCTTGCGCGGGGCGCGCGCGTCCAGACGCATAAACAGGGCGTAGAGCCGTTGCAGCGCGCGGGCAAGAAGCTCGGCGCATTTCGGCGCGGCGCAGTAGAGGATGAACGCGAGGAAAAGCGCGGCTGGATAGGCGAACAGACGCATGGGGAGAACCTGCCTTTCTAAACCAGAATCGGGGACGTGGTGAAATCGCGGCCGGAGGAACGGAGCGCGGGGTTTGAAACGCCGAGCGACCAGAGATCCTGCGCGCGGACGTCAAGGGCGAAGAGGGGATTGGTGCGGTCGAAATCGGCGGCTTTGGTGACGAGCGGGAGGGAACCGCGCCGCTTGATGGCTTTGAGCAGCGGCGCGGCGCTTTTGCGGAAGCCGAGGACGCGGGCGTATTCCGGCGCGCGGTGCGCATCGGCGAAATCGCGGGTGAGATTCAGCAGGGCGTAGGCGCACAGGCGGGAGAGCCGCGCATGCGTGTAGCGTTTGGTTTTGACGGAATCCAGAAGCGATTCGCGGGTGGCGCAGGTCTGCGCGGCGGCGAGAAAGCGGTTTTCCAAGCCTTCGTCCATGCCGTACAGCGCGGCGAGATCCTCCGGGGAGGCGGTGCGCAGGCGGTAAAGGAGCGCCTGTTTGAGGGCTTCTTCCTCGTGGATGAAGCTGTTTTGCTCGGCGGTTTGCAGCAGATCGGGCGAAGGGACGGCGGCCAGCACGGCGGGCAGACTGCCCTGCGCCAGCGCCGCGCGGACGGCGGTTGCGCTGGACAGGGCGGAGAGAGACGCGTCGTGGTAGCCGCTGCCCCGGCGCTCGACGGGCACGGGAGTGATTTCAGGCGGGAGGGCTTGCAGGTATTCCAGCGCAAGGACGGCGTTGGGCTGGGCGAGCAGATCGGCGGGGAGGCCGGCAACCTGTTCGGCGGCCAGCGCGCGGGCGCGGGGATAGGGCAGGCCGTCCGCCAGACGCGTTTGCAGGGCGGCGGAAAAAGCCGGGGATTCCGCTTTGAAGAGCGCCGCGGCGGCGGAAAGCAACGGGAGCGCCGACGCCTCGCAGCCGAAGGAGAGATGCGTCACCACGCCGAGGGCGGAGAGCAGCGAAACGCCGCCGGAAGCGAAATCCGGCGCGGGGGCGCAGGCGAAGCGGGTAGGCAACTCAAGCACAACATCCGCTCCGTTTTCCAGCGCCGCGCGCGCGCGCAGCCACTTATCATGCCGGGCAAACGCGCCGCGCTGGGTGAGCGCGCCGCTCATCAGGCAGAGCGTATAATCCGCGCCGGAGGCTTCGCGGGCGGCGCGCAGATGATAGGCGTGGCCGAGGTGAAAGGGGTTATATTCGCAGATAACGGCGCAGACGCGCATGGAGGCGGCCTCCTTTCAGGCAAAAATCGGTCGAAAAGCGAAACAAAACGCGAAAAGGGGGACAAAAAGCGGCATAAAATTGCGCGCCGTCCTTTTCAAAAGCGGCAAACTGCGCTATAATAATGCTGTATCGTCTTGTACACCGCAGGTTTATCTTTCGATAAGCCTATTATATCACGTCAAGGAGGATTTACAAATGTCTGTCATTGACA
>CAKTXH010000007.1 GCA_934630975.1 uncultured Clostridia bacterium | reverse complement strand
CACGGCTTCTTCAAGAAGAACGACGAGCGCATGCAGGAATACATCATCAAGACGATGGAGGACGCGGGTCTGGCGAGTTACTTCCTGCATCGCTTCCCGCATCAGTTCTCCGGCGGCCAGCGCCAGCGCATCGGCATTGCCCGCAGCCTGGCGGTGAAGCCGAAGTTCGTCGTCTGCGACGAGGCGGTTTCCGCGCTGGACGTGTCCATTCAGAGCCAGATCATCAACCTTCTGGCCGATTTGAAGGAACAGAGCAACCTGACCTATCTGTTCATCACGCACGACCTTTCCGTCGTCAAATACATCTCCGACCGCATCGGCGTGATGTATCTGGGCAACATGGTCGAGCTGGCGAACACGCAGGAGCTGTTTGACCATCCGCTGCACCCGTACACCGAGGCGCTGATGGCCGCGATTCCGACCACGGACGTGGAGGAGAACCGCGAACTGCGGATTCTGGAAGGCGATATCCCCAGCCCGGTCAACCCGCCGCAGGGCTGCAAATTCCACACGCGCTGCGCGCACTGCACCGAAATCTGCAAGCACGCCGTGCCGGAATGGAAGGAAATGGCGCCGGGCCACTTCGTCGCCTGCCACCATCCGCTCTCCGGGAAGGAATAAGCGATGGGGCTGCCGTTTAAGGGGCGGTATGACCGCTTCCGCAAGCTGCAAAAGGAAAAAATGGGCGAGCAGCCGACCGGCCGCGCGCCCTGCGACGAAATGGAAAAAGGCGACGGACTGGCGATGCTGATCGCCGCGTTCATCACCATTGTGCCGATCTGCCTCGTTGTGCTGGCGATTCTGGCGCTTGGAGGATACTTTTTCATCGTTCGATAAAGAAAAGCGAGTCTCTTTCGAAAGAAAGGGATTCGCTTTTTATGTGGGGTTCACGCTTCCTTCACGGGCTTATAGCACAGATCGTGCTCGACGCAGGCCCACATATCCATCGCCGGGGTGCGGAGCTGGATTTCGACGGGCACGGATGCGTTTTTGCCATGAAGGCAGACGGGCACGAGCATCACCAGATGCAGGCTGCGATAGCCGCTCGGCTTCGGCGCGGCGATATAATCCCGCACGGAGAGAAACTGCCACGCGGGCGACGCGCGCAGAAGGTCGGCAAAGTGATACACGGCCTCTACGCTGGAGAGCACGACGCGCAGGCCGGCGACGTCGTGCAGGCAGGCTGCGCCCTGCGCGCTTTGCGGCAGACCGCGGCGCGTCAGCTTATCGCGGATGGACGCGGGCGATTTCAGCCGGAACGTCATCGAGCGGACGGCGAAGGCCGTCTGTTCTTCCTCGAGCTGCATCCGCGCCGCGCAGAGTGCGAGAAACGCGGTTTCCACCGCCGCCTTATAGGGCGCGTAAAACGAAAAATCAAAAGCGGCCTCCTTCGGCGCGCGCATCTGTTGTAGGGTTGGATATTGCTGCAAGAAAAATCACCTCGAAACGAATGAAATAGGCGCAAACGCCCAAACGTTAAGAACAGTATACGCCCCGGTTGTTGCCGAAATGCGGCCAAAGGTGGGCTGAAATGTGATCAAAGGCGAAAAACGAAACTTCCAAAACAAGCATATGCGCCGCGCGGAGGGAAAATGCGCCGCCGCGCGGTTTGGCGCTGTACAGAATCGTTTTTTTTCAGTATAATAAGACGATGGAAACCAACGCGGGCGCTCTGCCCGAAGGAAGGAATAAGCTATGAACAAGAACTTTGCAGACGATGCGCTGCGCGGCCTGCTGGGGCGGCGCATGCCCGCGTGGGCGCGCTATGTGCTGGTGCTGCTCGCGACGGCCGTGTTCGCCGTGTTCGCCTACAACGCGCGCTACGCCAAGATCGACGAGTTTTCGGGCTATCGCGCCGAGGAGATGGTTCGGTTTACGACCGTCGTGCTTTCCGCGCTCTATGCACTTACGGCGGCGACGGCGCTGCACGTCGGCAAAAAGCTGAACGCAGGCGCTCAGGCGCTTTTCTGCGTGGTGATCGGCTTGATTCTGCTGGCGAAAATTTCGCTGTTTGACTATGTGAGCGACGATTACGAAATCTTTCTGAGCGACTGGATTTACAGCTACTCTCAGATGGGGATCAGGGAAGGGCTGGGCACGTATATCGGCAGCGACTACACGCCGCCGTATCTGTACCTGCTGCTGCTGATTTCCCGGGTGAAGAATTACCCGTGGCAGTATCTGGTCAAAGTCGTTTCGATGGCGTTCGAGGTGTTGCTGGCCTATGCCGTCGTGAAGCTGGCCGGGCTGAAGGTCAGGGGCGCGGTCGGGCGCACCGTCCTCTTCTGCATGACGCTGATTCTCCCGACCGTCGTGTTTAACGGCGCGTACTGGGGCCAGTGCGACGCGATTTATACCTCGCTGTGCCTGCTGGCGCTGTATCAGGCGCTGCAAAAGCGCAGCGCGTGGAGCATGGTGTTTTTCGGCATGGCGCTTTCCTTCAAGCTGCAAATGGTGTTCTTCCTGCCCGCGCTGCTGCCGCTGTGGCTGAGGAAGGATATCAAACTGCGCCATCTGGCGCTGATTCCGGCGGCGTATCTGGCGATGATGATCCCGGCGTTTTGGGGTGGCAAATCGCTGCACCATGTCCTGACCGTGTATACCACGCAGGCGGGCAATTACAACTTCATCACCGTCAACGGCCCGAGTTTGTATAACTTCCTGCCCAAGACGCTGGATAAGAACCTGCTCTATACGATGTTCAGCGGCATGGCGATGGCGCTGGGCATGGCCATGCTGGCCGCAATCTGCCTGATGGTGTGCCTGAACCGCGGCCATGTGACGCAGGAGGGGACGCTGCTGACCTGCCTGCTGGTGCTGGGCGGCGTGCCGTTCTTCCTGCCGAAGATGCACGAGCGCTATACCTTCGGCGCGGACGTGCTCGCGCTGGTGCTGGCGGCCTATCGGCCGAAGCGAATCGCGCTGCCGCTGCTGTTCGGGTTAAGCTCTTACATCTGCTACACGGCGGGCCTGCCGGGCGATTCGATTTTTGATCTCAAATGGGCGACCGTGTGCCAGGGCGTCGCCATTGCGCTGACGGCTGCGGCGCTTTACAAGAGCCTGCACGAAGAAAAGACGGAAGCCGCGTTGGCGGAGGTGAAGGCGTGATGAATCGAAATGTAATGCGCGACCCGCTGCGCGCGGGCATGGAGGCGCGGATAAGCGGACTGCCCAAGCTGCTGCTGGGCGCGGCGGCGGCGCTCGTGTTTTTCGCGCTGGAAATGAAGAACTTCGCGGGGACGGAAGGCGCTGCCGCCATTGCGCTGATCGGCGCGGCGTGCATGGCGCTGTTGACCTTCGGCGCATGGCGCGCGCTGAAGGAACAGCCGGTGATCGTTCTGCTGTGCGCGGCGCTGCTGGCCATGCTGGCGGCGGCGGGGCATCTGGCGATGCTGGATATCAAACCGGGGCGCATGAGCAAGGTGCTTGCGCCGATGCTGGAGAACATGTGGAACTACGACCTCGGCGCGGCGATGGCGTGGGAGGACGGCGCATGGTCGGGCGGCTACCTGATCGTGATGGCGCTGATTTCCCGGCTGGAAAGCTTTTCACAGATGTACGCCGTCAAGCTGTTTGACATGGTCTGCCAGACGGCGGCGGCGCTGGCGGTTTTGAAGCTGGCGCGGATGCGCGGCGCGAAGCCGGGCGCGGCGGTAGGCGGTATGATGGCCTGCGTGCTCGCGCCGACAATGCTTTTAAACGGCGGCTGCTGGGCGCAGTGCGACGCGATGTTCGCCGCGCTGACGCTGTGGGGGCTGGCGCTGCTGCTTGACGATCACCCGGTCTGGGGCTGCATCCTTTGGGGCATGGCCGCGGCGACGAAATTGCAGGCGGGCTTCCTGTTCCCGCTGCTGCTCGTGTTCTTCATGAAGGGCAGAATATCCATCCGCCATCTGCTGGCGGGTCTGGCGGCGTTTGTGCTGATGCAGGCGGCCTTCCTCGCCGACGGTCAGGGTTTGGCGGCGGTGTTTGGCCGCTATGCGGAGCAGATTTGGGAGATTTCCTACGAGGGCACGGGTCTGGCGGATCATGCGCCGGGCGTTTACGGCCTGATGACGGTTGCCTCCGTGCGCGAGTTCAGCGGCATGGGCATGTATCTGGCGTTTGCCTGCTCGCTGCTGGTCGCCTTTGCGCTGATTCATGCGCGCAAAGCGCCGGACACGGATACGCTGCTGCTGGCGGCGCTGCTGCTGGCGGCCGGTCTGCCGCTGATTCTGCCGCAGATGAACGCGCGCTGCCTGTATCTGGCGGGCATGCTGGCGTTTGCCTGCGTGAACAGCGGGCGGCGGCTGGCGGCGGCCATTGTGCTGGAACTGATTTCGCTGTGCAGCTACATCGAGGCGATTTTCTCGTACACGGTCATCCCGATGAACGTGCTCAGCCTGATGGCGATTGCCTGCGCGGTGGCTGTCGCGCTGGAACTGGCGGGCAGACTGGGCATCAAGGAGGCGCTGGGCTGTGAAAGCGACGCTTGACGCGCTGGATGAGCGCCTGCGCGGCTGGCTGGCGCTGCCCTGCGGAAAGGCAGCGCGGATCGTCTGCGCCGCGCTGACGCTGCTCGGCTTTGCGGGCGTGATGATGACGCGCTCGCTCGCGCTGGGACGCCATGCGGCGACGGCGGCGCTGCTCTGCCTGCCGCTGGCTGTAATGCTCGTTTTCGCGATGAAAATCGCGCGGGAACACGAGCAGGGCGCGCTCGGCGCGCTGCTGCTGTGCGCGCTCTGCGCGTCGGCGATGCTGGCGCGGGTCAGCTTTTTGGAACGTTCCTCCGGCGATTACGATATCTATCTGGCCGACTGGCTGCAAAGGCTGGCGGGCGGCTCGTTCGCCGAGGGCATGCGCCAAAACATCGGCGAATACAACGTGCTGTATCAGTATATTCTGTTCCTCATCACGCGGCTGCCCGTGCCGTCGCTTTACGCGGTGAAGGCGGTTTCCTTCATCGGGGATGCGTTTCTGGCGGGCGCGGCGGCGACGCTGGCGCAGAAGGACGGCAAAAAGAGCGCCGCCGCCTTCGGGCTGGCGCTGCTGCTGCCGACGCTGGCGCTCAACGGCGGCATGTTCGCCCAGTGCGACAGCCTGTATGCGGCCTGCGCGCTGTGGGGCTTGGCGCTCGCGCTGGATCGCAGGCCCGCAGGCGCGGCGGCCTGCTTCGCGCTGTCGCTGGCGTTTAAGCTGCAAGCCGTGTTTCTCCTGCCCATCGTCGCGGTGCTCTGGGCGGATCGAAAGCTTCGGCTTTCGGATGCGCTGGTCTTTTTGGGCACACTGGCGCTGACGGCGCTCCCGGCGCTGCTGGGCGGCAAGAGCGTCGGCGCGCTGCTTTCCATCTACACGGCGCAGACGGGGCTGTATACCGGCCTGACCTACAACGCGCCGAGCTTCTTCGCGCTGATGGATACAACCGGGCTGGACGTATACGCCTACGGCAATTTCGGCATGGCGCTGGCGTTCGGCGCGTGCGCGCTGCTGGTCGCCTGCGGCGTGAAGCGGGCAGGCAGGCTGACGCGGGAGGGATATCTGCGCCTGGCGCTGCTGCTGCCGCTGGCGATTGTGTTCTTCCTGCCGCGGATGCACGAGCGGTATTTCTATCTGGCGGATATCCTGAGCGCCGTGCTGGCGGCGAAAAACAAAAAGGCCGCGCCGATCTGCGCGCTGGTCGCACTGGCCTCGCTGGGCAGCTATTGGGAGACGGTTCTGCCGCTTTCCGCCTGTGCGCTGATGATGCTTGCCGCGCTGATTTTGACTTTGGGGCATACCCAACGGGACGAAAATGTGATATAATGGGTTAAAAGCAACAGAATGTCACTTTTCCCGGCGAAGAGAAGGTCTGCCGGAACGTTTGTCATCAATATAAAAAAGCAAACAAAATGAAAACCCGCGCTGGCGGGACGGAGGGCTTTTGCATGAACCGGGACGAAATGCTCAACTTTTTGAAAAACGAGGCGCGCGGTATCTCCGTGATGTTCGGGCCGAACTGCGAAACCATTGTGCACGATATGACGCGGCCGGGTCATCCGATTCTGGCGATTTTCAACGGCACGGTGACGGGGCGCGAGGTCGGTTCGACGGCGGATATCTTCGGCGACATCGGCGATTACGACGAGAGCATCTACCAGAACAAGGATTACATCAACCAGCTTGTGCTCTCCCGCGACGGGCGGACGCTGAAAAGCTCGACGTTCAACATCGTCGGCGAGGATTACCACTTCGCGCTGGGCATCAATCTGGATATCACGAACATGGTGCGCGCCGGGCAAATGCTCAGCGAGCTGACCGCCACCAGCGGCGACTTGCAGCAGACGCTCATGCAGGACGCGAGAAGCCAGCTCGAGGAGCTGCTGCGCGAGTGCATCAGCGCCGTCGGCAAAGAGCCGGAGGCGATGAAGAAGACCGACCGCATGCGCATCATCCGCATGCTCTACAAGCGCCGCGCGTTCACGTATCAGAAATCCGTGGCGATTGTCGCCGAGCGGCTGAACGTTTCGCGCTATACGGTCTACAAGTATATGCACGAGCTGGAGGAAGCCGAAGCGGCGGGGAGTCTGGTGCAGGACTGAGCCGAATATTTCAATCAAACAGAAAACGCATGCGTACACAGTGAAAGATACGCATGCGTTTTATTGTATTGCAGTCCCCATACTCCCTTCTGAAACGAGCAGGGCTTCGGCCCTGCACCCGGGTTTAAGGACGAACAGGCGCTGTCGTCCCCCGAACCACCAGCTCCACCGGCAGATTGAAATCCTTCGGGTCGGGGTTTTCGCCGTCGATGAGGGCGAAAATCGCTTCCGCGGCACGGCGGCCCTTGCCGATGCCATCCTGATGAACGGTGGTCAGCGGCGGGAAGGTCATCCGCGCAATATCCACGTCGTCAAACCCGACGACGGAAATATCCTCGGGCACGTGCGCGCCGCCCTCGCGCAGCCCCGTGATGACGGCGGCGGCGTACTGGTCGCCGCTGACGCAGATGCCCGTGAAATCCCGCCGCGCGGCGAGCTGCCGCCCCAGCGCAATGCCGCGCTCGGCTTTGAAAGGGAAGAGATTCGTAATCGGGTTCTCCGGGTTCGGCGCGATTCCGGCTTCTTCCAGCGCGTCGCAGTAGCCCGCATAGCGCTGGTCGTTGTTCATGAAGCCGCAGTGCACCGCGCCGATGAACAGAATATCCCGGTGACCCAGCTCGATCAGGTGTTTGGCGGCCAGATAACCGCCCCGGCGATCCTCGGCGCGCACCTGAATGAGCGTGGGATCGTCGAGATAGGTGTTGATGGTCACGCACGGCTTGCCCTGCTTTTTGACGAAATCCACAAGGCTCTGAGGCACGCGGTCTTTAAAGATCACGCCGTCCGGGTTCCAGTTGTTGAGCATCAGGCGCAGCACGTCCTCGTCCGTGCCGCGGCGCATCATCAGGAAATAGCCGTGATCGGTGACGACGCTCTCCAGCCCGGAGAGCATCACGCCCGCAAAGCCGTTGCCCGCGTAGGTTTCCTGCGGGCTGTGGGTATCGACATAGGCGATGATGCGGGAGGAGTGGCTCACCAGCGCGCGCGCGGACATGTTGGGCACGTAATGAAGCTGTTCAATCGCGTCGAGAATCCGCTGCACCGTCTGCGGGGAAACGCGGTCATAATTGCCGTGAACGACATTGGAAACCGTCGTCAGGCTGACGCCGACGAGATTGGCGATATCCTTCATCGTGGCCATAGGCAAGCCCTCCCTGAATTGAATGATGGGTTTATTATATCATGTTGAGCGCTAAACTGCAAATGGGCAAAGAAAAAAGAGACTGCCGCGAACGGCAATCTCTGCTTTCAGTCCTTATTCATTCCTTAGTATTTGAGTTTCTGCGTGGCGGCCCAGCCTTCGTTGATGGCCTCCTGATGGCTCGTGGCATACGGGCCGATGCTCTTGGCCTTATCCATCGAGATCGGGAAGTGCACGCACAGGTGGCCGTTGAAGTTGTTGCTGGTCAGGTGCTGCGGGGAGTGCGGCACGTCGTGGGTCGAGCCGATGTAGGTCTTGCCATCCGAGAAGGTGACCCAAACCGCTTTCGGCGTCCACGTCGTCTTGCCGCCGAAGGCCTTGAGCATGATGGCCGTGTCCTCCGCCGTGGCGGGTTCGGCGTCCATATGCGCGTCCTTGCTCATGATGCGCAGTTTCCAGGAATAGCCGGTGGAGAAATCATACACCGTGCAGTATTCGCCGTTGGCGTAGTTGCGCCGCCAGTTGTAGAAGTTTTCATAGCGGACGTTGCCGGCCACCTGCGCGCTCGGCGAGGTGGTGCCGTCGCTGCCGCTGTTATTGCTGCTGTTGCCGCCGTTGCTGTTGCCGGTGTAATCCGCGTTGATGGCGGCGAGCGTCTTCTTGCCCGCGATGCCGTCCGCCGTCAGCCCCTTGGATTTCTGATAGGCCATAACCGCGTCGGCGGTCAGCGCGCCGAAGTTGCCGGTCTTGTTGCCGGTGTAGAAGCCCAGCGTGGTCAGCATGTTTTGCAGCTTGAGCACCTCGCTGCCAGAGGAGCCCTGCTGGAGCATGACGCTCGTGTTCAGCAGGGAAGAGGTACTGCTGTCGGAACTGCTCGAATTGCTGCTGCTTGAATTCGAACTGCCGCTGTTCGAGCTGCCGCTATTGCTGTTGCTGCTGCCGGAAAGCTTGCCGGTGATGGCGGAAAGCGTCTTCGCGCCCGCAATGCCGTCGGCGGAAAGGCCGTTGGCCTTCTGGAAGTTATAGACGGCTTCCTTCGTCAGGCGGCCAAAGTTGCCGGTGACGGAGCCGGTGTAGTAGCCCAGCGTCTTGAGGTTCTGCTGAAGGGTGCGCACGGCTTCCGACTGCGTGCCGTATTTGAGCAGGGTGCTCGAAGAAGAGGACGAGCTGCTCGACGAGGACGAAGAACCGCTCGAGGAGGAAGAAGAGGAGGACGAAGAAGAGCCGTTCACCTTTTCCTCAATCTTGGCCAGCGTCTTCGCGCCCGCAATGCCGTCGGCGGAAAGGCCGTTCTTGCGCTGGAAATTCATGACCGCGGCTTCGGTGATGCTGCCGTAATGGCCGCTGATCGTGCCGGAATACAGGCCGAGCGTGGTCAGATTCTGCTGGAGCTTCATCACTTCGTCGCTGCGCGTGCCGTAACGGAGAATGGAGCTGTCCGACACGGTGGAGGAGCTGCTGCTCGAAGAAGAGGAAGAGCTGCCGGAGGAGGCGGTATAGGTGATGCCCGCGGCTTCATAGAGCGCCGCGCGGGTCTCCTCGTTCACCACGCCGTTATCCTCAAGCGCGTATTTCTTCTGGAATTTCTTGACGGCGGCTTCCGTCTTTTCGCCGTAGTGACCGGTGATGCCGGCGCTGTACAGCTTGAGCTGTTTAAGCGCGGTTTGAATCGTCGCGATTTCATCCGCCTCGTCGCCAAGGCTGTAATTCTGCGCGTACGCGCCGGCACAGACGCATACCATCAAAGCGGCGGAAAGCGCCGCGATCCATCTTTTGTTAGACGCACGAAATGACATATGGGCATGCGTCTCCTTTCATTTCAAGTATGTGACTATTTTATTACGACTTGTAACATTTGTCAAGCGAATTTTAATAAACACGCGTCACAGCGAAACAAAAGGAGCGAAATCGGCCTCGAAGAGCGGCGTATAGCGCAGTGCGCCGGACTCGTCCCGCGCACTCAGAAAGACGTGCGCCGCCTTGGGCACAAAGCAGAGCGGACGCGGCGCGGCGGCTTTCAGCGCTTCCGGCGCGGTTTGGGCGTGACGGGCGAGGGTGATGTGCGGGACGAACGGGCCGGGGTCGGCGGGCAGGCCATCCGCCTGCAAAGCGGCAATCAGCGCACCGTGCAGCGCGTCCAGCGGCGGGGCGCTCTGCGCGCGCAGAATCAGAATGGCGTTTTCTGCGCGGCCGAAATAATCCGCCTGCCCCAGCGTGATCGTCGGCGCGGGCGTTTGGCGCGCATGCGCGGCCAGAATCGCCTGCGCGTCGCCCAGCCGCTCGGGCGCGACCTCGCCCAAAAACGCCAGCGTGATGTGGTAATTGGCGGGATCGCCGTATCGGCCCGGCATCATCGCTTCGGCAACATGGGCGGCGCGGGCGGCTTCCGCGCGGATGATTTCGGGCAGGGAAAGACCGTAAAACAGACGCATGACTTAAATCTCCTGTTCATTTCAGATGAAACCATTGTAGCGGGTTTTCGTGCGCGGCGCAAGTGTGCTATAATGAAACCAATACGATGCGGAGGATAGGAACTGCGATGCGAATGGAAGACGTTTACCAGATGGTGGACAGCGCGGCGACGATGAAGCGGGCGCTTGAATACGTGCGTAACGGCAATGTGCTTTCCATCTACGAGGAGAACGAGCCGGACGGCGTGCGCTATACGGCCAGAGTGCACGGCCGATACGACGTATACCAAACGTGGTACAAAGAGAAGGGGACGCAGATCGTGGGCGGCTGCACCTGCCCGGCGTTTGAGCGCACGAAAACGCCCTGCAAGCACATCGCCGCGCTGATCATCGAGAACCTGAGCCGGCTGGAATATCGGCGCGAGCTGGAAAGGCAGCAGCAGGAATACGAGCGGAGAAGAAAAGAGAGAGAGGAGCGCGAGAACGAAGCCTTCGTCAATCAGTTAATCCAGTTGAGCGAAAAGGCGCGGATGCCTGCCGCGCAGCCGGAGGAGCACAAGATCCGCCTGTACCCCGTTTTGGAACATCTGGATATCCACGACGTAGCGCTGGAGCTGAAGGTTGGCCGGGAAGGCGCGCGGGCGTATATCGTCCGCAACCCGTGGGATTTCGCCCAGCGCGTCCGTTATGGAGAGCATTATGCCTATGGCAAGGGGCTGGCGTTCGCCCATGACCGCGAGGCGGTGGACGAGCGGGATCTGCCGCTGCTGGATCATGTTTTGCTGCTGGCGCAGGCGGTGCCCAGGCGGAATGTGCAGGCGTTTCCGCTCTCCGGCGCGATGCTGGATCAGACCATGCGTCTGCTGTCAGGCCGCGAAGTCGAGCTGAAACGGGAAGGCGAAAACCCGGTTCGCGCAGGGGTGCGGACGGGCGAAATCACGCCCGCCGTGGCGCTCGAAGAGGCGAAAAAGGGCGCGAAGCTGCACGTCCGGGCGCAGCATGTGGCGCTGGGGCAGACCGGCGCATACGAATTTCTGCCGACGGGCGTGGTCTGCGCGTTCGGGGCGGATTTCCGCCGGGTGGAGGCGCTGCTGCGCGCCGCGGCGGAACGCCCGGAGGGGCTGACGATCGGAGCCAAGCAGATTGCCCCCGTCTGCGCGCAGATCATCGCGCCTTCGCGGGCAACGGTGGTCAAGGGGCGCGAAACCGTGCTGCGCCACACGCCGATGGGGATGACCGCCCGGTTTTACGTGGATGTAGACGAGGAAGACGCGCTGCTCTGCCGCCCGGAGTGGGATTACGGCGCGGCGCGGGTGCACCCCGGCGAGGACGCGGCGCACATCCGGCGGGATACGTTCCGGGAGAATCAGGCGATGGCGCGGGTGAAGGCGCTCTTTCCTGAGCGGCGGGCCGAGTGGGAATATGCCTTTAACGGCGACGACGACGCGCGTTACGAGCTGCTGACGGAGCGCCTGCACGAGCTGGACGCCGTCGGCGAGGTGCTGGTCTCCGACCGTCTGGCGCGGATGAACGTGAAAGCGCCGCGCGCCATCACCTTCGGCATGCAGCGGCAGGGCGCGAAGCTGCTCGTTCACGCGGATCTGGGCGGGCTGACGCAGGCGGATCTGGATGCGGCATACGCGGCGTATCGCCAAAAGCGAAGATATGTGCGGCTGAAAAACGGCGCGTTCCTCTCGGAGGAGGCGCTCGATCAGGCGGCGCAGCTCGGGAAGGTGCTCGACAGCGCCGGGCTGGACGCGGAGGCGGCGCAGCGGGGCGGCGAAATGCCGCTCGAACGGGCGATGTATCTGGAACAGGCGCTCGCGCAGCGCAAAGGCGTTTCGCTGGATATGCCCAGGGCGCTGAGCGAATGGATGCGGCGGCTGGAGGACGCGCAGAAAACGCAGGTCGAGCCGCCGCGCGCGCTGCACGCCGAACTGCGCGCCTATCAGAAAACCGGCCTTTCGTGGCTGAGCGCGCTCAGCGACGCGGGCTTCGGCGGCATTTTGGCGGACGACATGGGCTTGGGCAAGACGGTGCAGGCGCTGGCGCTGCTTCTGCGCGAAATGGAGCGCGGGGAGCGGGTATGCGCGCTGGTGGTCTGCCCCGCGTCGCTCCAGCTCAACTGGCGCAGCGAAGCGGCGCGGTTCGCGCCCGATCTGCCCTGCGCGGCGCTGCTGGGCACGGCGGCCGCCCGGCAGAAGCAGATTGAGGATTGGCGCGAAGGGCTTTTGATCACTTCTTACGATCAGCTCCGCCGGGACGTGCTCGCCTATCAGGATAAGCCGCTGACGCACGTGCTGCTCGACGAGGCGCAGAACATCAAAAACGCCGCGTCTCAGGCGGCGAAGGCGGTTAAGACGCTCCGCGCGGAACATCGCTTTGCGCTGACCGGCACGCCGATTGAAAACCGGCTGAGCGAGCTTTGGTCGATCTTCGATTTCCTGATGCCGGGCTATCTGCATACCTATAAGCGCTTCCGGGAGCGGTTTGAAGCGCCGATTGTGCAGGAGGCGGACGAGCAGGCGCGCCAAAACCTGCATTTGATGGTCGCGCCGTTCATCCTGCGGCGCATGAAGAAAGACGTGCTGAACGACCTGCCGGATAAGATTGAAACCGTGATGACCAGCGAGATGACGCCGGGGCAGGCGAAAGTCTACCACGCCTACGCCGAAAAGCTGATGCAGGAGGCGGAAAGCGAGCTGGCCGACCCGCAGGGACGCATGAAGCTTTTGGCGGGGCTGACGCGGCTCAGGCAGCTCTGCTGCGACCCGCGGCTCTGCCTGGAAGGCTATGCCTCCGGCAGCGGCAAGCTGGATCAACTGCTCGAACTGGCGCGCGATCTGGCCGCGCAGGGGCACCGCATGCTGATCTTTTCGCAGTTTACGTCGATGCTCGCCTTGCTGGAGGACGCGCTGCACGAAGCCGGGTTTGAAACGCTCAAACTGACGGGCGAAACGGGCAAAACCGAGCGCATGGCGCTGGTCGAGCAGTTCAACGGCGGCGACGTGCCCGTCTTCCTGATTTCGCTCAAGGCGGGCGGCACGGGCCTGAACCTCGTCGGCGCGGACGTGGTGATCCATTACGATCCGTGGTGGAACACGGCGGCGCAGAATCAGGCGACCGACCGCGCCTACCGCATCGGGCAGACGAAGGGCGTACAGGTGTTTTCGCTGATTGCCTCCGGCACCATCGAGGAGCGCATTGTGCTGCTTCAGGAGGAGAAAAAGGCGCTCAGCGACGGCGTGCTGCTCGGCGAGGATTCGCTGTTCACTGTGGATGCGGCGGCGCTTCGCGAGATTCTGAGAGGGTGAGATCCGCCGCGTCGATCAGGCCCGCGCAGGCGAGCGGCTGCTGGTGCGCATAGGGCGCGGCGGCTTCCCAGAGGATGTGCGCCGCGTCGCGATATCCCGCCTGCGGGCGGCAGGCGTCGGCCAGCGCCAGCGCGTGCAGCAGCAGCGCCGCGGGCGAAGGCAGTTCGGAATCCCAAATTGCGGGGATGCGCGGGAAGAACGCCGCCGCATCCTGCGGGGTATGCATCGGCATGCCGCTCGGCGTGGTGAACGCATGCAGCGCCGCGCCCAGAAGGCGCAGGCCGCTTTCGCGGTAGGTATGCAGCTCTTCCGCCTGCCCGAGTGTCAGAAGCGCCAGCGCGAGCGCCGCGCCTGCGCCGCAGGTGAGCTGCGCATGGAGCACGCTGACCGGGGAATACGACGGCGGCAGGGCGGGCGACAGCGCGGTGAGGTAGCCGACGGCGCGCTGGGCGGCCTGAATATAGCGCGATTCGCCGAGCCTCCTGCCGCATTGGGCAAACACGGCGGCGGCCAGCGCGCAATCCTCGCTGAGGATGCAGGGCGCGGCGGTCGGGGGCGTTCTGGCGGCGCGGACGCGCTGAAGCTGGGGCATGACCCGGCGCAGAAAGGCCGCGTCCTCCGGCGTGAGCTGGGCGGGCAGAGTCGGCGTGCGCGGCAGATCCTCCGCGGGGGAATCCTCCACCGGGGAAAAGCGGCTGGGCGTGACCCTGGGCGGCAGGCCAGCGTGCTGGCGGCGCAGGCCCAGCAGGCGGCAGACGCGCAGGCCGTCCTCCCCGCCGAGCGCGGCGCAGACCTGTTCCGGCGTGAACGCGCAGCTCTCCCGGCTGGATGTGAGGCACGGGTTCAGCGCGCCGCCCGGCGCGCAGCAGGAGGAAAGCAGAAAATCCAGCGTGCGGACGGCTTCGGCGCGACGGCCGTTTTCCAGCAGCGTCAGCGCCAGCAGGGCGTTGATGGCCAGCGGCTTTTCCGGCACGAAGGCGCGCCAATCCTCCGTCAGCGTCGCGCGGAAGAACGCGCCATCCAGCGGATCGTACAGGTCGGAGGCCAGCATCGCGTCGAGCGTCCGGCTGAGCAGCGCGTGCGCCTGCCGGTCGCGCTGGGCGGCGCGGCTCAAAAAGCGCAGCGCGGGGCAGAGCGGCTGCTTGAGCTTGCCGAAACCGCCGTTGATCGGGTCGTGCACGGCGGTCAGCGCGCGGGCGAGGTCGTGCGCCGCGTCGTGCGGGGAATACGGCCTGCGCAGCGGCTCGGCGCGGAAGGAGCGGACGGTCTGCGCGGCCTGACGGATGAACGCGTCACGGTTCTGCGCAAAGCGGCGGTCGGCCTGCGAAAGCCAGACGTACAGCCGCGACGGATCGAGCGGAAAGCCCGCCGGGGGCAGCGGCGCGGCGAGAAACACGCGCGCATCCTCGAGCATCAGCGCGCACAGGGGCAGCGCGCCTTCGCCCGAAAACAGCGCGCCCGCGCGCTGGCAGAGCAGTTCCACGTCCGGGCGCATGCCGGGGTAGAGCCAGACGGGCACGGTGCGCTCTGCGATCTGCATATTCAGCGCCGCGTCGTCAAATGACGGCGGCGCGTCGCAGATAAACAGCAGAACCGGCACGTCGCGCATGCGCGCCTGATCAAACGCCTGCGCGGAAAACGGCAGG
Organism: uncultured Clostridia bacterium; assembly: GCA_934630975.1. GTDB lineage: Bacteria > Bacillota > Clostridia > Christensenellales > Aristaeellaceae > Ventricola. The sequence continues at coordinate 28,108 of CAKTXH010000007.1, read as the reverse complement.
AATTCTGCCGATGCGGGCGGCGGCGCGCTCTGAATGGGCGGCATGATGGGCGGAATATGGGGCGGCTGGGCATAAGAAGAAACGCGCATGCGGTTCACTCTCCGATTCTCGGTGATGAACACATCATGCGCGTTTTTGAATGAAAAAATACGTTGGGGTTGGGGACGGAATCCCACGCGTTTCCTTTTTACTTTACCCTTCTGAAAGGCCAGCTCGCTTCTTCGATGGAAATGTCGCGGTGCGTGACGCTGACGGTCTGACCCAGCGCGCGCAGATGCGCGCCGAGCGCTTCGCTGATGGCCACCGAGCGGTGCGCGCCGCCGGTGCAGCCCACGGCGATCATCAGCCGGCGCTTGCCCTCGCGCTGATACAGCGGCAGGAGGTAATCGACCAGCTCGTACAAATGCCCCAGAAACTCGCGCGTCTCCTCTTTGCCCAGCACGTAATCGCGCACAGGCGCTTCAAGGCCGGTGTAGGCGCGGATATCCTTGATGTAATACGGATTGGGCAGGAAGCGCACGTCAAACACCAAATCGCTTTCGCGCGGGATGCCGCGCTTGTAGCCGAAGGACATGATTTCCGTGCGCAGGGCGCGCTGGTTCTCGTTGCCGGAGAGCAGATCATCCACGCGCGCGCAAAGCTCCTTGGCGCGCAGCCCGGCGGTGGAGAGCACGTAATTGGCGCGCTCGCGCAGGGGCTGGAGCATTTCGCGCTCTTTGGCAATCGCCTGTTCGAGCGTGATGCCGCCGCGCATGAGCGGGTGGTCGCGCCGCGTCTCCTTATAGCGGTCGATGAGCGTTTCGGTATCCGCTTCCAAAAAGAGGATGGAGATTTCGTGGCTGTCGCCGCCCTGGTCGATGGCGCTGCAAACCGCGTCCGCATCGAACAGCGCGCCGCTGCGGGAATCCACGCCGAGGGCGACGGGCGTATCCAGCTCCACCTTTTCGCAGAGGGTGAACGCGGGCGCGAGCAGCAGCGGCGGAATGTTATCCATGCATTGATAGCCGCTGTCCTCCAAATGGCGCAGGACGCTCGTTTTGCCCGCGCCGGACAGGCCGGTAACGATCAGAAATTTCATGCTTGCTTCTTCCTTCTTTTGTTCAGTCTTCGCCCAGAATACGAACCTCCGGCTCGAGCTGCACGCCGGTCTGCTCAAAGACGCGCTGCTCCACCTGCCGCATCAGCTCGAGCATATCGCGCGCCGTCGCGCCGCCGAGATTGACGAGGAAGCCCGCGTGCTTTTCGCTGACCTGCGCGCCGCCGACGGTGAGGCCGCGCAGGCCGCAGTCGTCGATGAGCTTGGCCGCGAAACGGCCTTCCGGGCGCTTAAAGGTGCTGCCCGCGCTGGGCAGGTTCAGCGGCTGCTTTTCCCGGCGCGCTTTGGCACATTCTTCCATCCGCGCACGGATGGCTTCGGGGTCGCCGGGCGTGAGCGCAAGCGTCGCCTGCGTGATCACCACATCCGCGTCCATCAGCGCGCTGTGGCGGTAGGAAAAATCCAGCCGCTCGGCGGGATAGGCGACGCGCCTGCCATCCGCCAGGGAAACGCCCTCCACCTGCGTGACGACCTGCGAGAGTTCCGCGCCGTAAGCGCCCGCGTTCATCAGCACGCCGCCGCCGACGGTGCCGGGGATGCCGCCCAGCTCGGCCATGCCGGAAAGCCCTTCGTCCTTCGCGAAAGCGGCGGCGGCGGCCAGCGACGCGCCCGCCTGCACGATCAGGCCGTCGCCCTCGCGGCGGATGGCGTTCATGCCGCCGGAAATGCGCAGCACAAGCCCGGGGATGCCGCCGTCGCGCACCAGCAGGTTGGAACCGTTGCCGATGATCGTCACCGGCGCGCCCACCTGTTTCGCGGCGCGCAGCGCAACGGCGATTTCATCCGCCGCGCAGATGCTCACCAGCACTTCGGCCGGGCCGCCGATGCGCAGCGTGGTATACTGCGCCATCGAAGCTTGGGGCACGATGCGCTCCGGCGCGAAATTGGCTTGAACCAGCGATTGAATCAGGGCATCCATCAGACAGCGAACCTCCCGACGGTTTTGATAAACCTATTGTACCCCATTTTTGCAAAAGACACAAGGCAAAGCAAAAGAAAACGCCCGTTCCCAGTATACGCCGGGAGCGGGCGGGGCAGAACCGGGGGAAAAAATCATGCGCTATGCAGCGCGCGGCGGACGGCCTTGACCTGATAGAGCTGCTGATCCGCCGCGGCGATGAACGAGGGAATATCGGTGAAGCGCTCGTCGTAGCGGGCGCAGCCGATGCTCACGTCGATGCGGTAGCCGCGCGCGCCGAGACGCTGGTTTTCCGCTTCCAGCTCGGTGTGAACGGCATAGTTGATTTCCGTCACGGCGGCGTCGCCCGGCTCATAGACCAGCACAAACTCGTCGCCGCCATAACGCGCGCCAAAACAGCCGAAACGCGCGCAGACGCGCCGAAGCGCGTTGGCCACGGCGACCAGCGCGCGGTCGCCCTCGACATGGCCGAAACGGTCGTTGATCTGCTTGAAGTGATCCACATCCAGAATCAGCAGGTACAGCTCCTGCGGGGCGCGCATCCGGCGGGAGAGGTAATTGAGAAGCTGCGAGCGGTTGTTCATCCCCGTCAGCGGGTCGAGCGAAATCAGCGTCTCCTGCGTGCTCATGTACACCAGCAGAGCGGAGAGCGTCGTGCCCAGACACAGCACGGGCATGCCGTGCTCCTGAAGGATGCCGACCAGAAAGACCGGCAGGGAGAACCAGACGATCACCAGCAGCCGCCTGCGCCGCGCGTAGTTCTCCTTTTGGAACGCCTTGTACAGCGCGCGGACGGCGGCAATGCCGACATAGAAAAAGAGCAGAAACTCCTGCCGCAGATGGAGCGCGGGCGAATCGACGTAATGCCCGTGCTCGTCGAGGATGAAGAACACGCCCGTAAACGGCGAAAGCAGAACGAGCGCAATCAGCACGACGAGCGGCAGCGCTGTGCACAGCCAGAGCTTCGGCTTTTGGGTGATGGATGAGCCGAAAAGGGACTCCGCAAACGAAAACCACAGAAACGCCGATACGCCCAGCGAAATGAAATAGCCGTAGTTGACCAGCGCGCCGAACGCTCGCGAAGAAACGGGCAGACCGTCGTTGATCATGCCCCAAAGAAAATCGAAGACCAGAAAAACGCCCAGCGCGCCCAGCATGTGCACATAGAGCATATGGCTCTGCCGACGATCTATGCTGCGGACGGACTTGAAAAGCAGAATTCCGTTGATGACCATGCAGAAGACGTTGATTTTCCAATCGAAGCCGACGAAGAACTCGGGCCCCACCGTGCGCACCTCCCATTGACGAATATGAATTCCAAAATATGCAGACGACGCAAATGTTATGCTACATTTATTATAGGAAGGTCGAAAAGAACCGTCAACGGATGGAAAAAAGGGAATTTTGTCGAAAGAGCGGGAAACCCGTTTAGAAGCCGTTAAAAAAACCTCCCCGAAGGGAGGCACGGACTGGAAACAAAAAGCTATTCTCCCCCCGAAGGGAGACGGTGGAACCGCGTTATTCCGCAATCTGCCGACGTACGCCGTCCTCGCTGACGACGGTGAGGGGCGCATCCTCGCCGCCCAGGCAGAGCTGCTCACCGGAGGTAAGGGAAAGCGCCTCGCGCATCGCGGCCAGATCCGAAACCAGATAGGACGCCTGCACGTAATAATCCATATCCGCGAGCACGATTTCCGTGATGCCCACGCGCCGGAGCACATCGACCGCGCGTTGATCCAGCTGGAGGAGCAGGCCGCCCTGACGGCTGGCCGCGCACAGGCACAGGCGGATATCGTGCTTATCGCCGGTCTGCGCCGCGCAAAGCTTCTCCTTGAAGGTAACGCCGTCGCCCTCCGGCGTAAACAGGCTCAGGTTGACGGACAGATTGCCGATGCGCGCCTGATATAGCCATTGATTCGAGAAGGAAACGCCCAGATAGGCGCTCTGCTTGCCGAAAGGCTCGAGCCGCCCGAGGTCTTTGCGGCTTTCCTGCACGGCCGCATCCTGCTGGGTATTGAGGGTGAGCGGCGCGGTTTCTGCGGCCAGCACACAGGCGGGCAGAGCCAGCAGCAGGGCGCTCAGCGCCGCGGCTGCGGCACGGGATTGAAGGCGTTTCATGAGGAGATTCCTTCCTTTCGTTAATCAATGCTCGGCACATCGGGGGTAGGCGTTTCGCGCGGCGTTACGCCGACGTAATACCTCGGCGCGGCGGCCTTGTACGTATCGGTATATTTCTTTTCGCGGGAGAGTTCCAGCCCCTTGCTGTCCATCGTCACCAGATACACGTCGACGACATAGCCCTCGCGGCCCTTGCTGATCTGGTAGGTTTCGTCGTCGTAGATGACGTAGGTGCCGTCTTTATCCTTTTCGTAGGTGGGATCGGGCAGGGGGATGGTTTCCACGACCTGCGAATCGAGCTTGTAGGTGTAGCCGTTCGGATCGGGGCGGCCGTAGATGATGAATCGGCTCGTCCAGTAGTTTTTGACTTTGACGAACTGCGTTTCGATGTAGATGTTCGCGCCCGTGTTGTTGGTGAACACGAAATCATAGCGATCATCGGAAACGGTTGCGTCCTTGCCCTTGTCCACATAGCTGGAGGGGATGGCGTGGGGCGTGCGCTTGTTGACCGTCAGCCCCGCGTTGACCACCGCGTTATACAGCGTGGAGGACACCTGACAGATGCCGCCGCCGATGCCTTCGACGTAGTTGCCGTAGGCAATTTCCAGCGCGGGCTGATAGCCGTTGGCCTCCGTGCGCTTGAGCGCGACCTTGTTGAAGGAGACGGACTCGCCGGGGACGACGGTCAGGCGATTGAAGCGCTCCGTGCCGACGCGGATATTTTCCGTCCGGCTTTCCGCGTAATCGCCGGTTTTGCCGACGGTGGTTTCAAAGCTGCTGAGCTTCACAATCTGCGCTTCCAGCTGGGCGCGCGTGACCGTCGGCTGCACGGGAACCGGGGTCAGATCGACTACGCCGCTTTCCAGCGTATCGACCATTGCGCAGATCTGCTCGTTCAGCCCGGTGATATCCAGCGTCTGCCCGGCCTCCTCATCCGTATAGGAGAAGGGCGGCCACTTCGTCTCGTCGTCCACGCGCGTGGCGCTGACGGCGGGACGATCCACCTCGGCCTTGATCTGCGAGAGAATCTGGTTGACCTGACTCATGTCGTAGGTCAGCGTGGTGTAGCGCGCAGCGGGTTCTTCCTCGAGCGCTTTGACCTGCTCATACCGCACGGAGGACGAGCCGGTGTGGCCGATGGCCCAGAGCTGATCGAGCTGATCGGCGACGTTGTACTGCATGTTCAGGCTGTCGCCGGTGATATCCCAACTGCGGCCATCCTGCGTGCGCAGGGTGATTCTGAACGAAGAAATCAGCGACTGCACCTGCTGGGTGACGACGGCCGCCGCCTCGTCGAGCGTCTTGCCCTCGAGCGGAATGTCGTTGACGTAGATGTTCGGGTAGAACACGCCGTCGCCGCGGTCGAGCGTCTGCTTGATATCCACCAGACGGCTGCCCGCGCGAATGCCGATAACCGCCAGCACAACGGCGATGACGGCGCAGAGCGCGCCGATGGTCGTGCGGCGGATCTTGCGCGCGCGGCGCTCCTTCGCCTTTTTGCTCATCGGGCGGGCCGACGTTTTCTTTTTGGCGGGCGCTTTCCGCGCGGATTCGGTCTTTCTGGGCGCGGCGGGCCTTTTCGCCTCGTCCGACGGGCGCTTTTCGCGCGGCGAATCCTGCGCGCCGCGCTGCTGCTTCATCTGCAAAATGGCCTGCGTCTCCTGCGCGCCGCGCGCGGCGCGTTTGGGCGCTTCCGGCTCGGGTTTCTTCTGTCCGGTTCTGCGGGAGGCCGCGCCGCTGGTGTTGGAAACCATCCAATCCGGCGTATCCTCCTCGGTGCCCACGATGATGCGCACCGGCTCCTCCGGCATGGGCGCGGGTCTGCGCCTGCGGCGGGGCGTCTGGCGATCATCTGACATGGGCATCACCTCCTTTTAGATCGAAAAGCGGGGAAAGCCCCGCCTGTGTATACGACGTCATCCTTTATCATACTGCATTTTGCCGTTTGGCGCAAGGTTTTTTTGCGCGCGCGTCACGCGGGCCGCCCCGGGCGCATAGCCTAAACGGGGAAAACCTTTCCTTCGCCTATATAGACGAGAAAGACGAGCTTTTTCTTGCAGGAGAATGGATTTTTTTCCCACTCGGGAGAGGAGAGGGCAGATGGAAAAAACGATGAAATGGCTTGCAGCCGCGGCGGGTGCTGCGGCTGGGCTTTTTATGCGCATGCCGATTGCGCTGCGGCTGCTCGTGCTGCTGATGGGGCTGGATTATCTGAGCGGCGTGGGCGTTGCGCTGCTGGGCAAAAGCCCCAAGAGCGAGGGCGGCGCGCTCAGCAGCAAGGCCGGGTTTGCCGGGCTGGCGCGCAAAGCGATGATTCTGGTGGTCATTCTGCTGGCCGCTGTGCTCGATCAGCTCACGGGGAGCGCGGCCTGCACCGGCGCGGCGACGATGTTTTATATCGTCAACGAATCGCTTTCGATTTTGGAAAACGCGGTGCTGCTCGGCGTGCCCGTGCCGCAGAAGCTCAGGCAGGCGCTCGACGTGGCGCGCCTTGCTTCCGACAACGCCCAAAAGAAAGCCGATGGAGCCGAAGAAAATAAAGAAGAGACCGGGGATGCGTGAATTCCGGCGGGGACGGCAGAGCGCCGCCCCCGCGCGGTTTGAACACGGAAAACTTTTTCAAAGAAGGGGGTTGACAAATTCGGACGAGTTTTGTATAATATACACGTTGCATCGCTGGTGCACAAAATGAATATGCGGTAGTGCTGGAATTGGCAGACAGGCACGTTTGAGGGGCGTGTGTTGTATGACGTATGGGTTCAAGTCCCATCTACCGCACCAGCAAAGAGCTTTCGAGAGAATCGAAAGCTTTTTTGTTTGCTTAAAATCATCAACGCGAATGGGACTTGAAGAAGCCGTAATGAATCAAGCCCCGGTGGGGCTTGAGAACGGCGCTGACCGAGCGGCGACGAGCCGCGAGAATCCAGTCCCATCTACCGCACCAGCAAAGAGCTTTCGAGAGAATCGAAAGCTTTTTTGTTTGCTTAAAATCATCGACGCGAATGGGACTTGAAGAAGCCGTAATGAATCAAGCCCCGGTGGGGCTTGAGAACGGCGCTGACCGAGCGGCGACGAGCCGCGAGAATCCAGTCCCATTTACCGCACCAAATCAGTATAATCCGAACCCAATTTTCCAAATCGGAAATGGGTTCGGATTTTTTCTTATCTTTCTGTCGCAAAGGGATAACCCACTAGACCTTGCGAGCAAGGTCAGTGTGCAAGGGGCTAAGGTTCCTTAGAAGCCTTGCGAAACAAGTATACAACAAAACAGTTACATTCTTCATATAGGGATATTCTTTTATTGAGAAATATGATATACTTTGCTCAATAAGTCGGAATTTGTGGAGGAAGTACTTATGCGCAAAGATATCCAGATCAAGGAAGAGAGAATATCTTCAACGGAATATATTGAATTTCTAAAGCGCACGGATTTAGGGTCACAGTACCCGAAGGAACGGTTCGAGGCAAGGATAGCAAAGCTGGTTGATCATGTATCAATCAGTCTTGTTGCAAGAAACAAGGATAATCGAGTTATCGGTGTCCTATTCGGATTGACCGACTATGCCTATTGGCTTTATGTAACTGATTTAGGTGTAGACAGAGACTATTTACACCAAGGGATCGGTACGGAATTGATGGAGACAGCACATTCTTTAGCAGGCGGCAAAAATGATATTGCTGTATATCTGGTTGCAAACGAAAATGCCATTTCATTTTACGAGAAAATAGGAATGAGAAAGGCAAATGATGTGATGGAATATAACCATGTAGAATGGACAGAGTTTACTGTAAAGTAATCAACGCGAATGGGACTTGAAGAGGCCGTAATGAATCAAGCCCCGGTGGGGCTTGAGAACGGCGCTGACCGAGCGGCGACGAGCCGCGAGAATCCAGTCCCATCTACCGCACCAAACCGGTATAATCCGGACCCAATTTTCCAAATCGGAATTTAGATAGGGGCTTTTAGAATGAAAAATGATATTTTATTGAAATATAGAATGTTAAATGCAGAAGAAGTTAATCGAGAGATATTTAAGGATTTTATTCGATATCAGAATGTCACAAAATGTTGGCGTAAAGAAAATGGCAAGTGGATAATCAAAGATGCTCCCTTTATCGATGATTGGACAGAAGAGGATTATCAAAAATTAATTTTCTGCCTAAAAAATACAATTGCTTCGAACGGATTTGTTTATGCCGCTTTTTATGACGGAAAATTGAAAGGCTTTGTTTCAGTAGAATCAGAAATATTTGGTGGGAAGCAAGGATATTGCGACTTGTCCAGTATCCATATATCGGAGGATATGAGAAGAAAGGGAATCGGCAGAACACTTTTTCTTGCGGCAAAAGAATGGGCGAAACAAAAAGGAGCTAAAAAGCTCTACATATCTGCACACTCAGCCGTTGAAAGTCAAGCCTTTTATAAATCAATGGGGTGTGTTGAGGCAGAAGTTTATAATCAAAAACATGTTGAAGATGAACCGTATGATTGTCAATTAGAGTGTGGTCTTTAGGCGGTAGTATTCAGTATATCACTTTCAGTCTTGTTTGCCTAAAATCATCAAATCCCAAAATCTGTGTGGAATCCTGCGACAAAAAACAGGCCTGCCGCAAGAAAACGGCCGCCCGTTTCGTTTATATGGTTGACAAGGTCAATCGCAGGGAAAGGGAGGGATTTTGATGAAAATGAAACGCGCGGGGTTGTTTGCGGCCGTTCTTTGTGCGGTCAGCCTGATCGCGGCCGCTCCGGTTTCGGCCAACAGCTGGGGGCTGAAAGGCGCGCTCTATCGGGCGGTTGCTTCCACGCGCACATGGGATGATTACTCGGTCGTCGGGGGACAGAGCGGCGATTTTGCCCTCATGGGCGCGCGATACCACAACGCGCTCTTCTATGTGGATGATCACGCGAATTTGCAGGTGTATCACACCGCGGTGTGGCAGCCGGAGGATCATGTCAAGCAGTCGATTCAGCAGACGGATGACGGGCTGATTCTCAGCGCCGGATCGGAGCGCTACACCTTCCGCCGAGAGGATGGCCGTTACGCGCTCGTCGAGGCGAAGCTGGACGGCGCAACGGTTTTTGCGGAGCGGAGCGAGGACTACGGCGGCTCGGACGTCTATTGGTTTTCCGACGGAAACCGCCGGGCGCTCTATCGCGCAACGCCGCTGTGGCTGGAGGATTTTAACATTCGGCTCTTCCCGCGAACCGTTGACGACGTGCGCGCCGTCAACCTCATGCGCGCTTCCCTCGAAAGCGGACAAAATTGTCTGGAATACCGCGATTCATGGCGGCGGATGAACCATGTCGGCGAAAAGGCCGTGCCGGTTTACAGCGCGCCTTTCGGCGAATCCGCCTGGCGCGCCGCAAAGGGAAAAGCGTCGGTCGGCTTGAAGGGCGAGTTTTGGACGCTGCGCGGCCTGACCAACGCGGCCGGAGAAACGTGGACATGCGTGATGTACGACGTCAGCGAGCGCACAAGCCGCATCGGCTGGGTCAAGAACACGCTGCTGGGCGATGCGGCGCGGGGCGAACCGCTCGATGAAACATGGGTCAGGATGCTGAATGTGGACGTTCGGGCGGCGCGCGATACCTTCCTGACGGATGACCCATTCGTTTCTCAATTCGCGCAGTTCAGCGTCCCCGAAGGAACGACCTTTCAGTGCATGGGGATGCTGGGCAACGATTGGGCGTATGTGTCCGCGGAGGTTTCGGCAAAGAATACGTTCACGGACGGCGGAGCGATCGTCTGGGGCTTTGTGCCCCTGCGTGATCTGACCCTGATGGAGGCTGAAATCCAATACGACGTGATGCAGCGGCTGGAAGGCGCGTGGTATATGACCGCCGGGGGCAACATGGCGGAGGATGCGCTTATCCTTCACGCAGACGGAATCTATGAGAGCGGATATACCGTCTATCGGGAGGACGGCGGTGAGGCAGGCGTTGCGCTGACCTATACCGGCACATGGTACGTCACGCGCTACAACGACTTCCAGAATAAATACTGGTATCCGGCGGAATATGAGATCACGCTGATTTCGGACGATGGCCGCGCCAACGTGAAAGCGCTGAGTTTGGATGAAAACGGGTTCAGCTTGACCAACGCGGAGGGCGGCGGCGGATATGAACGCGCCACAGGCGGCGTTTACCGCGACGTTTCCCTCACCTCGCTGGAAAGCTGAGCGGCGTCCAGCGTAAAATCGCAGCGTTCCTGCGGCTTCATCGCGTCGAAATACGTCTGCTCGAGCGGAATCCAGCGGTCAAAGAAGCGCTTCGCCATTTCTTCGCCGTTGCGCGTGAGAATCCGCCGACGCTGCAATTCGGGCGAAATCGTCAGGCAGACGGAAACGTCGTACATCGGCGCAAGCTCGGGATGCAGGCAGTAACTCCCTTCCACAATCGTCAGCATCGACGGCGCGACGGTGACGGGCGGTTGGAGGGTCAACGTGTGGCAGTCAAACCGGCGGAAGGCGACCGGCCCGCCCGCGCGCAGCGGCGTGAGCACCTCTTCCAGCAGGCGCTCCCTGTCCAGGTTGCCGCCCGGCTCGGCAAAACGCTCGGGCGTGCGCTGCTCGGGGCGCAGGAAAAAGTCGTCCGCGTGGAACGCGGGGCAGTCGTAAAGCCGCGCCAGCAGGGCGGCGAGCGTCGTTTTGCCGCTTCCGCAAGGCCCGTCGATGGCCAAAATCGTGCGCTTTCCCTGCGCCAGACGCGCATCCGCTGCGCACAGCAGCGGCAGAAGCGGCGCATAGGCCGCCTTCATCAGCCGATACGCGGGCGCGTAAGCCCGCCGAAACGCTTCGGAATGGTGGCACGGCGGGAAGCCCGCCGCGCGCCACGCGGCAATCGCCTGCTCGGACTCGGTTGAATCAAAGGGAAGCTCGCCCCGGCGGATCATCTCCGTCAACACGGCGAGCTTTTTTTCAAATTCGGCCTGCGCGCCGTTCCGGTGTTCGGCGGAAAAGGCGAACAGGCGCGCCAGTGTTCGGGCGCTCAGCCCCTGTTTCAGCACGTCCAGATGAACGCGGACATACGGCCCATCCAGCGGCTCGACGGTTTCGCCTTCGTGAGGCCTGGCCTGCGCCGCCTCGGCGGCGATGTAAGCCTCGGCGGCGGAAGGATCGGCTGCCAGATGCTCGCAGCCGAACGCGCTCTGGTACAGCGCCTTGAACAGGTCGGTCAGCGCCAGCTCGGGGTAGGCGGCGAAATGGGCGAGCAGAAACGCGCGGGTATCGGACATAAAAAGCGCCTCCGTTTAATCGAGAATGAGCCGGGCTTTCTGCATCGCCATCACCAGCACGGGGATGAGGACGATGTGAAGCAGGATGCCGGGCAGAGCCGTCGTCACCGCGCCCGCCAGAAAGAGCGCCGGGGTGAACGCGCTGTGCGCCAGCCCGGCGAGCAGATAGCGCACAGCGCCCCAGACCAGCCGCCCGGCGACCATCGCGGCAATCAGCGAAACGTAAATGCTGGCTGTCTTTTTGGGCAGGGCGCGGTAGAGCAGGCCGGAAACCGCGCCGTAGACCGCCAGCTCAAAGGCCATCGCGACGGCCGTTGGGAACATATCCGGCATGCCGAAGAGCACGGAGCGCAGCAGCGGCGAAACGAACCCGACCGCCATCCCCCACGGCCAGCCGCAGACGAAGCCGCACAGCAGCGCCGGGATGTGCATCGGGCAGAGCATGGAGCCGATCTGCGGAATCTGCCCGGTCAAAAAGGGCAGAACCAGCGCGATGGCCAGATACAGCGCGGAATAGGTGAGCTTGAGCACGCGCGTGGACGCGTCTTTGGAATGAGTACGCATAGATTTCCTTTCACATTGCGGGGTAAAACCAGAGGCCGTCGGTCTGCACGCCGGCTTCGTCGGCCAGTTGGCCGACGGCCTGCGCCGCGTCGATATCGTCAAACAAATCGGGATACATCGCTTTGGCCAGACAGACGGCCGCCGCCGTTTGCAGCTGCGGCGCATCCAGCAGCGAATCGCACAGCAGCAGCGCGCGGCCGTTTTTCGCGGCAGCCGTTTCGCGCAGACCCTCGCGGGCGAGCAGCGCGCCCAGCGTGCCGCCGTTCAGCGCGGAAGCGTCGACGAATTTCACGATGAAATCCGGGTTTTTGCGCTGCACCCAGCCGCCGTCCACGGCGAGGTCGTTTTCCATCCGTTTGGCCGCGACGTCGTATCCCCCGGCGGCGAGCACAAGCGCGTGCTCGGCCGAGGTTTTATAGACGGTGACAAAGCTTTCCGGGGTTTCGATGTAGACGTTCAGCTTTTTGCACTCGAACAGCGTCCGCAGGCGGCTTTGCAGCAGCGCGGTATAGTAGCGCTGCGCCGTTTCGGCGGCGGGCGCGGTTTCCGATACGCCGAGCCGTTCCGCTTCGTCGGCGGGGAGCGTTTTAACGGCGGCCAGCTCCGCGGCGGAATCCAGCTGCAAGGCGCGGCTGTCCGCGTCCTTCTGCCGCATGGGCAGGCCGCCGCCGTCGCCTTCGCCGCTGACCGCGCGGGACTGGTTTTCCAAAAGCTCGGCACGCGCGGCTTCGTCGTATTCGGCGCGTTCGGCGAGCGGATTTTCAACGGTTTCGCCGCCGTTTTCGGTCAGCGCTTCCGGCTGGCCGTCGGCTGTTGCGCCGATGTCGGATGCGGCGGAGGAGGGCGCGCTTGCCGCGCGCGGCGCGGCGCTCGTTCGGCTGCGACAGCCGGAAGCGGTCGTCAGCAGAAGGAGAAGCGCCGCGAGAAAGAAGATTTTTTTCATCATCATTCAGCGCAAAAGATATCGGTATCGGAGTTTGAACTGCCGCGACGCGCTTTGCTCATCATAGAGGAGGCGCTCGGTTTCGTCAAGGAGGAATTTCACGCCATCCCGTTCGGCCTGCGCAATCGGCGCGCTGCTGTACGCGGCTTTGAGGAACGTATCGACGCAGACGCGGTAGGCGGCGGCATACGCTTCCGGCATTTCGACCGTCTCCGGCAGGCGCGAAAACGGCAGCCCCTCCGGCACGGGGAAAGAGGCGGCCCAGTAGCGCGCGATGTGGCGGAACATGGCGCAGACGGCTCTGCGGTTGTCCGTGTCGTCAAACGTTTCGCGAACGGCCCGCGCCTGAGCAGCGCGCCTGCTCAGCCACACGAACGGCGCGAACGGAAGCGCCAGCAGCAGCACGACCAGAAGCAGCATCAGCGCGGTTTTCAGCGCGTCGAACCACGGCGGGTCGGAAATCTGTTCCTCCGCGCGCGTGACAAGGCGGTAATCCCGCTCGGAAGCCGCGCCGCCGCCGCCGTCGGCAAGGCTCAGGTGGTTTTCGCGGCGGGCCTGCGTCGCTTCGGGCGGAACGGCCGCATCCGTCTGTTCTGCGGGCGAAACGCCGCCCAGCCAGTCGCGCGCCCGTTCGGAAGCGGCTTCCGTCGCGGCGTGTACGCCGGGAAAGGCAAGGCAGACGACGAGCGCGACCGCCAGCGCGCATGCGCCGAGCGTCAGCTTTGGGCGGATGGAACGGGACGGGATGAGCTTCGCCCCGAGCAGCGCGAAGAGCGGGAGCTGGATCGCCGCCGGGAAGCTCAGCCCGATATACGCCTGCCCCAGCGCCAGCGCGCAGAGCGTCCCCAGCGCGGGCAGGCGGCTTGCGCTGAGCAGAACGGAAACGGCGAAGAGCGCCAGCGCCGCGCCGAGCAGCAGGCAGGCGGGCAGGCGGCTTGCGCCCGCGGCGACGGGCAGGCGGTCGTAAACGTAAGCGTTGGCGGATTCGCTGAGCGAAAACAGGTCGTTGACGAGCAGTTTTGCGCCCTCGCGCACGGGCGGAAGCGCCAACGCGAGCAGCACGAGCAGGAGCGCCGCCATCAGCGCAATTCGGGATTTTGTCAGCCGCATGGCAGCTCCTTTCGAAACGCTTTTTAGAGGGCGAGAAACGGCGTGCGCGCGCCGAAGAACGCGACGGGGATATCGCCGACGAGCGCCTGCGCATCCTCGGGCAGAACCAGCGTCACGCGGGCGGAAGGCTCGGCTGCGTCGATGGCTGCGCACGGGGCAAAGACGGCGATGAGCGCAAAGTTTTGGGATGCGTCGGCGGAATCGGCCGGCGGGGCGAGCAGCGCGCGCTGCGCCTGTTCCCAATCGGCCGGGGAAGCGACGAGCATCGGCGCATGATGCCACAGGGCGACGTGATGCGCGACGCCCTGCGTCCAAAGCGACTTGGAGGCGGAAAGCAGGCCGGAAACCGAGGCTTCCAGCGCGTCCGGGTCGGGCGTTTGCGCAGCATCGGCGGCCAGCGCCAGCAGGAGATTGCCGTCCAGCGGCGCGCCCGCCTCGCGGAACATCGTCTGCCCCATTTTGGCGGAGAGCTTCCAGTGAATTTGGCGGACGGGGTCGCCCGGCAGATAGGGCCGGATGGATTGCGTCTCGCTGCAATCGCTTCCGCGGCGGACGGCGGAAAGGCGGCTGTCCTCGCGCGTCTGCGGCGCGGAGGATTCCAGCGTGACCTGCGCGGGGAAAACCGTCGGCGCAACGAAGACGGTCTGCGGCGCGGCGCACGGAACGGCGAAGCGGCACAGGCCGAACGCATCCCGAATTTCGGCGCTTTCCATCGCGACGGTCAGGAAGCCGCAATGCGCGACGGGCAGGGAAACGGTTTCACCGGCGACGGCGGCGGCGCGCGCTTCCTCCCGCGTGAATTCGTTCCGCAGGCGCAGCTCGGCGCGCCCTTCGCACAGGAAGAGCGGCGACGCATGCACCCGGCAGGCGAGCGGCGCGCCTTTTTCGCCGCGGGCGGGCACGTCGAGCGAAAACGCCGCCTTTCGGCTGCACCCATAGGCGAAGAGGATGGAAAGCGGCGGCAGGAGCACCGACACGGCCAGCACCGCGCGCGTGCCGCCGTTGTTTTCAAAAAAATACAGCGCGGCGACGGCGGCCAGCTCGATCAGGTAAAACAGGCGGTTTGATTTCATAACGCGGCTCGATCCGGGTTGGGCACGGCGGCAAGCAGCTCGCGCGCAACGTCCTCCGCGCTCACGCCTGCCAGACGCGCTTTGGCGGAGACAATCAGGCGGTGCGCGCAGACCGGCTCGAAAACGGCCTGCACATCCTCGCTGACGGCGAAGCTGCGCCCGAGCAGGTACGCCCGCGCCTTGGCCATCCGGCACAGGAGCAGCGCGCCGCGCGGGCTGACGCCGACCTCGAGCTTCGGGTGCTCGCGGGAGGCCATCGTCAGCCGGGTGACGTAATCCAGCAGCGCGTCTGCGGTCTGCACGGCGCGCGCTTCGGCCTGCATGGCGAGCAGATCTTCCCGCGTGAGCGCCTGCGAAACCGAATCCAGCGGGTTTTCGGAAAGACGGTCTTTCAGCAGCGCCATCTGCGCGTCGTGATCGGGATAGCCGACGGACAGGCGCACCATGAACCGATCCATCTGCGCATAGGGGAGAAGCTGCGTGCCCGCCGTGCCGACGTTGTTCTGCGTCGCGATGACGACGAACGGCTTTTCCAGCGGATGGGTCTGGCCGTCCACGGTGATCTGCCGCTCCTCCATCGCTTCCAGCAGCGCGGACTGCGTTTTGCTGGAGGTGCGGTTGATTTCGTCGCCCAAAAGCAGGTTGGCGTGGGTCGCCGCGCCGGGATGATAGACAAACTGCCCGCTCTGCGGGTCATACACCGAAAAGCCGACGATATCCGAGGGCAGCACGTCCGGCGTGAACTGCACGCGGCGGTAACGCAGGCCGACCGCGCGGGAGAGCGCCACGGCCAGCGTGGTTTTGCCCACGCCGGGCATATCGTCCAGCAAAACATGCCCTTCGGCCAGCAGCGCGGCGAGGATATGCTCGATGACGGCGCGCTTGCCGCGCACGGCTTTTTCCATTTCGAGGATGACGGTTTCAAGCTGTGGATTCATGGATGTTCCCTTTCTGAAAATCGAGTGCAGAGTGTTGCAAGTCCCGGAGGACTTGCAAGGATCTACATTCAATTACTGAACGGTCAGCCGTCCCTGCGGCGCGGCGTAGGATTCACCGACCTGATTGCTCAGCTCGGAAGCGATGTACGACCAGACAACGTCGCGCACGACGGCGGTGGTGACGGCGCTCTGCTCGTTGGCTTCCGCCGCGGCCTTGAAGACGTAGGAGGAATCCATGCCGTTGAAGTTGGCGTTGCTGGTGATCACGGCGTAGGTCGCCTCCGCGTCGAACGGCTGGCCGTTCACCTCCGCGACGCTCACGCGGGAGACGGAATCGGCGGTGAACCAGTGGTCGCCGTAGGCCTCCAGCGCGTCATACGCCTTTGTGGTATCGACGGCGTAGGTCAGACCGGAAACCTGCATCAGCGAAGCGCAGGCGTCGGCGGTTTCCGCCGTGTAGGGGAGCGCCTGGGACGCGGCTTCCAGCGCCTCGAGCAGCTGCGCGCCGGTCATGTAGACGACGGCGACCTTGTTCGGGTAGGGCAGCACCTCGGCCAGCGCTTCCGCGCCGAACGTGCCCTCCGCGATATCCGCGCGCAGGTTGCCGCCGTTCCACAGCGCGACGACGTGATCCGCGTCCACGGCGATGTGGTCGTTGCCGGCCTTCACGTCGTCCTCGTCAAACGCCGCGTTGATTTCGCCGGAAACCGCGAACCAGCGCAGCGCGTCCGCCCAGAGGTCGCCGAGGTTGGTTTCGCCCTGACGCGCCGCGTCGTTCGCGCCGACGAGCGTGACGGCGGTATAGGCTTCGAGGGAATCGTCCAGCTCGATTTCGTTGCCGTGCGCGTCGGTGAAGGTGGAGGCGCAGGCGGTGGAGGAAAGCAGGCACAGGGCCAGCAGCAGCGCGAGGATTTTGGAAAGTTTCATGGTGTAAACTCCTCCTTGCTTCTTTTCAGCAAAAAAACCTTTTGAATCTTTATCGCGCAGCGATAAAGAAAGCGGGAAATCCAAGAACCTCAGGTTCTTGGCGGGGGATTAAAGCCATGCGCCCGCTATGCGGGAAAAAGCATGGCGAAAATCGGAAATCGTAAGGAGCCAGAATGGCGACTATACGAGTTTCCCGGACTTGGGGCAACGCCCCAACGTTTTCTCCAGACAAAAAAAGGCGCGGCATGCCCGCTTAACGGGTACACCGACGCCTTCATGATCGTCGTTTCTTTTTTCAAAAATGGAAAAAACCGTGGAAGCCAACTTCTGTCAGCCCTGTTTCACTTCTGTGGAACGAGAAACATTATGGCATAGACGGAAGCGTTTGTCAAGCGCGACGGTCGATCAAAAGCACGGTCAAATCGTTCACGTTGGTGCCGGTCGGCCCGGTGATAATCAGCCCGTCCACGCGGGCGAGCGCGTGATACGCGTCGTTATCGGCCAGCACGTCGCTGATGCGAACGCCCTGCGCCGCCAGCGCGGCCTGCGTCGCGCCGTCTACATAGCCGCCCGCCGCGTCGGTCGGGCCGTCTGTGCCGTCCGAACCGACGGAGAACACGGCGGCGTTGGAAAGCCCGGCGATCCCTTCCGCCGCGGCCAGCGCCAATTCCTGATTGCGCCCGCCCTTGCCGTGCCCGGTCAGGTGGACGACGGTTTCCCCGCCGAGGATATAGGCGACGGGGTGATCCGTATCGGCGTGATCCCGCGCGATGGCGGCGAGGAAGCGCCCGGCCTCCCGCGCCTCGCAGGTCAGCCCGGCGGTCAGGAAGCGCGGCTCGACGCCCATGCTTTCGCAGGTCTGCGCGGCGGCGGCGCAAAGCTGGCGGACGCTGCCGGTGACGACGGTCTCCACGTTGTCAAGCGAAACGGGCGTTTCGGCGCGCATGAGCCGCATGGCCTGCTCGGAGAGGTTCAGACGGTATTTGCGGATGATTTCCAGCGCGTCCTCCGCGGTGGCGCTGTCCGGGTAGGCGGGGCCGGAGGCGATCATATCCAGCGGGTCGCCGATGATATCCGAAAGCACGACGGAAAACACGCGCGCGGGTTTGCACAGCGCGCCGAATTTGCCGCCCTTGACGGCGGAAAGGCGCTTGCGCAGGGTGTTGATCTCCTGAATGTCCGCGCCGCAGGCGAGGAGCTGGCGGGTGATATCGGCCATTTCCGCATCGGGCACGAGCGGCTTTTCAAACAGCGCGGAGCCGCCGCCGGAGACGAGGAAGAGCACGGTATCCGTTTCCGTCAGGCCGGAAACCATGTCGATGGCGGCCTGCGTGGCGCGGCGGCCGTTTTCATCCGGCACGGGATGCGCGGCTTCGAACACGCGGACGCCGGGAATCTCGCCCGCCGCATGGCCGTATTTGGTGATGACCACGCCGTCCTTCACCGGCTGGCAGGCGACGGCGGCGCGGGCCATTTGGAAAGCGGCCTTGCCGATGGCGACCAGATACACATCCCCGTGAAGCGGATGCGCGCCCAGCGCGCGCCTGACGGCTTCATCCGGCAGGGCGGATTGCAGCGCCGCGCGGATGATTTCGGAAGCGGCAGAGCGAAGATGCATGAATTGTTTCCCCCTTGTGATTGGTTGCGCGGGCAGAGCCGCCCGCGAGCAGAAAGAAGAATTCGCCCCGAAGGTGGAAAAATCCTGCAAAAGGGCGCGGCGCGCGCGGATTCGCCTGAAACCGAATTGACGCGGCCCGCCAAAACGGGTATAATAAGGCCACAAATGAATAGCCGGTGTATCTGCGCGAAAAGCGCGGCGCGAAAGCGCCATAGGAATCGGATGTGATTTCCGGGCTATCCCAGTAACCGTGAAGCCGACGAACGCGTAAAAAGCCACTGCGAAAGCGGGAAGGCGCGCCAGTAGAATGAAGCCAAGCCGGGAGACTTGTTTACACCGTGAACCATCATTCCCCTGGGGGTGGGATATGCTATCCGGCCGAGAAGATCGGTCTGTTTAGTGTCCCTCAGGGAGGGACTTTTTTGTTTCTCCCGCGATTCATTTGCTATTTTTTTTGAGGAGGGACTTTTGAAATGTCCAAGAAGCTTTTTGCCCTGCTGGCCGTGATGCTGATGATTTGCAGCGCGGCGCTGGCCGACGGAATCACCGTCACCGACATGCATGACCGCGAGATCACGCTCGATCAGCCCGCGACGCGCATCGTCGCGCTCACGCCGTCCGACTGCGAAATCCTCTGCGCCATCGGCTGCGCGGATGCGCTCGTCGGCCGCGGCAAGTACTGCGATTACCCGGAATCCATTTCGGCGCTGCCGGTTGTGCAGTCCGGCGCGGAAACCAACATCGAGGAGATTCTGGCGCTCGATCCGCAGGTCGTGCTGATGAGCGACATGTCCCAGACGGAGGAGCAGGCCAAGCTGCTCGAGCAGAACGGCGTGAAGGTCGTCATCAGCGATGCGAACGACATTGAGGGCGTGTACACCGCCATCCGCATGATCGGCGCGCTGATGGCCAAGGACGACGAGGCCGAGGCGCTGATTGCCGATATGCAGGCGACCTTCGACGAGATTGCCGCCAAGAGCGAAAAGAGCGATAAGACCATCTATTTCGAGGTTTCCCCGCTTCAGTGGGGTCTGTGGACGGCCGGCAGCGATACGTTCATGGATGAGCTGGCGACGATGTGCGGCGTGACCAACGCGTTCGCGGATATCTCCGGCTGGCAGTCCATCAGCGAGGAGCAGGTGATCGAGCGCAACCCGGATTACATTGTCTCCATCGCGGGCATGGGCGATACCGCCATCGAAGAGATCATGGGCCGCGACGGCTGGGGCGATATCAGCGCGGTGCAGAACGGCGCGGTTTATAACGCTGATTCCAACGCGATTTCCCGCCCGGGTCCGCGCCTGAAGGATGCGGCCATCGAGCTGTATCACTTCATCAACGACGTCGAGGCTGAAGAAGCCCCCGCCGCTTGACCCAATAATAACGCAGAGGGCTGTCGTGCGACGTTCGCCGACAGCCCCTTTGTTTACGGAGGGCTTCCATGGCCGATCGTTTTTCCCTGCGCACCTACGCGCTTTTCATCTTCGCCCTGCTGGCGGCCATGCTGCTGTGCGTCTGCGTCGGCAGCGTCTCCATTGCGCCCAAGGATACGCTGACGGCGGTTTTCTGCACGCTGCTGGGCAGAGACGTGCCTGCGGGCATCTCCCGAAACATTATCGTCAACGTGCGCCTGCCCCGGGTGATCAACGTCGCGCTGGTCGGCGCGTCGCTGTCCCTGTGTGGCGCGGCGATGCAGGGGCTTTTGCGCAACCCGCTGGCGGACGGTTCGACGCTGGGCGTGTCCTCCGGCGCGTCGCTCGGCGCGGTCATCGCGCTGGCGCTGGGCTTCACCATCCCCGGTTCGGATTACGGCGGGACGATGCTCATGGCGATGGCGTTCGCATTTCTCTCGCTGGTGCTGATTCTTTCGCTGGCCTACGCGCTGGATCATTCGTTGGCGACGAACAGCATCATCCTCATCGGCGTGATTTTCTCGATGTTCGTTTCCAGCGTGATCAACCTGATTCTCTCTTTCGTCAACGATCAGGTGCGCTCCATCACCTTCTGGACGATGGGCTCGCTCTCCGGCACGGGCTATCCGCATGCGCGGATTCTGGCGCTGGCGCTGCTGCTCTGCGGCGGCGTGATTTTCCGCTATGCCCGCGAGCTGAACGCGTTCGCCATCGGGGAGGATAACGCGCGCCACATCGGCGTGAACGTCAAGCGGGTGAAGCTGGTGATTCTGGTTACGGTGTCCGTGCTCATCGGCGTGTGCGTCTCCATCAGCGGCAGCATCGGCTTTGTCGGGCTGGTCGTGCCGCATGCGGCGCGGATGATCGCCGGGCCGAACCACAAGCGCCTGCTTCCCGCCTCGATGTTCGCCGGGGCGATTTTCCTGCTGCTGGCCGATTTGATTGCGCGCACGCTGCTCAGCCCGGTGGAACTTTCCATCGGCGTGGTGACGTCGCTGGTCGGCGCGGTCGCGTTTGTCGTCATCTTTTATCGGGCGAGAAAGGCGGGGTGAAGGCGATGCTCAAAGCGGAAAACGTCACGGTGCGCTACGGCGCGCGGACGGTGGTGGATCGTCTCTCCTTCGATTTGCGGGAAGGCCAGTGGCTGATGCTGATCGGGCCGAACGGCGCGGGCAAATCCACGCTGATCGAGGCGATTGCGCAGGGCGTGCCCTATGCGGGGCGGATCTCGCTGGAGGGGCGGGATATCCGCACGCTCAAAGGCGCGGCGCTGGCGCGCAGCGTCGGCGTGCTGGCGCAGAAAAACACGGTCAGCTATGCCTATTCGGTGGAGGAGGTCGTTTCGCTGGGGCGCTATGCGCATGCATCGGGCTTCCTCGCCGCGCGCGACGACGAGGGCGAAGCGCGCGTTTCGCGCGCGCTGGAATTGACCGGCCTGACCGAACTGCGCCGCGCCAGCGTACTGACGCTCTCCGGCGGCGAATTGCAGCGTACGTTTCTGGCGCAGGTTTTCGCGCAGAACCCGAAGCTGCTCCTCCTCGACGAACCGGCGAACCACCTGGATTTGATCTATCAAAAGCACATCTTTTCGCTGATCGAGGCGTGGCTGAAACGGCCGGGGCGCGCGGTGATCTCCGTCGTGCACGATTTGAGCCTTGCCAAAAAGTATGGCACGCACGCCGTGCTGATGCACCGCGGGCAATGCGCCGCGCAGGGGAGAATCGACGAGGTGATGACGCGCGGGCGGCTGGAATCCGTTTACGGCATGGACGTATACGGCTGGATGTGCGACATGCTGGGTCAGTGGCGGTAAAGGCGCGCGGCTTTCTCGCGCAGAAAAGAATCCTCCCATTCGGGGCTTTTGCAAGGCGGTCGGTTGGCCGCCTTTTTATAATCGCTGGGGCTTATGCCGTAATACGCCTTGAAGGTTTTGGAAAAATGCATGTAGTTGGGCTGGGCGTGAGGTGGAAGGTCTGGCTGAGCGCGGTCAACGAAAGATCGTCGGCGTAATGGTTTTCGATATATACGGCGCTCTGCCCGGGCAGCGCGAAGCCCTACAGTCTGGGGCGACCATTGGTCGTCCGTTGTAGGAATTTATGCATATTTTCGGATTTGCTCATTTACTGGAATAAATCAAAAACGCAAATGCGAACGGATCAAATCTGCTCGCATTTGCGTTTTCTGTCAGAATATGCGTTTACAAACGGCGCGTTACATCTGCGCGGCGATATCGACGATCTCCATCGAGCGGCGGATGAACTCGGTCATCTGCTCGGCTTCCAGCGGCTGGCGGCTCAGCTCGGCGAGGTCGTAGAGCTGGCGGGCGAGCAGCACGCTGCGCTCGTCCTTTTCGCGGGCGGCGAGCTTTTCAATCGTCTTGCTGCGGCTGTTGAGCACGACGCTGTACTTGGCCGGCATGGTGTATTCGCTGTGGCCGTAAATGCGGCCCATGTCGTTGAAGCGGCGGGTCTGCTCGTCCTCGACGAGCATGACGGGCACGCTGTCGTTGACCAGCGGCTTGACCTCGACGGTCAGCTCCTTATTGCCGCTCGCCTCGCGCATCAGCTCGGTCAGCTTTTCGCTATCCAGCGTCGGCGCGTCCTCGGTGCTGGTCAGGCTGTCCAGCTCGGCGTCTACGCGGCAGTAGCGGAATTTGCTCTCCGGGTCGGCGCTGTATTCCATGTAGGAGACGAAGTTCACGTCGATCGGCTGATCGAGCACCGTCACGTCGATGCCGCGCTCGGTGAACAGGCGGATGGCCGCGTCCTGACGCGCCGGGTCGGAGGTGTAGACCATCTTATCCGGCAGCTTCTCGCCGTTGCGCTCCTTGTATTCCGCCAGCGTCAGGAACTTGCCGTCCGTGGTCTTGAAGAGCAGGCAGTCCTTCATGCGCTCGGCAAACTTTTCGTCGCGCATCACGCCGTACTTGATGAACGGATGGATATCCGGCCAGAAGCCCTCGTAGGTCGCGCGCTCGGTCTTGAACATGCCCGTCAGACGGTCGGCAACCTTCTTGGTGATGTGGTTGGAGATGCGGCGCACATAGCCGTCGTTTTGCAGGAAGGAGCGGGAGACGTTCAGCGGGAAATCCGCGCAGTCGATCACGCCCTTGAGCAGCATCAGGAACTCCGGGATGACTTCCTTGATGTTGTCGGCGACGAACACCTGGCCGGAATACAGCTTGATCTGGCCTTCGATGCCGCCGAACTGCTCCTTGATCTTCGGGAAATACAGAATACCCTTGAGCTTGAACGGATAATCCACGTTCAGGTGAATCCAGAACAGCGGATCCTCATACTCGTGGAACACCTTGCGGTAGAACTGCTTATAGTCCTCGTCCGTGCAATCCTGCGGGGCGCGGGCGTAAAGCGGCTGAGTGTCGTTGATGGGCTTCGGCTCTTCCTTCTTCTCCTCGGGCTTTTCCTCGGCGCCCTCGCCCTCGCCCGTCACCTTGGCCTCTTCCTCCTTGATCTCGTCCAGATAGATCGGCACGGACATGAAGGAGCAGTAGCGGTCGAGCACTTCGCGCACGCGCCAGACCTCGAGGAACTCGCTTTCCGCCTCGCTGACGTGCAGGGTGATGGTCGTGCCGCGCGCGGTGCGCGTGCCCTCGGTCATGGTGAAGGCCATGCCGTCCTCGCTCTCCCAGCGAACCGGGGTTGCGCCCTCGCGGAAGGAGAGGGTGTCGATGGTCACCTTATCGGCGATCATGAACACGGAATAGAAGCCCAGGCCGAAATGGCCGATGATGCCGGAATTTTCCTGATCCTCGTTCTTGGCGTATTCCTCCATGAAGGATTTCGCGCCGGAGAACGCGACCTGGTTGATGTTGGTCTTGACCTCGTCCTCGGTCATGCCCACGCCGTCGTCGATAAACCGAAGCTCGCGCGCGGCCTTATCCACCTCCACGTGGATGGAGCAGTTCTGCGCGGCGGCGCTGTCCACCATGCGGAGCTTGGTGATTGCGTCGCAGCCATTGGAAACGACCTCGCGGATGAAAATGTCTTTATCGGAATACAGCCATTTCTTGATGATCGGCATGATATTTTGCGCGTCAATGGATACGTTGCCCTGAATCGGTTCCATAATCAAAAACC
The DNA here is from genome assembly GCA_934630975.1 of uncultured Clostridia bacterium. Classification (GTDB taxonomy): domain Bacteria; phylum Bacillota; class Clostridia; order Christensenellales; family Aristaeellaceae; genus Ventricola. Next base: position 4,058 of record CAKTXH010000007.1, on the reverse strand, counting down.
TCCTTAAACAAACGGGAAAAATCGCTTTTTACCCGCTGCTGATTCGTTATGCAAGCGTATTGTATCGCGGTTTCAGGGCGATGTCAAGAGAAAATTAGCACTCGATTCAAAAGAGTGCTAACAATTTTGAAAACGGTCAGTCGCCCGGCGCACGTACAGAAATGTTTACCAATTGTACACTTGACTGTTCGGCATATTGGGGGTATGCTTTACACAGAGAATCAGACGATAAAGGGGGAACGCGGCCATGAAGCGCGCGAGACAGATTTTAAGGCTGTTTCTTCAGTTTATGAAATTCGGTTTATTCACCTTCGGCGGGGGATGGAGCATTATCGCTCAGATGCAGAAGCTTTACGTCGAGCAGGAAAAGACCATCACCTCCGAGGAACTGCTGGATCTGACCAGCGTGGGGCGCAGCCTGCCGGGGACGATGATCGGCAACGTGGCGATGCTTTACGGCTACCGCGTGGCGGGCATTGCGGGCGGCATGGCCTGCCTGTTCGGCATGATTCTGCCGCCGATGGCGGTGCTGGCCGTCATCACGCAGTTTTATACGGCGTTTCAGCATAACCTGTGGGTGGCGGCGGCGATGCGCGGCATCCGCGCGGCGGTTGTGCCAATCATGATCAGCGCGGTGCTGGGCATGGTGGGCAGCGCGTTCCGCTTCCCGCCGTGCTACGCGGTGATGCTGCTGGTGATCGCGCTGTATCTGTTTTGGGGTGTCAACTGCGTCTATCTGGTCATCATCGGCGCGGTCTGCGGCCTGCTGATTGCGGAGTTCTACGAGCGGAAGGGAGCGAAGAAGCATGATGGTGCTGCTTGAGCTGTTCGTCAGCTTTCTGAAAATCGGCTTCACGAGCTTCGGCGGCCTTTCGATGATCCCGCTGATCACGTCGGAAATGACGTCTCACGGCTGGATGACGGCCTCGGAGGTTTCCGACATCGTGGCCATTGCGGAGATGACGCCCGGCCCGCTGGGGCTGAACTGCGCGACGTTTGCGGGCATGCGCACGGCGGGGATTTTGGGCGCGATTGCGGCGAATCTGGGCACGCTGTCGCCCACACTGACGGTATGTCTGCTGGCGGCGATTTTCTTTGAGCGCTTCCGCAAAAGCAGCTTCATGACCAAGGTGATGACGGGCGTTCGCCCGGCCTGCGTCGGCATGATCTTCGGCGTCATTTTTTCGCTCTGCACGACGAATTACGCGGTGGAGCTGGGCGGCGTGAGCTGGCCGGCCATCGCCATCGGCGCGCTGGGGCTGCTCCTGCTCGTGCGTTTCAAGGTCAGCATTCCGAAGGTGATCTGCCTGAGCGGCGCGCTGGGGATGCTGCTCTTCGGCGTGATGGGGCTGAATTGACGGCGGTTTCACACAGGATTCGTTTGCATGGTTGCCACGTTTTGAAATATATGGTAAAATAAACGAAAACGTTTGAGCGCCGGGGGAAGCGCTGAGAGCGGAAGCGTATTGGAGAATCGGGAAGCCATGAAGAGACGGGAAAAGGATCTGTCACAAAAGGGGACGAAGGGCTATCGGCTGCTTTGGGCGGGGCTGCTGCTTCTGGTGGCTCTGATTTTTGCCTGCGTCGGTTTCAGTTACGGCAGCATCCGCAAGGGGCTGAAAAACGCCGCAGACGCGGTCATGATCGAAAGGGCGGACGAAAAGGCCTCGATGCTCCAACTGACGCTGGAAAGCCGCTTTGCGCTGATGGACAACGTGGGCGCAAAAATTGCGGAGAACCCGGAAAACGCGCAGGATATTTTGACCTATCTGGGCGAATACGCCAACGGATACGGGTTTAAGCGCCTTGGCTATATGGACGCCGCGGGCTGGACGGTGACCAGCGACGGCAAGAGCGACGATTTCTCCTTCCGCACTTATTTCCGGCTGGGGATGGAGGGAAAGTACGGCATCACCGGCGAAATCAACGACCGCCTGAGCAGCGGCGCGCCCGTTCACGTGATGAGCGCGCCCGTGCGCGACCCTGAGACGAACGAAGTCATCGGCGTGATGCTGGCGGATTACACGCCCGAAGCCTTCCAAAGGATGATGGATGTGGAGAGCTTCAGCGGCGAGGGCCGCGGCTACATCGTCGAATCGAGCGGCGAAATCGTCGCCGCCTCGTCAAGCGCGCGCCTCGCGGAGACGGGCAACCTGCTGGACGGGGTGGCGGATTTTTCGGAGACCGGCCGTCAGGACGCGGAGGCGCTCCGGCAGGTTCTCGCCGGGGAGCAGCCGGGCGAGGGGCGCGTGCTGGGCGCGGGAAAGCTGCGCTTCTGCTGCCGCCCGATTGAAAATTACTGCGCAAACGATACGTGGTATCTGGTCATGGTGATGGGCGCCGATGCGCTCTACGGGCGGATGCACGGCGTGTTTTCGAGCATCCGCACCCTGTTGAGCGTGATTGCGCTGATGTGCGCGGCGTTCGTCTTCGTCGTGCTGACGATTTACCGGCGCTACAACGAAAACCTGCGCCATGCGGCGTACAGCGACGCGCTGACGGGCGGCAGCAACTTTGCCGGATTCCTGATGAAAGCCGACAGCGCCGAGGGCGGCTACATGGTCTCCTGTGATTTGGACGATTACAAGATGATCGCGGGCATGTTCGGCGAGCAGAAGGGCGACGACGTGCTGCGCGGCGTATACGAGTGTATTCGGAGCGGGCTGACGGAGAGCGAACCGGCCGCGCGCGTGGACGCGGATCATTTCGTCTTTCAACTCAAGGAGCGCCGGCGTTCGGCGGTGCTCGAGCGGCTGCTCCGGATTGAGCGCGGCATCCGCCGCCTGTCGGATAAGATGGGCGTGATTCACGTCGTGCCGCGGTTCGGCGTTTACGCCATGCGGCCGGAGGAGGATATCCGCCGCGCGTGCGAGCTGGCGAACCTGGCGCTGGGCGCGGCGCGGGGCAACGGCGAGAACACCGTCGCGTTCTATCAGGACGTGGACCAGAACGCGTTCTTTGAAAACATGCAGATGGAGGATCGCTTTGAAGCGGCCATCGGCGGCCACCAGTTCAAGGCGTATTACCAGCCGAAATGCAACCCCAAGACGGGCGAAATCGTCGGCGGCGAAGCGCTGGTGCGCTGGGTGCAGGAGGACGGGACGATGCTCCCGCCCGCGCGCTTCATCCCGCTGTTTGAAAAGAACGGCGCGATTGGCAAGCTGGACGAATACATGTTCACCTGCGTCTGCGCGCAGATGAGCCAGTGGCGGCAGGAGGGCATCGAGATTCGGCCCATCTCGGTCAACCTGTCGCGCGCGTCGTTGTGCCGTCAGGGCGTGGCGATGACGTACAAGCGGATTCTGGAAGGCTACGGCCTGTCCACATGGATGGTGCCGCTGGAGGTTACGGAAAGCGCGATGGTCTCCGACGACGCGGTGATCTCCGTCCTTCAGGAATTCTATCGGTACGGCTTCCGCATCGAAATCGACGACTTCGGCAAGGAGCAATCCACCCTGCCGATGCTCAAACTGCCGTTCGTCGATACCGTCAAGCTGGATAAGAGCCTGATTGACTGCATCGGCGACCGCAAGGGCGAAATCATGCTGCGGCAGGTCGTGCGCCTGTGCTACGAGCTGGGGCTGTATACCACCGCCGAGGGCGTGGAGACCGAGGATCGGGTCGATTTCCTGCGCGCGCTGGACTGCACGGATATTCAGGGCTATTTCTTCTCTCCGCCGCTGCCGGTTGAAAAATATACCGAGAAGCTCAGGCAGCAGGCGCGGAAACAGGCTTGACATTTTCGCCCGCGTTGGCTACAATAAAAGGCGTTTCATAGCCGATTTCGGTCGGCTGCTAAATGCGATGATGGGAATCAGCGCGCGTAGGCTTTTCAGAGAATCGGCGGTTGGGTGCGAGCCGACGGGCTGAAGCGCGGCTTTCTCCTCCCGGAGCATCGCGGGCGAAGGCAGTAACCCGCGGCGGTTCAGCCCCGTGATCGGCTGAGGCTTATTGAGCCGCTGAGGGCCGCCCGACGGGCGGCTGAATCAGGGTGGTACCGCGCTTTCGGGCGCCCCTGTGCATGATCGCCATGCGTGCAGGGGCGCTTTTTTCGTGCT
>CAKTXH010000006.1 GCA_934630975.1 uncultured Clostridia bacterium | reverse complement strand
CTGACGGATTTCTCCAAGCTGGGCATGACCTTCGGCCAGTGCTTCAACGTGGATTTCAGCAACGTCGGCATTGTCAACTTCATCATCGTCGTGTTCTCCTTCCTGTTCGTGGATATCTTTGATACCCTCGGCACCCTCATCGGCGTGGCCACCAAGGCCGATATGCTCGATGAAGAGGGCCGCCTGCCGGGCATCAAGCCCGCGCTCATGGCGGACGCCATCGGCACCACCGTCGGCGCTGTGATGGGCACTTCGACCATCACCACGTTCGTCGAGTCCGCTTCCGGCGTGGCTGCGGGCGGCCGCACCGGCCTGACCGCGATGACCACCGGCATCCTGTTCCTCGCTTCCATGTTCTTCGCGCCGATCTTCACGGCGATTCCGTCCTTCGCGACCGCTCCGGCGCTGATGATGGTCGGCTACCTGATGGTTTCCACCGTCACCGAGATCCGCTTCGACGAGGATAACATGGCCGAGGCCATCCCGGCGTACCTCGCCATCGTCGCCATGCCGCTGTTTTACAGCATCTCCGAAGGCATCTCGATGGGCATCATCTCCTATGTGGTGCTGCACGTGGTCTCCGGCAAGGGCAAGCAGGTTAAGCCGCTGATGTATGTGCTGGCCGTGCTGTTCGTGCTCAAGTACATCTTCCTCTAAGAAGAATCAGTTCCAAACTCCGCTCTTTGCTTTGGCAGGGAGCGGAGTTTTTTTGATCATTTCGCCCCCTTGTAAAAAGCCGTAAAAAACAGTATAATACTATATTAGGGAGCGTGTCTGCGGACATGCGAGAATCAAAAGAAGCGCAAGCCGCTTAGAAAGGTGGATGGCCATGCCCTGCACATATATCAGCTGCGTCGCAGAGCGCCATATGGGTCGGGAGAGCACGGGCACGCTCATCCAGGCAAAAATGCCGGAGGATGGAGAGGCCCTTCTATCTCGCTTCGGGGGGCAGGTGCAGACCATCTATCTCGATCCGCCGTTTAACACGGGAAAGCAGTTCGATATGAAAGCGCGCATCGGCGAAAAGGGTTATAAAAACGGCTCGCCCAGCCTCAGCCTGCCCGCTTACGACGACCGCTGGCCGGATCGCGCGGAATATCTGGCGATGATGAAAAAAACGCTGCTGCTTTCCCGCGAACTGCTCAAGAAGGAAGGCACCATCTTTCTGCATATCGACAGCCGGATGTACGCGCACCTGCGGCTGCTGATGGACGAGGTTTTCGGCGAAAGCAACTTCCTCAACGAGATCATCTGGAGTTACCAGACCGGCGGACGCGCGCGCAGCTATTTCCCGCGCAAGCACGACGTGATCCTGTTCTATGCGCGGTCGAGAGCGTATTATTTCAACCTCAAGGCCGTGCCCGTCGCGCGCAACGAGTCGAGAAGCAACCACATGCGCCGCGCCGTCGATGAAAACGGGCGCAGTTACCGCGCCATCATGTCCGGCGGCAAGGAATACCGCTATTACGACGACGAGCCGGCCTATCCCGGCGACGTTTGGGACGACATCAGCCACTTGCAGCAGAAGGATCCCCAGCGCACCGGCTACGAAACCCAAAAGCCGCTCAAGCTGCTGGAGCGCATCGTCAGCTGCTCTTCGCAGGAGGGCGATTTGATCTGCGACCTGTTCGCGGGCAGCGGCACGTCGGCCGTAGCGGCGGCGGGGCTGAACCGGCGCTTTCTGTGCGTCGATCAAAGCCCGCTGGCGATTGCGACGACGGGTAAGCGGCTGGCGCAGAGCACGGCGGGCAAGCCGCTGGATTTCACCTTCGACGTGGAAGCGCCCTGCGGCGAGGACGACTGCGTGGTTGAGGCCGAGGTCTTTCCGGCCATCAGCTCGTACACCGTGCGGCTCATCAGCTTTGAAAACGAGGCCGCGCAGGCAATGGGCGTGAACGGGCTGGACGCGGTGGATCAATGGAGCTGCGGCTTTGTGCAGGGCGATACCTATCGCCGGTATGCATCCAGCGCGCGGAGCGTGGCCACCCCGGCGCTGGCCGCCACGCTGGAAATGCCCGTCTGCGCGGGCGAACCGTGCATCATGATTGTGGATATCTGGGGCAAGCGGCGGTTCTATCTGCCCAAGAGAAGGTATTAAACTGAAAGGTAAAACTATGACCAACGGATATATGGTTTATCTGCTCAGGATTCTGGCGGCGCAGGGCGCGCTGGCTTCCGTCTATACCGACCCGGACGACCCGGAGGGGTTCTCCGCGGGCTTTGTGGAGGCGGTGGACGGGCAGCATGTGCTCATGTGCGATTTAAGCCCGTGGGGGCAGATTGACGGCTGGCGCGTGCGGCGCAACCAGGACGTGATTCAGGTGCTCGCCGGGGAGGAATATGAACAGCGGCTGGCGATGCTGCTCGCTTACCACAAGCAGCATCATCGCTGCTTTTTTACGGAAGCGCCCGCGGAGGACACCGATCTGCTGCTCAGCGTGCTGCTGGCCTGCAAGGAGCGCGGGGAGATCGTCTCGGTCATCATGGGCGACGACATGATCACCGGCCGCGTGCTGGAGGCCAACGGCCTGCGGCTCAAACTGCGGCTGCTGGATTTCTTTGGCCGCGAGGCGGAGGAGGAAACCGTCACCCTGCGCGAAATCGAGATTCTGGAAATCGCCACGCAGGAGGAGCAGATGTACGCCGTGCTTGAAGATATGGCCAAGCAGGAGATGACGCTGCTCTCGTCCGAGCCTACGGAGGACAAATGAAAATCACGATTCTGACCACCTTCCCGGAGATGTTCACCCCGCTGCACACGAGCATGCTCGGCCGCGCGGAAAAGGCGGGCATTTTGGATATCCGCGAGGTGGATATCCGCGCCTATTCCAAAAACAAGCACCATAACACGGATGACGCGCCCTTCGGCGGCGGCGCGGGCATGGTGATGCTTGCCCAGCCGATTGTGGACGCGATTCGCGACGTGCAGGGCGAGCGGAAGGTGCGGCGCATCTATCTCTCCCCGCGCGGCGAGACGCTGACGCAGAAAAAAGCCGAGCAGCTCGCCAAAGAGGACGAGCTGATTTTGCTTTGCGGCCATTATGAGGGCGTGGATCAGCGCGCGCTGGATCTGTGCATCGACGAGGAGCTTTCCATCGGCGATTATATTCTGACCGGCGGCGAGCTGGGCGCGATGGTGCTGGTGGATTGCGTGGCGCGGCTCGTGCCGGGCGTGCTCGGCTGCGAGGAGAGCGCGCAGACGGAGAGCTTTTCCTCCGGCCTGCTGGAATACCCGCAGTATACCCGTCCGCGCGAATTCGAGGGGCTGACCGTGCCCGAACCGCTGCTCAACGGCAACCACGCGCACATCGTCGATTGGCAGATCAGCGAATCGCTGTATATCACCCTGCGGCGCAGGCCGGAAATGGCGCAGGCGTATCTGGCGGGGCGTAAGTTCACGCGCCATCAGCAGAAGGTGGTGGACGCGGTGTTTGACCGCATCCGCGAGGAGGACGAGGCGGCGAAAGCGGCGCAGCCGGAAGCGCCGACGGAGGAACAGCCATGCATTTGACGCTCGGGGTTGCGGCGCACGTGGACGCGGGCAAGACGACGCTCTGCGAACAGCTTCTCAGGCGCGCGGGCGTGATCCGCGCCTGCGGCCGCGTCGATCACGGCGACGCGTTTATGGATGACGACCCGATGGAGCGCGCCCGCGGCATTACGATTTTCACCGAACAGGCGACGCTTTCGTGGCCCGTTTCGGGGGAGGAGCCGCTGCTCGTCACGCTGATGGATACGCCGGGGCACGTCGATTTTTCCGGCGAGATGGAGCGCGCGCTGTCCGTGCTGGATGCGGCGCTGCTGGTCGTCTCCTGCGCGGAGGGTGTGCAAAGCCACACCGTGACGCTCTTCAAGCTGCTGCAAAAGAAAAACATCCCGACGATCCTCTTTTTGAATAAGACGGACAGGGAGGGCGCGGACGTTTTGCGCGTCATGGCGCAGATGCGCAGGCTGCTTTCCGGCGACTGCGTGCTGATGGCGGGCGACGTGCGCGAGGCGTTGGCCGAGCGGGACGAGCTTCTTCTCGAACAGCATCTGGATGAAACCGCGGCGAGGGCGGATTATCTTTCGGGCGCGCGGCGCGCGTTTGCGGCCTGCGCGCTTTATCCCGTTTTGGCGGGCAGCGCGCTGAACGATATCGGCGTGGACGCGCTGATGGAAGCCGTCGGTGAGCTCTGCCGGACGGATGATGCGCGGCGCGAGAACGAGCCGTTTTCCGCCAAGGCATATCGGGTGCGGCGCGTCGGCGGCGTTCGGTATACCTATGTGAAGGTGACGAGCGGCGTTGTGCGCGCGCGCGACGAGGTGCAGACGCTTTCCGGCGCGTGCAAAGTCGCGGCGATTCTCGCGCCGCAGGGCGGAAAGCTGCTGCCGATGGGCGAAGCGCACGCCGGGCAGACCGCCGCGCTGGCGGGGCTTTCGGCCAAACCCGGCGAACGCATCGGCGGGAATTTCGGCCTTGAAATGCCCGAAACCGTGCCGCTGATGAGCGTGCAGGTGGAGCCGGTCGAGCCGCTGACGCAGAGCGCGCTGCTGATGCATCTGCGTGAGCTGGAGGAGGAAGACCCGCTGCTCTCCGTCCGCCCGGAGGAAAACGGCGTTTCCGTCGGCGTGATGGGCGCGGTGCAGGTCGAGGTTTTGCAGGGCATTTTGGAAGCGCGGTTTGGCGACAAGGTGCGCATGCTGCCGCCGCATGTGCTCTATAAAGAGACGATTGCCGCGCCCGTCGTGGGCATCGGGCATTACGAGCCGCTGCGGCACTATGCCGAGGTGTGGCTCAGGCTTACGCCCGGTGAGCCGGGGAGCGGCGTGACGTTCGCGGTCAACTGCCCGCCCAATTCGCTGGACGAAAACTGGAAGCGGCTGATCCGCACGCACGTCTTTGAACGGGAACATCCCGGCGTGTTGACGGGCAGCCCGCTGACGGATGTGCGGATCGAGCTGATTGCGGGGCGCGCGCACCTCAAGCATACGGAGGGCGGCGACTTTCGGGAAGCGACCTGCCGCGCGATTCGCAACGCGCTGATGCAGGCGGAAAACGTGCTGCTCGAGCCGGTTGTGCGTTTTGAACTGGCGATGCCGAGCGAAACGCTGGCGCGGGTGACGGGTGAGCTGCTGCGCATCGGCGCGGAGCTGGACGCTTCCGAAACGGACGGCGGCGAAACGACGCTGACAGGCCGGTGCACTGCCGCGACGTTCTGGGATTATCCGACGAAGTTCGCTGCGTCCACGCGCGGCCACGGGCGCATCGCTTCGCGGTTTGACCGTTACGAACCCTGCAAGAATCAGGACGAAATCGTGAAAAAGATCGGTTATGACGCGCTGGCCGACGTGCAGAACCCGCCGGGGAGTGTCTTTTGCAGCCACGGTGCGGGCTTTTACGTCGCGTGGGATCACGTCCGCGACTGGGCGCACTGCGAGGTGGAATGAACATGTTTACGTGTACATTGGAACCGACAAGCAAAATGCCGCTCTGCGAGCAGCTCTATACCGCGCTCAAGCGCGAAATGGAGCGCGGCGGAATTCAGCCGGGCGAGCGCATGCCCTCCAAGCGGGAGCTGGCGGCGCACCTGCGCGTCAGCACGGCGACGGTCGAGGCGGCCTACGCGAGGCTCATCAGCGAAGGGCTTTGCGAAAGCCGCCCCAGAAGCGGCATGTACGCGCTGGAACAGGCGAAGAGCGTCGGCTCGACAGCCGAAGAAAAGCCGCCCGTGCGCTGGAATTTCGGCACGGGCGCGGCCGATGCGGCGCATTTCCCTTACGCTACGTGGGCGCGGCTGATGCGCGAAGTGCTCAGCGAGCAGAGCGCGACGCTGTTGCTTTCCGGCGACCCGCAGGGCGAACCGGCGCTGAGACGCGAAATTGCGGGCTATCTGCACCGCATGCGCGGCATCGACGTGCCGCCGGATTCCATCGTCCTCGGCGCGGGCACAGAGGTGCTGGTTTCCGCGCTGGTTGCGCTGATCGGGCGGGAGCGCCTTTTCGCGGTGGAGGATCCCGGGTATTCGCGCGTTCGGCGCATTTTGGTGGTCAGCGGCGCGCGGATTGCGCCGACCCCGCTTTCCGGCGGGGCGATTGACGTGCGCGAGCTGTACAGGAGCGGCGCGGGCGCGGCCTACGTCACCCCGACGCATCAATTCCCTACGGGCGAGGAGATGCAGCCCGGCCAGCGGGAGGCGCTGCTGCGCTGGGCGCGCGAGACGGGCGGCTATATTCTCGAGGACGATTACGACAGCGAATTCCGCTTTTCCGGCGCGGGCGCGCCCGCGCTGCGCGCCATGGACGGCGGGCGGCAGGTCGTCTATATGAACACGTTTTCGCGGACGCTTGCGCCTGGCCTGCGCCTGAGCTTCATGGTGCTGCCGGAGGAGCTGGCGGCGCGCTATCGAACGATGCACGCGGCCTGTACGGTGCCGGGGTTTGAGCAGGAGACGCTGCGCAAGTTCATCGCGGGCGGCTTTTTGGAGCGGCATATCGCGCGGATGCGCGTGGTCTACCGCGCGCGGCTGGCGGCGCTGACGGAAACCGTGCAGGCACTCGGTCTTGGCGACGTTGCGCCTTGCGGCGCGGGGCTGTATGCGCTGCTTCGCGTCGGCGGTAAAGCGCCCGCGCGCGAGCTGGTGCCGCTGGCCGAACAAGCCGGGGTGCGCCTGACGCGGCTATCCGATTACGCGGTGATGCAGAATGACGAAAGCCGCATCGTGCTGCTGGGCTTTTCCGGCATGGATGAAGAACAGATTCGGCAGGGACTTGCCGCGCTGAAAAAGGCGTGGGGATAAGGAGAAGAACCATGAAAAAAACGTTGCTGGCGCTGGCGCTCTTTGCGCTGCTTGTCTCCCTTTCCGGCTGCACGGGCATCGAGAACGCGCTGCATGAGGCGGGGGAGAAGATCCAGAGCAATCAGGTGGAGACGCCGCAGAACAACGGCGGGGACATCGACTGGAGCTTTGTGCCCGTCGTGCGGGAGAAGGCGGTCAGCCTGTTTACCGAGGCGTTCCCGGATGCGGTGGTGAAGGAAACGGGCGTGGCCTGCAAGAACACGAAGGCCGATCGCGTGATTGTGACCATCAGCTACGAGCTGAACGGCAAGAACGGCGATTACGGCTTTGATTACGAAAAGGACGAGAACGGGGAATATGTGCTCAAGCGCTATGGCGGCGGCGTGAGTTCGGACGATCTATGAAAAAAAGCGACGCACTCGAATGACCGAGTGTGTCGCTTTTATGATGTTACGGCAGATTCAGCTTCTTGGTGAGAATGGTCTGTGTGATCAGCCAGAGCACCGCGTCGATGACGGCGGTGACCGCCGAAACGCCGATGAGCGAACCGTAGAACGCTTTCAGGCTGCCGTTCGGGCTGCTGAGCAGGTTGAAGGCGAAGCGGCCGAGATTGTCAATGAAGGTCTGCATATGCGTTGCGGCAAAGTAGATAACCAGCATAGATAGAATCTGCGCAAGGAATTGCAGCGCAAAGAACGTGATGATGCTCGCAAGCTTGCGGTGCTGGGTGAACAGACCGCCGATTGCGCTGGAAAGATACGTGTGCAGATAGATCGCCGCAATGCTCAGCACGGTAAACAGCAGAAGCAGCAGGCACGCGGGCAAGCCGAGGCCACGAATCGTGTCGTAACCCTCGCGAAGGGCGGCGATGAAGGCGTTTATGCTGGTCGGCAGGGACATCAGGAAGATGCACGCGGCCAGAAAGAGGAAGGAAAGCAGCGTCGTCGCGACGGCGGCAATCAGCTTGGCCGCGATATGCTGGCTCAGCGTTGCGGGCAGGGTCAGCTGAATATAGCCCTCCTCGCCGAGCATGCGGTAAAAGCGGCTGACGTTCGCGCAGAAACAGACCACCAGCACCGCGAGGAAGCAGATGCCCGTCGCGAAGGACAGCAGCGCGTTGAACCAGTCGAATTTGCCGAAATTGAGATCGAGCCGCCCGGTGAGCACGGAGGTCAGCGCCATCAGCGCGCTCAAAACGACCATGCCCACGCCTACGGGCAGCATGGAGGAAAGCGACTCCCGGAATTCAACCTTGAGCAATTTGCGAATCATGCCCGAAACACCTCCCTGAAATATTCATCCACGCTGCACCCATGTTCCTCGCGCAGCTCATCCACACTCTGATGCAGGAAAACCGCGCTGTCCTTGAGGATCAGCACCTCGTCCAGCACGCGCTCGATGTCCCCGATGAGGTGGGTGGAGAGCACGACGGAGGCGTTATCGCTGTAATTGCGCAGAATGGTGTTCATGATGTAATCCCGCGCCGCCGGATCGACGCCGCCCAGCGGCTCGTCGAGCAGATACAGCCGCGCGGCGCGCGCCATCACGAGGCAGAGCTGCATCTTTTCCTGCATGCCCTTGCTCATCGCGCTGATGCGCTGGCTGTCGCTGAGCTTCAGATCCAGCAGCATGTCGCGCGCCTTCGTGCGGTCGAAATCCGTGAAGAAATCCGCGTACATGGCCACCGCGTCGCGCACGCGCATACTCGTGGAGAGCGCCATGCGGTCAGGCAGGTAAGACGTGAGGGCCTTGCTCGCCGGGCCGGGCTTCACGCCGCCGATGGCGACGACGCCCGAGGTCGGCGTAAGCAGCCCCATCGAGCATTTGATCAGCGTGGATTTGCCCGCGCCGTTCGGGCCGAGCAGACCGACGAGCCGCCCCGGCTCAATCGAGAAATTCACGTCGCGCAGCGCGACATGGTTCCCGTATCGTTTTTCCAGATGATTTGCGGTATAAATGGCCGCCATGATTATGCCTCCTCCTGTTCAAGCAGCGCGGTGATTTCGGCCTTGGTCAGGCCGAGCGCGAGGGCTTGATGATAAAAATTGTGAACCAGCGTCTGCGCCAGCGCCTGCCGGGTCTGCGTGATTTTTTCGGTATCCGACGTCACGGTTCGCCCGGTTGTTCGCTGGGTTTCCAGCAGGCCGCGCGTTTCCAGCTCGGCGAGCGCGCGCTGCATCGTGTTCGGATTGACTTTCGCCTGAGCGGCTAGGTCGCGCACGCCGGGGATTTTTCCGCCCGGTGGATATTCGCCCGTGACGATGGTTAATTCAAGCTGCTCGATCAGCTGAAGATAGACGGGTCGGCCGTCTATAATCGTCCAATCCATGATGAAGCTCCTTTCCTGTGTTACTGTACTAAGGACTTAATACAATAATACATCGGAACGGGCGCACTGTCAAGACCAAAATAAAAAAATCTGCCGCGAAAAACGGCAGACAGGTGGGTCACGCCCCGAGCGGAGCAGCGTCAGGCGGGACGGCGGTTTGAAAAGAGAATCAGCAGCATCAGCATCGGCACGCAGATCATGAAGGGATACGAATAGCGCACGAGGATGCACGCCGAGAAGAGCAGGGAGAGAATGACGCCCCACACCGGCAGCGTGCACAGCGCCCAGCGGCGCTCGCGGCGGTAAAACAGCAGCAGCGTCAGCACCAGCAGCGCGTATACGTAGGTCGAGGGTTTGAAGAGCTGCGAATAGAGCGGCACATTCTCGTGCCGGGAATGATGCGCCGAATCGTAAAGCCACGTCCGATAAGCGGGCAGGTACGAATGAGCGGTGACTTCGCCGACCATCTCCGGCACGATGTTATTGGTTTTCAGGTAGACGTAATCCCAATCCTCGATATCCATCGTGTGGGCGTGGGTCGTGTCGTCCGGGTACCAGATGCCCATGCAGTTGGTGAAAAACGCCTCGATATAGATGCGCGGGTAGCGCTTGGCGTACTTTTTCCACAGCGACCAGTATTCCTCGGGATGGGCGTTGTAGCGCTCCAAATCGAAGTTGCCGCCCTTGGCCGGGTCGGCGGAATTCGGGCGATAGCGATGGATGGCGCGGGAGAACCAATCGGCGATTTCGTCGTATTCCTCCTGCGTCAAATCGTCCGCGCGCGCGGCGGTGCGCATCAGCTGCTGGCAGGGAACGCTCATCAGTTCCGAACTGAGCAGCGCCTTCGCGTGGGTGACGGCTTGCAGGCAGCGGGGCATGCCGAGGCAGAAGAGCATCGTCACGGCGCAGAGCGCGGCGGCCTTTTTGCGCGCGCCGCGGCAGAGGATGAGGATGACGAGAACCGCGGGCAGCACGGCAAAAATGGCGTTGTGGCGAAGCAGCGACATGAACAGGCAGATGAGGAACACGCGCAGCAGGTTCGCCCTGCGCGCCAGAAACGCCTCCGGGTCTTCCGTGATCTCCCACAGCGTCAGGCAGAGCATCGCGCACAGGCCGGTGAAGAGCGTATCCTTGACCGTTGAAATGGCCAGCACGCCGTTGAAGGGCAGAATCGCCATCGAAGCCGTGACCAGCAGAACCGTCCACAGCGGCACACGCTTTTGCAGGAAGCAGCAGCACCACGCGAACATCGCGGCCAGACAGAGGAGCTGGAAGACGCTGTACGTCGCCGCGCCGCCGGTCGCGCTGCCGAAGACGGCCGTGCCGATCTGGTAGAGCACGCCGGTCAGCATGGAATGGAAAATCGGGTGCGAGGCCAGATATTCGCCGGTCATGTACTGCACGATTTCGCCCTCGAAATCGTAATTGATGATGCCGGGAAAGAAGGCCAGCAGCGCCGCCGTGTAGGAAAGCGCAAAAATCAGGAAATAGAACAGATAGGGGAGCCGACGCGCGGACGCGCCGTTATAGCGCTCGGAGGAGGCGAAGAAGAAGGAGAACAGCGCGCCCAGCAGCGGCGTGGCCAGACAGGGGACGACCAGCCGACGGACAAAGCTGCCCACGCCGGGCAGAAAGCCGTCGTAAAACATCAGCTCGCTGCCCAGCCCGAGGAAGAACGCGAAGAACAGCGCCAGAAAGCAGCCGTATTTCAGTGCGCGCCCGGCATGCTTTTCAAACGCGATATGGGCGGGATAGGCCGCCGCGAGCAGCAGGATCGTCGCGAGCATCCCGTCGCGGAAAACGAGCGAATCCGGGTCGTTGAGCACGAGGTAGGGCGCGGCAAACGCAGCGCCCAGAACGGCGAGCAGCGTCAGCAGGGCAGGGCGGCGTTTCTTGAGTGTCGGAAGGTTCATGAAAGGCTCCTTTCAAAATGGGGCGATAAACGAATTCATTACGGCCTCTATTGTAGCCGAATTGCGGGCAAGAATCAATAGGCAGGAAAAGCAAAACCCCGATGCAGGGCAAAACCTGCATCGGGGGAGCGCATCAAACGGGTTTACTCAGCCTTCGGTTCGGCTTTCGGCTCAGCCTTTTTACGGGGAGCGCGCTTGGCCTTAGGCTTCTCCTCGGCTTTGGCTTCTTCCTTCACCTCGGCTTCGGCTTTCGGCTCAGCCTTTTTACGGGGAGCGCGCTTGGCCTTGGGCTTTTCCTCGGCCTTGGCCTCTTCCTTCACCTCGGCTTCGGCTTTCGGCTCGGCCTTCTTGCGGGGAGCGCGCTTGGCTTTGGGCTTTTCCTCGGCCTTGGCTTCTTCCTTCACCTCAGCGGCCGCTTCGGCTTTCGGCTCGGCCTTCTTGCGGGGAGCGCGCTTGGCCTTGGGCTTTTCCTCGGCCTTGGGCGCTTCTTCCTTGACGGCTTCCGTTACGTCCCCGGCCTCTGCCTGCGCGGCCGGGGCAGGCTTAGGGTTTTCGGGCTTCTCCTCGCTGAGCGTGAAGCTCGTCGCGGGCTTGGTGACTTCCTCGTAGAGCGCCATGTACTTGCCGGCGGAGGAATACCAGCTGTAATCGCCGGTCATGCCGCGCACAATCAGGCGATACCAGACCTCGCGGTTATTCTGGTAGTAATGCACGGCGCGGCGGACGGTGTGCAGCATGTCGTGCGCGTTGTAGTTGAAGAAGGTGAAGCCGTTGCCCTCGTCGGTGAACTTGTTGTAGGAGAGCACGGTATCGCGCAGGCCGCCGGTTTCGCGCGCAATCGGCACAGAGCCATAGCGCATCGCGATCATCTGGGAGAGGCCGCACGGCTCGAACTGGCTGGGCATGAGGAACATGTCGCTGCCCGCGTAGATGCGGTGCGCAAGCTGGTGGTTCATCGCAAAGCGCGCCGCCAGGCGGCCCGGGTATTCGCTCTCCGCCCAGGAGAACAGGTTGGTGTATTTCGCTTCGCCCATGCCGAGCACGACGAGCTGGATGCCGGTCGCCATCAGTTCGCGGATGACGCACTCGATGAGGTCAAAACCCTTCTGGTTGGACAGGCGGGAGATGATGCCCACCAGCGGCACGGTCGGATCGACCGTCAGACCCAGCTCCTTTTGCAGCTCCGCCTTACAGGTCTCCTTGCCGCCGAGGTGATACGGATCGTAGTTCACGTAAATCTGCGGGTCTTTCGACGGGTCGTAGTCGTTCACGTCGATGCCGTTGAGGATGCCCATCAGCTGATCCTTGCGCGCGCGCAGGAGCCCGTCGAGGCGCTCGCCGTAGAACGCGGTCTGAATCTCGTCCGCATAGCTCGGGGAAACGGTGGTCAGCTCATCTGCATAGACCAGACCGGCCTTCATGTAGTTCGCGCAGCCGTAGCACTCCAGCTTGTCCGCGGTGAACAGGCTGTCGCCCAGGCCGAGCGTATCCTGAACCGCCTTGATCGGGAACACGCCCTGATACTGGAGGTTGTGGATGGTGTACACCGTCTTCATATCCTGATAGAACGGGAACTGCGCGTACTGAATCTTGAGCAGCGCCGGGATCATGCCGGTCTGCCAGTCGTGACAGTGGATGACGTCGGGCTTGAAATCCAGATGCGCGAGCGCGTCGATGACCGCGCGGTCGAAGAAGCCGAAGCGCTCGTATTCGTCGCCGCCGAGTCCGTAGATGTAGGAGCGGCCGAAGTAGTACTGGTTATCGACGAAGTAGAAGGTCACGCCCTGGTATTCAAGGCTCTTGATGCCGCAATACTGGCGGCGCCAGCAAAGCTCGACCTCAAACTCACATTCCAGCTTCATCTGGCTGGCGTACTGCTCCGGGATGGCGGCGTACAGCGGCAGAATGACGCGCACGTCCGCGCCCTGCGCCTTGAGCACGGGGGAAAGCGCGCCCACCACGTCGGCCAGACCGCCGGTTTTAATGAAAGGGACGCACTCGGATGCCGCAAAGAGAATCTTCATGTGAATTCCTCCTTATGTTTTGATGGAAAAAGGCGGGAACCGTCCACGCATGAACAGCCCCCGCTTTGCTTTAAATCACAACGTTCTTGGCGATGACAATCGGGTAAGCGGCGGGCGCGATCAGGCGGCCGTTGCGGCGGATGACGCTCTGCTTATCAAGGATGCAGTGGTCGATCTCCGCGCCTTCCTGAATCTGCGCGTCCTGCATGACGATGGAGTTCTTGACAACCGCGCCCTTGGCGATCTTCACGCCGCGGAAGAGGACGGAGTTGATGACCGTGCCCTCGATCACGCAGCCGTTGGCAATCAGCGAGTTGGAGCACTCGCACTCGTCCACATAGCGGGTCGGCAGGTCGTCGCGCACCTTGGTATACACCGGGCGATCCTTCGGGAAGAGCTGGCGGCGCACGTCGCCGGAGAGCAGCGACATGTTGAAGTTGAAGTAGGACTGGATGGAGTCGATCTGGCAGGCCAGCCCCTTGTATTCGTAGCCGTAAACCTTCAGGTTGCCGTCGTTGATGTTGCGCTGGAGGATGTCGCGGTCAAAGTCGTGCATGCCGTTGGCGGCCGCCTGCTCGACGAGCTGGCGCAGCAGCTCGCGCTTGGTGATGTAGACCTTCAGGGAAGCGCAGTCGCGCGTCGGCACGGAAGAACCGATTTCCATGCCCGTAACCTTGCCCTCTTCATCGACGGAGAGGAACGTGTCGTTCTCGCCCTCGGTGCCGACGGCCTTCGCGCCGTGCGCGTAAAGCACGGTCACATCCGCGCCCTTTTCCATGTGGTACTTGAGCGCGTCGGTGTAATCCATATTATAGATCGTGTGGCTGTTGGTCAGCACGATGTATTCCTGACGGGAGAGGCGCAGATAGGTGCTGTTGGATTTGAGCGCATCCAGCAGGCCGGAGTAAACGCCCATGTTCTCGCGGGTCAGGAACGGCGGCAGCATCACAAGGCCCTGCTTGCCGTGCAGATCCCACTCGCGGCCGGAACCGATGTGATCCATCAGGGAAGAGTAGTTCTTCTGCGTGATCACGCCGACGTTCTTAATGCCGCTGTGCACCATCGAGGAAAGCTGGAAGTCGATCACGCGGTAACGGCCCGCGATCGGAAGGGCGGCAACCGCGCGCAGGCTGGTCAGCTCGCCGAGGTGGATATCGTTCTCACCGGTAAAAATCAAACCCATGACGTCTTTCATTGTGGGTGCCCTCCTTACTGCTGCGCGCCGGCGTCAATCTGAGCGCCCGCGGCAACCTTATCCCCCGCGGGGATCACGGCGTTGTGGCCGACGACGGCAATCTTGCCGGTCTCCTCGCCGACCACCGCGCCCGCGCCGATGTGCGCGTTTTCCGCGATGATGGCACGGCGAACCACCGCGCCGCGCTCGATGACCGCGCCCGGCATGATCACCGCGTCGGTGATCTCCGCGCCGGTTTCCACCGTCACGCCCGCAAAGAGCACGGAATGGTTGATCACGCCCTTGACCTCGCAGCCCTCGGTGATCAGGCAGTTGACGACCTTCGCGCCGTCGGCAATGTAGTGCGGCGGCATGCCCGGGTTACGGGCGTAGATGCGCCAGCGCTTGTCGTACAGGTCGATCGGCATGGGCATCTCGAGCAGGTCCATGTTCGCTTCCCAGAGGGATTCGATGGTGCCCACGTCCTTCCAGTAGCCGTCAAACGTGTAGGTATACAGATTCTCGCCGGCCTCGAGCATCGCCGGGATGATGTTCTTGCCGAAGTCGTTGTCGCTGTTCGGGTTGGCCTCGTCCAGCTCCAGATACTTGCGCATCTTGCTCCAGGAGAAGATGTAAACGCCCATCGAAGCCTTGTTGCTCTTGGGCTGGGCGGGCTTCTCCTCAAACTCGGTGATGCGGTTGTGCTCGTCCGTGTTGAGGATGCCGAAGCGCGGCGCTTCCTCCCACGGCACTTCGCGCACGGCGATGGTCAGATCCGCGCCGTTGCTGATGTGCTCGCGCAGCATCGCGTTGTAATCCATCTTATAGATGTGGTCGCCGGAGAGCACCAGCACGTACTCCGGGTCCCACTGGGCGATGAAGGGGATATTCTGATAGATGGCGTTGGCCGTGCCCTTGTACCATTCGCCGGTCTTGCCGGTCTGATACGGCGGCAGAACGTAAACGCCGCCGTTGGAAAGGTCAAGATCCCACGGAGAGCCGGAACCGATGTAGGCGTTGAGTTCCAGCGGGCGGTACTGCGTCAGCACGCCCACCACGTCGATACCCGAGTTGGTGCAGTTGGAAAGCGGAAAATCAATGATACGGTATTTTCCGCCGTAGGGAACTGCCGGCTTGGCGACGTCCTTGGTCAGGATGCCCAGACGGCTGCCCTGGCCGCC
Organism: uncultured Clostridia bacterium; assembly: GCA_934630975.1. GTDB lineage: Bacteria > Bacillota > Clostridia > Christensenellales > Aristaeellaceae > Ventricola. Next base: position 28,451 of record CAKTXH010000006.1, on the reverse strand, counting down.
TGCGAGCAGCATGGCAACACATTGCTTCTTCCTCATTGTGAACACACTCCTGTGATATTGGGTTTATCTTGCCGAAAGCACATTGGAAAGCCCGCGCGCTTCATTCACGCGTTTTTTTCCGCTTAGCTGCATTATATCATAAACTGTGCAAAAGGAAAAGCAAATTCATGTGATGTTTCCATGACAGCCCCCGGAATCGGGACAGTTTTTGAACACAAAATGTCCATCCGGGCGGATTTTGTCCCGCATGCGCAAAACGCGCCGAACAGGGAGGACGCAGGCCAATGTTGACAAAAAATCGCCAAGCGCGCCGCGCGATTGCAAAACCGCCTGCCGTGCTGTATAATGGAAAACACATGGAAACGGAAAGCGGTAAAGGGACGGACGCGCGATGCGCGCCCCTGCGACTCCGCAAATGAAAGCATAGCTGAATTTGGGATGGACGCATTTGTGGGAGGATGAGGATTTGAGCGAAAAAATGCGGCTTGACAAACTGCTTGCCCTGCTCGGCGAGGGCACGCGGAGCGAAATCAAGGCGATGGTGCGTGCCGGGCGCGTGACGGTGGACGGCGCGGCGGCGAGAGACGCGGGCATGCAGGTCTGCGGCGAGACGAGCGACGTGCGGCTGGACGGTCGGCAGCTTTGCTATAAGGCCGTGCGCCACGTGATGCTCAATAAGCCCTCCGGCGTGCTGACCGCCGCGCGGGATAAAAAGCAGAAGACCGTGATGGATCTGCTGCCGCCGCTGTATGCCGCGATGGGCGCGATGCCCGCCGGGCGGTTGGATAAGGATACCGAGGGCCTGCTGATCATTACATCCGACGGGCAGTTGGCGCACCGCATCATTTCGCCCAGACACGAGGTCGGCAAGGTTTATTACGCCCGGCTCGACGGCGAATTGACCAATGCGGACGTTGCCGCGCTGGAAGCCGGGATTCATATCAGCGATGCGGACGGCGAGTTCGACGCAAGACCGGCTCAAATCGACCGCGACGGCAGCGACGCGGCCTATATCCGCGTGACCGAGGGCAAGTATCATCAGGTCAAGCGCATGTTCGCCGCACGGGGGAAACATGTCGTCTATCTCAAACGCATGGCCATCGGCGGCCTTGCGCTCGATCCCGAATTGAAGCCCGGTGAGTGGCGCGAACTGACGGAAGACGAGGTCAGCCTGCTCGAAGTTGAAACGAAATAAATTTTCTTTATTGCAAAGCAATAAAGAAGGTGGGAAATCCAAGAACCTCAGGTTCTTGGTGGGGTTTGGGGCAAAGCCCCAAAAAGGAGTTTTTTATGCCTGAATATTATTATACCAATACCCCGACCAGCGAGCACGAGGAGCGGCATTTCACCAGCGTGTTCATGGGTAAAACGCTGGCGTTTGAAACCGACGCGGGCGTGTTCTCCAAACAGCATATCGACCCCGGCAGCGAAATCCTCTGTAAGAGCCTGCCGGAACTGCATGGCCGCGTGCTCGATATGGGCTGCGGCTGGGGCGCGATGACCGTCATGACGCTCTCCCGCTTCCCGGCGCTGGATGTGACGATGGCCGACGTGAACGAGCGCGCGCTCGATCTCGCCGTCCATAACGTGCAGAAAAACGGCATGCAGGCGAAGGCCGTTCTCTCCGACGGCTTTGCCCATGTCGAAGGCGAGTTCGACGCGGTGATCACTAACCCGCCGATCCGCGCGGGCAAGGCCGTGATCTATCGGATGTTCGAGGACGCTAAGGCGCACCTTGCAGAGGGCGGCGCGCTGTATCTGGTGATCCGCAAACAGCAGGGCGCGCCCAGCGCGCTCAAGTTCCTGAAAGAACTGTACGCCGAGGCGGAAACCATCGAGCGCGACGGCGGCTATTGGGTCATCGCGTGCCAAAAGTAAACGGGAAAAAACGCGGGCGTTGGAATCCGAGAGAGATCGGCGGCCTGATTAACCAAGGAGGAATGAGTCATGGAATTCGACAAGGCGTTTTTCGACGCCGGCCTTGAACGCCGCCATACGGACTGCGTGAAGTGGGACGGCATGGACGACGAGCATCACGACCCGGAAATGATCCCTATGTGGGTGGCGGATATGGATTTCCGCTCCGCGCCAGCCATTGCGGAAGCGGTGAAAAAGGTCGCTGAGCAGGGCACGTGGGGCTATACGATGAGCGGCGAACAGGATGCGCGCGCGCTCTGCGACTATTGGAAGCGCCATCACGGGGTCAGCTTTGAGCCGAAGGATGTGCTGATGGGGCCGTGCGTCGTTTCCGAGCTGCGCACCTGCGTGCGCGCGCTGACCGAGCCGGGCGACGGCGTGTTGATCTTTACGCCGGTGTACGGCCCGTTCTACGCTTCCATTACGGAAAGCGGCCGCAAGGTGGTGGGAAGCCCGATGGCTTGCGACGCGCGCGGCCATTATACGCTGAACCTCGCCGACGCGGAGGGCAGGCTGGCCGCCCGCGAGGCGAAGCTGGTCATGTTCTGCTCGCCGCATAACCCGTGCGGGCGCGCATGGACGCAGGAAGAGCTTGCGGGCGTGGTCAACCTGTGCTATAAATATGGTGTGCCGTTGGTCTGCGACGAGATTCACGCGGATTTCGTCTATGCGCCGAACGCGCACCATAGCGTGTTGAATCAGCCGCATGCGGACGAGCTGGCGGTGATGCTCTGCGCGGCGAGCAAGACGTTCAACGTCGCGGGCTTGCAGCAGGCTTCGCTGGTGTGCAAAAACGAGAAGATGCGCGAAGCGATTGCGAAGGAATCCGTGGCCAGCGGCGTGACGAGCGGCAACGTGTTCGCCCTTGCGGCGACGCGCGCGGCGTATATGGCCTGCGACGAATGGCTGGACGGGCTGAAAGCGTATCTGATGGCGAACTGCGATTTGGTGACGGCCTACGCGAAGGAACACTTCCCGAAGGTGATCGTTACGCCGCTGGAGGCGACCTACCTGATGTGGCTGGACTGCCGCGCGCTGGGGCTTGAGCAGGAGGAGCTGATGCGCCGCCTGTTCGAGGCGCACGTGAAGGTAAACGACGGCCTGTTCTTCGGCGAGAGCGGGCGCGGGTTCATTCGGCTGAACATCGGCTGTCCGCGCGCGCAGCTTGAAGCGGCGCTGGAACGGTTGAAAACCGTTTTGGGGTAAAGGATGATGGGGCGCTGCCCCAAACCCCGGTCGGAACCTGAGGTTTCGACACCTCCCGGCTTTTTATCGCTGCGCGATAAAAGAGGGAAGGGTCAATCTTTCTTATGTGCAGCCGAAGGTTTCCAAAGGGCGACCGGAAAGCCCTTTGGTCGTGCCCGCAGGCACGAAACCTTGGAAATAAAAGTTTTTTGTCAAAATATTGAAAGGGGATAAAAACATGCAATACAATGAGAAACTCGACGCCGAGCTGAAAGCCCTCGAGGGCGATATGGTCGAAACGCTTCAGCGCTGGATCCGCGTACCGAGCGTTCGCGCGGAGCGCAGCGCCGAGAACGCGCCTTTCGGTGCGGGCGTTCGCCGCGCGCTGGATACCGCGATGGCGGATTTGAAGCGTTTGGGTATGGAGCCGCGCGACGTGGACGGCTACTGCTGCGATACCGAAATCGGCGAGGGCGACGAGGTGATCGCCGTGCTGAGCCATCTGGACGTTGTGCCGGAAGGCGAGGGCTGGGATCATGATCCCTACGGCGCGGAGATCGTGGACGGCCGCATGATCGGCCGCGGCACGAGCGACGACAAAGGCCCGGGCGTGGCCGCCGTATTCGCGATGAAGGCGATTCTGAACGCGGGCATCCCGCTGCGCCGCCGCTGCCGCTTGATTCTCGGCTGCGACGAGGAGTGCGGCATGCAGGATCTTAAGTATTACGAGCAGAAGATCGGCCTGCCGGATATGGGCTTCTCCCCGGACGCGAACTTTCCGCTGATCAACACCGAAAAGGGCGGCGTTAAGCTGGCGCTGCATGCGGCGATGGATGACGCGCGCCTGATCGAGATTGCCTCCGGCACGCGCGTGAACGTCGTGCCGAATCAGGCGGTGGCCGTGATCGCGGGCGACTGGCGCGAGGCCGCGGCGGACGCGTTCGACGTGGAGGACGAGGACTGCGCGCTGGAAAGCGAGCTGGCAGAGGGCAACACCCGCCTGACCGTGACCGGCGTTGCCGCGCATGCGTCCTTCCCGGAGAAGGGCAAGAACGCCGCGAAGATGCTCGTGCATGTGCTTGCCAAGCTCGGCATCGGCGGCGCGCCGATTGCGCTGCTGGACGAGGCGGCGGGCCGCGAGTCCGCGGGCGAGGATCTGGGCATCGCGGGCAGCGACAAGGTTTCCGGCGCGCTGACCATCAACCTCGGCCTGCTCTTCGCGAAGGAAGGCAGGATCGACGCGATGTTTGACTGCCGCTACCCGGTGTTCTTCAACCCGGAGACCATCGGCGAGACCGTGCAGCGCCGCCTTGCGCCCGCCGGTTATACGCTCGAGCCGATTCACCCGAGCAAGCCGCACCATGTGCCGGAATCCAGCGAGCTGGTCGTCAAGCTGATGGACGTGTACAACACCATCACCGGCGAAAACGCCAAGCCGTTTGCCATCGGCGGCGGCACGTATGCGCGCCACCTCAAGGAGGGCGTGGCTTACGGCATGCTCTTCCCGGGCGAGCTGGAGCTGGAGCACCAGGCGAACGAGAGCATCGACGTGGCGAACTTCATCAAAGCGGCGCGCATCTACGCCTATGCCATCGTCGCGCTGTGCGCGTAAGCGGGAGGAAGAGACATGTTGTCGCATCATGAGGCGCTGACGCAGATCAAGGCGGCGAAGCTCGTCGCCATCCTGCGCCATGTGCCGACGGAAAAGCTCGACGGCGTGGTCGAAGCGCTGATTGCGGGCGGCGTTCGCGTGCTCGAATTTACGTTTGACCACGACAGCGCGGACTGCGTGAAGGAAAACGCCGGGAAAATCCGCCATACGGTGGAGAAATACGGCGACCGCGTGCTCGTCGGATGCGGCACGGCGCTGACCGTGCAGGAGGTCGAGGCCGCCTGCGACGCGGGCGCGTGCCTCGTCATCTCCCCGAACGTCGATTACGGCGTGATCCGCCGCACCCGCCAGCTCGGCATGGTCTCCATGCCCGGCGCGCTGACCCCGACGGAGATCGTCGCGGCGCACGGCGCGGGCGCGGATATCGTCAAGCTCTTCCCGGCGGGCACGCTCGGCGTGAGCTATATCAAGGCCGTCCGCGGGCCGCTTTCGTATATCGACATGTCCGCCGTCGGCGGCGTGAAGCCCGAAAACGTCGCGGACTTCCTTGACGCGGGCGTGTGCGGCTTCGGCGTGGGCGGTCAGCTCGTGCTCGCCGACGCGGTGAAATCCGGCGATTTCGCCGCGATTCAGGCGCGCGCAAAACAGTTTGCCGACGCGATTGCGGATTGGAACGAAAAACATTCGTAATCTGTAAGCGGCTATGAAATCCGTCGCGAAGCAAAACGGGAGGTGCAGGAACCTCAGGTTCCTGCCGGGGTTTGGGGCAGCGCCCCAAGAAAGGAAGCCTATGTTTCTGGTGATTGACGGCGGCACGACGAACCTGCGCGTGACGCTGCTGGATGAAAAACAAAAGCCGCTGGACGCGGTGAAGGAGGACGGCGGCGTTCGCCATACGGCGGTGGACGGCCATAACGGGTATCTCAAAACGACGCTCAAGGCCTGCATCGACCGGCTGCTCGCCCGAAACGGGCTGGGCGCGGGCGACGTGAAGAAATGCGTCGCTTACGGCATGATTACCAGCGATATGGGCCTGCTGGAAATTCCGCACGTGCCCGCGCCCGCCTCGGTGGGCGACCTGCATGACGCGATGCGGACGCAGGTTTTCCCGGAAATCGCGCCGTTCCCGATTTGCTTCATCCCCGGTGTGCGCAACTTCGCCGGGCCGGTCGATCTGGATAACTTCGGCATGATGGATATGATGCGCGGCGAGGAGACGGAGGCCGTCGGCCTGTTCACGCTCCTCGAGCCGGAGACGAGCGCGATGTTCATCCTTCCCGGCTCACACAATAAATTTGTCGCCATGAGCGCCGAAGGCAAAATCCTCGGTTGCATGACCTCGATTTCCGGCGAGCTGCTTGACGCGATGACCCATCATACCATTCTGGCCGACGCGGTCGGCGGCGAATTCGTCTCCCCGGAGGCGTATGACAGCAAAATGGCGATGGAGGGCGCGTGGGCGTGCAGCCAGAACGGCCTCGGCCGCGCGGCGTTCTCCGGGCGCATTTTGAAGACGCTGGGTAAGCGCAGCGCGGCGGAGGTGCAGAGCTATCTGCTCGGCGCGGCGCTGGCGCTCGACGTGCAGGCGATGGAGGCGTTTTTGCCGGATCAGCCGGAAGAAATCCCGATGCCGGATAACGTCATCCCGCTGCACCAGAACCTCGGCGCGGCGCTCGGCGTCGCCCCGGATATGAGCGAACCGAAGGAGATCGTCGAACCGCGTATCTATGTCGCGGGCAAAGCACCCGTGCAGCAGGCCATGATCGACGTGCTGGAAGCGCTCGGCCACGAGGGCGCGATTGCCGTCCCGCGTGAGCTGTCCGCCCGGATGGGCGTCGTCGGCGCGGCGGAGATCGGGCTGTAAACCAATCGCTTTGAGAGAGGAGGGCATATCGCTCTCCTCTTTTTGCATATATCGGAAAAGCGAGGGGGGGAGCGCCATGCGGTGCATGCTGCGGATTCAGTGCGCGGTGCGGGGGCTGCTGACGGTCAACGGGCAATTCTGCGGGCCGGTGGAGGGCGACGGGCAGACGTTCCCGGCGGCGCAGGATGCGGAAATCTTCATCGAATATATGCCGCTTGTCGAAAACGCGGGGCCGCTGGCGCTGGAACTGGTTTTGGAAAACGGACGGATTGCGCGGCTCGAGCCTGCGGCGCGCGGTTATGCGCTCCTGTGGCCGGACGGCTTGATTCAGCTGGAACTGCGCCCGGACGCGGCTGACGCCCCGGCGGAAACGGAAAGCGAGCAGGCCGCACAAAACGTGCTGCTGCGCTATCTGACGCTGCGGCTGGCAGGCGACGCGGGCGCAGGCGCGCTGCTGATGCATCCGGGCGCGGCGGAAGGGCTGCCCGCTTACGACGCGGTGGTGCCGCTGCGCTTTGCGCCCCTGCGCGCGCCGGAACGGTTTGACGAGCGCGCGGGGCTGGTTACGCGGCTCGCGCCGAACGTTGCGCGGGTGGACGCGGCGCTGGCCGTCACCGTGCCGACGGGGCAGGGGAAGCGGCTGATCGAACAGATCGAGGTGATGTAGTCATCTGCCGATTTGTTATCCCGGACAAACATGCAAAAAAGAAGAAAAAGGTTCAACTAACATGGAAGGAAATGGAGACGGCACGTCGAATCATACGCGAAATAGCCTTTTTGGGCAAGGAACGATTTGTTCCCCGATTCAGAGGGAGCGTGTGAAACGTGTTGACAGAGTGGATCATTTCCAAAATTCCAAATCACGACGATGTGAAAAACGAGCGGGTGCGCAGTGCCTACGGCAAAGCGGCGAGCCTGGTGGGCATCGGCTGCAACGTGCTGCTCTTTGCGGGCAAGCTGGCCGCCGGGCTGCTCAGCGGCTCGGTCGCCATCATGGCCGACGCGGTGAACAACCTGTCGGATGCATCCAGCAGCCTGATCAGCCTGCTGGGCTTCAAGCTCGCCGATAAGCCCGCCGACGCAGAGCATCCCTACGGCCACGGGCGGTTCGAATACCTCTCCGGCATGACCGTCGCGGTGATGATTCTCGCCATCGGCGTGGAACTGCTCAAAAGCAGCGTCGGCAAGATTTTTGCGCCCGAGCCGGTTGTATTCAGCTGGGTGAGCGTCGGCGTGCTGGCCGCGTCCATCCTGGTTAAATGCTGGATGGCCGCGTTCAACACGAACATGGGGCGGCGCATCGGCTCAACCGCGCTGGAAGCCACGGCCAGCGACAGCCGAAACGACGTGATCACCACCAGCGCGGTGCTGGGGTGCACGATCGTCGCCCGGCTGACCGGGCTGGATTTGGACGGCTATGTCGGCGCGGCGGTGGCCGTGTTCATCCTCGTCAGCGGCGCTTCGCTGGTCAAGGAGACGCTCAATCCGCTGCTTGGCAACGCGCCGTCGCCCGAGCTGGTCAGCCATATCCGCGAAAAGCTGATGGGCTATCCCGGCGTGCTGGGCGTGCACGATCTGATGATTCACGATTACGGCCCGGGGCGGCAGTTCGCCAGCGTCCACGTGGAAATGTCCGCCCGGCAGGATCCAATTGCCAGCCATGAGGTGATCGACGGCATCGAGCGCGACTTCCTGAAGGATGAGCGCCTGCATCTGGTCGTGCATTACGACCCGGTGGCGACGGATGACCCGCGCGTGCCAGCTCTGCGCGAGGCCGTCAGCGCCATCTGCAAGACGATTCATCCGAAGATGACGATTCACGATCTGCGCATCGTGCAGGGCGCGTCGCGGGTGAACGTTGTGTTTGACTGCGTGGTGCCGTATGATTGCCGGTTCAGCGAAACGGAAATCCGCCGCCGGATGACCGCCGAACTGGGCAGGGAATACCCGGGCTATTGCTGCATCGCGACGCTGGAAAGAAGCTATACGGAATAAAGGGAAAGCTGTCTGTGCCTTGTGAAAAGGGAGACAGCTTTTTGATATGAAATTTTTTTCCAAAACATGAAATTTGGACGCGCTTTGTTTCGTCTTATATACAGAAAGGACGGGGAGCGTATGATTCGGAAGATTTTCGCGGTGTGTTTCGGGCTTCTGCTTCTGGCTGTCGTGGCGCGCGCGGAGACGGGCGGGGAAGCCGCGCTGGCGGCGTACCCCGGCTACGCCATTGTGTCAAGCGCGTCAGGCAACGGCTTTGACGTGTTCGCGCTGGAAAACGGGGACAAGACCGCGCTGTGCGTCGTGGAGGACGGCAGGCTGACGGTTGCCAACGAGCGCCTGTTTGAGACAGGGCGGGGGATGAACGTGTTTGTCGATACGGACGGCGAGTCGCTGTTTGTCGGTTACGACATGGAATATGAATATATCACGCTGCATGCGGTGCATCGGGACGGCGTGTGGAGCGACGCGGATGTGACGTGTACCGCGCAGGAGCCGTCGGGCGGCGCGACGCTCTATTCCGAAACGAACTGGTTTGCGGCGGACGGTCTGCTGTATGCGGAGTATGCGGTTTACGACGAGAACGAAAACATGCAGTCGGGCAGTGAAACACAGTATGCGATTCCCGTCGGCACGGATTTCGACATGTCCCTCGGCGGCATCGACATGACGCGCTTCCCCAAAACCGTGGAGGGGCTGAGCACGACCTACGACGCGTTCCCGACGGGGCTGGCCGCGCCGCTGCTGGATGAAGGGGATACGCTGCTGCAAATCGGCGTGTATCCGGCCTGCACGGTGCTGCTGCTTCAAAAGGCGGATGGCAGCGTGCGTGTGCGCGTCAGCGAGCGCAACGACGGGGCGAACGTCTGGCGGGACAGCGTGACGTTGAGCGGCTCGGCCGCGCTGGATCTCTTTCACGCGGGCGACAATCAGATTTTTCTGGAAGAAAATGGAAAGGAGTTTTTCTTCAGCCGAACGCGGCTGGGCAGATGGCTTTTCACGGGCTGCATGGGGGAAGAGGTGCTGAACGTAGGCGTAGACTGTGTGCGCGTCAGCGATGAGGGCGGGGTAGGGGAAAATGATGGCTATATCTATGGCAAAAGCGAGCCGCTCGATTTGATGAAAGTCCCCGTCGAGCAATGGCCGACCTGTCAGGAAGAAGCCGTCGCCCGGCTGGATACAGATGCTTACGCTTTCGTAAACAACGACAATCCGAAAGACCGCCTGCATCTGCGCGAGAAGCCGGACAGAAAGGCCAAATCGCTCGGCAAATTCTACAACCGAACGCCGGTGCAGATTCTCTCGTGGGACGGCGGCTGGGCGCATGTGCGCATCGGCGCGGGCGACGCGAATCTGGAGGGCTACATGATGACCCGCTATCTGGTGCGCGGCGGCGGAAATCAGGATGTGCGCTGCGCGTTCGAGACGCTGATGCCGCTGGAAGAGCTGGAAGGCGGCGCGCCGATTTATCGCGGGCCGGACGACGCGGCGGAGGAGATCGGGCGCTTCGGCCAAAGCAACAGCGAATACGTCATCGGCGTATACGGCGACGACTGGGTGATCGTGATGACGTGGGACGGAAACGTCGGCTATGTCCGCCGCGCGGATTTGTGGGAAGGGAACGGGTAAAAAAAACACCCGCCGTGCGATCAAACGCGGCGGGTGCTGCTGTTTTGGGGAAAATTACTTGCCCTCTTTGTCGGCGAAATACTCGTTAAGCGCGGCGACGAGCGCGGTCGCGTCGATGCCGTGCACAAGGCTTGCCTCGGCGATAGACTCCAGCGAGGCGTGCGGGCAGTAGAGGCAATGCATGCCGTAAGACATGAACACCGGAGCGACTTCGGGATCCATGCGCATCACTTCGGCGATGGACATTTCAGGGGTAATCATTGGGAAATCCCTCTTTCTATATCGGATTAAGTGGGCGTAAGCCTTTTTCTATCATACACCATCTTGCCCGAACTGGCAAGGAAAAATGTATGAAAGGCAGAGAAAAACATCATTGCAGCGTAATGCCGTGTTTCACGCGGTCGCGCTCCTCAGCGCGCTTGGCGTTATTGAAGCGGTCGAGCGTACCGACCAGATAGCCCGTGATGCGGCGGATGCGGTCAAACGGCTGATTCTGATAGTGATACGCCAGCTCGACGTATTCGCCGTCCAGCCGCACGTCAATCGCGTCCGGCTCGCGGCCGTAGAGCTGCTGACCCCGCGCGATGTAGGCGTTGATTTCCTCCTGCGGACATTCGCCGCCGGTTATATTGACCCTGCACATGGCAAAGACCTCCCATATCTTGTAGATGTTGGGATTATTATACCACTAAATGTTGAAAAGTAAAGAGGAGTTACTTCGCGATAAACCCGATTTTCTTCATCGCCTTGGAGAGCGTGCGCTCGGCCAGACGGCCCGCGCGGTCCGCGCCCTGACGGTAGATCGTCTCCAGATACGCCTTGTCGCCCATGTAGCGGTTGTAGTCCGCCTGAATCGGCTCGAGCGTTGCGATAATCGCGTCGGCGACGGTGCTCTTGAGGTCGCCGTATCCCTTGCCCGCGAACGACTCGACGGTCTTATCCATCGGTTCGCCCGTCAGCGCGCAGAGGATGGCCAACAGGTTGGAAACGCCCGGCTTGTTCTCCGCGTCAAAGCGAATTTCGGATTCGGAATCCGTCACCGCGCGGCGCAGCTTGCGGCGCACGACGTCCGCGCCGTCCAGCATGGAGATGAAGCAGTCGTCCGGGTCGGATTTGCTCATTTTACGCTTCGGGTCTTGCAGGCTCATCACGCGCGCGCCCAGCTTCGGATAGTAGCCCTCCGGGATGGTGAACACGTTGCCGTACAGGCCGTTGAAGCGGGTCGCGATATCGCGGCAGATTTCCAAGTGCTGCGTCTGATCCACGCCGACCGGCACGAGGTTCGCCTGATAGAGCAGGATGTCGCCCGCCATCAGCACCGGGTAGGTGAACAGGCCGCAGTTGATGTTGTCCGCGTGCTTGGCGCTCTTATCCTTAAACTGCGTCATGCGGCTCATTTCGCCCATGTAGGTGTAGCAGTTGAGCAGCCAGTTCATCTCCGCGTGCTGATGCACATGGCTCTGGAAGAAGAGCACGTTCTTCTCCGGGTCAAGGCCGATGGCCAGCAGCAGCGCCAGCAGATGGATGGACTGCGCGCGCAGCTTGGCCGGCTCCTGCCGCACGGTGATGGCGTGCAGGTCGGCGATCATGTACAGGCAGTCGTATTGATCCTCCAGCAGCTTCCAGTTGCGCATCGCGCCGATGTAGTTGCCCAGCGTCGGCGTGCCGGAAGGCTGGATTCCCGAGAGGATGCGTTGTTTTTTTACCGGGGCAGTCTGTTGTTCCATAAAGCATAATCTCCTTTGAAGCGCCCTTTCCATTGGAAAGGCCGCGTGTGAATGTAGAATGTTGTTCCTATTTTAGCACAAAGGGAGAAACCGTGCAAGGAAAACAGCTCCCGATTGACTTTTGGCCGATCGGGCGCTATACTGGTTGCGTGTCTGCCCAAAGAAAACCGGGCAAAACAACAAGAGCAACGAGGAGTCGCTATGGAGAAGCAAGATACGTTCCGCGTGGTCGTGCTCATTCCCGCCTACAAGCCGGATGAGCGCCTGATTCAGCTCACGCGCGAATTAAAAGAAGAGAAGCTTGACGTGCTGCTGGTGGACGACGGCGGCCAGAAGCCGTTTGCGCCTATTTTTGAAGCGTGCCGCGCGCTGGGTGCGGAAGTGGCCGTGCATGCGGTCAATCAGGGCAAGGGCCGCGCGCTCAAGACCGGCCTGAACGCCGCGCTGAACCTCTGGCCGGATCTTTCCGGCGTGGTCACGGCGGATGCGGACGGCCAGCATACCCTGCGCGATATCCTGCGCCTGATCGAGGCCATGCGCGAGCACCCGAATACGCTGGTGCTCGGTTCGCGCGAATTCACGGGCGACGTGCCGTTCAAGAGCCGCTGGGGCAACCGAATCACGCGTTTTGTGTATGCCCTCGCCAGCGGCGTGCACGTTTCGGATACGCAGACCGGCCTGCGTGGCCTGCCCGCCTGCGCCATCCCGGCGATGATCACCATCGACGGTGAGCGCTACGAATACGAAATGAACGTGCTGCTCAAGCTGCGGGATATGAAGCTCGGCGTGTTCGAAGTGCCGATCGAAACGATCTATATCGACGATAACTCCGGCAGCCACTTTAACCCTGTGCGCGACGCGATCCGCATTTATGCGGTGATTTTCAAATATCTGTATTCGTCCGTCACGTCCTTTGCAGTGGATTATCTGCTGTATTATTGGTTGTGCCTGGGCTTTAAAATCGCACCGCTGCTCAGCTACGCGCTGGCGCGGGTGGTTTCCTCCCAAGTGAATTATCATTTGAACAAGCATACCGTGTTCTTCGGCCGCGGCGGCAGGCACTCGATGGCGAAGTATTACGCGCTGGCCGTCGTGCAGGGGCTGCTCGGCGCGGGGCTGGTGCAGTTTCTGCCGACCGTGCTGCCGATTTCGGCGGCGGTGGTCAAAATCCCGGTCGATCTTCTGCTCTTTGCAATCAGCTACTTCATTCAGCGCGACTTTGTGTTTGATAAATGATGGGTGAGAAAAGCAGGGCGCGGCGGCGTGTGCGCACGCGCGTCGCGCTTTTTTTGAGCCTCGCCTCGCTGGCGGGGCTGGTTCTGATTCGCCTGCTGGGGACGGCGCTTCGGGTATCGGGCTTATCCGCCGTGGCGCTTTCGACGGCGGGCACGCTGCTGTGTTTCCTGCTGCCCGCGCTGGCGGGGCTGTTCCTGCTGGATGGCGACCAGCATCAGATGCTTGCGCTTCGGGCGCTGAGCGCGCAGCACGTGCTCTGTCTGGCAGCGGCGGGCGCGCTGTTCGTCGGCCCGGCGGCGCTTTTGGCTGAGCTGCCGGGCGCGGCGCTGCGGCTGTGCGGCGTGGAGCTGGCGCAGACGGCATCTTCCGCGCCGGATTCGGCTCTGTTTCTGCCGATGCTGCTGCAAAGCGCGCTGCTCGCGCCGATTTGCGAGGAGCTGTTTTTCCGCGGCTACCTGATGGGCGCGTTCGCCAGGGCGGGCAGTGGCAAGGCTGTCGCGGCGGCGGCGCTGCTGTTCGCGGCGGCGCACGGCGTGGACGCGGCGTTTCTGCCGAGGTTTCTTTTCGGCTGTCTGCTGGGGCTGATGGCGCGGCGAACCGGGTCGATTCTCGCGCCGATGCTGATGCACGGGTGCTATAACGCGGCGGTGCTGATGATCGGTTTTTCGGGCGTTTCGCTGGGCGGCAGCTCGCTGCTCTTCTGCGCGCTGGGGCTGCTGAGCGCGGCGCTCTGCTTTGCGATGGTTGCGCGGGTGTATCTCGCCCGGGCGAACCGCGCGCCGGTCGATTGGGGCGGGGCGCTGAACGGGCGGGAAATCGCCAAAGTGGCCGTATCCGTGCTGGCGGTGATCGCCGCCGTGATCATAACGGGGGTGACGAAACCGTGAACATGGCGCTGATCTGCATGGGGCGCTTGAAGGAAAAATACTGGCGCGACGCGGCGAACGAATACGAAAAGCGGCTTTCGCGCTTCGGAAAGTTCGAGGAGATCGAGCTGCCCGACCTGCCCGAACCGGCGAACAGCTCGTCCGCCGTCGAGGCGCAGATCTGCGAAAAGGAAGGCCGGGCGATTTTGCAGAAGGTGCGCGAGGACGATATCGTGGTCGCCCTGTGCATCGGCGGGAAGCAGCTCGATTCCGTGCAGCTTTCCGAAAAGCTGACGCAGATGGGCGACACCGGGCGGCGGGTGGTGTTCGTCATCGGCGGGTCGCTGGGGCTTTCGACGCAGGTGGTCGCGCGGGCGAATTTCAAGCTGTCGTTTTCCCCGATGACGTTTCCGCACCAGTTGGCGCGCGTGATGCTGCTGGAGCAGACCTACCGCGCGATGAAGATCGCGGCGGGGGAGAGGTATCATAAGTAAAGATCACCCTTCCACCGCTCACGCGGTCCCCCTCCCCTTTCAAGGGGAGGTTGGGGGCTTGTTTGAAGATTCCCCTGAGAAACCTCCCCTTTTAAGGGGAGGGAGACCGCCCGCAGGCGGTGGAAGGGTAAAAAGTACGCCAAAAGAAGGAAAGAGTATGCAATACGATTTTGACATGGTCGGCAAGATCGGCTCGATGGCGCTGATCCGCCGCGAGGACGCCGACATTGATTACAACATTTTTTCCCGGCTGGGCAGCGAACTCAAGCCCGGCATGATCTGGGTGACGAGCGGCGCGGCTGAGATCGGCCGCCTGGATTACATCAAGCGCACGGGGCACGAGCTGACCTGCGACAGCGTGGACGCCAAGACGGATTACGCGGCGCAGGGGCAGAGCATCCTGATGGAGCAGTACCGCCACTTCATCCGGCAGGAGTATTCCGTCCGTCAGGTGCTGGTGGAGCACCAGCATTTCAACGACCCGGAGAAGCGCGAACACATCCGCAAGCTGTTTCTGCGCGCGAAGGAGCAGGGCGCAATTCCGATTGTCAACTACAACGACCCGGTTTCCGACGAGGAGAACCGCAAGTGGGAGCTTTCCAACCTGCGGCGCGAGCACCGCGAGGTGCACGAGTGCGTGGATAACGACGAGACGGCGGCGGTCATTGCGGGGCTGGTGACGACGAAAACGCTGTTGATCATGACTTCGACGGAGGGCATTTATGCCGACCCGAAAGACCCGGCGACGCTGATACGCGACGTGCTGGCCAAAACGCCGGAGGAGATGGAGCGCAAAATCCGCGAATTGCAGACGCACTGCATGGGCGCTTCCCGCGCGGGCGCGAACGGCGCGCACGCCAAGCTGGAATATGCGCTCGGTCCGGCGATGCGCGGCACGACGGTGATCATCGGTCATGGCCGCCACCGCATCAGCGATTTGGTGGAAGGCCGCGTGGCCTGCACGAGGATTGGGTTGGTGTAAAATGAAAGCAAATTATCACACGCATACGACGCGCTGCGGCCACGCGACGGGCACGGACGAGGAATACGTATTGGCCGCCATCGAGCGGGGGTTTGACGAGCTGGGCTTTTCGGATCATGTGCCGTGGCCGTACAAGGACGGGTTCACCCATCCCAGCGTCCGCATGCGCGTGGATCAGATGCCGGGCTATCTGGCGAGCGTCCGCGCGCTGGCTGAGCGCTACAAGGACAAGATTCACATTCTGACCGGCTTTGAGTGCGAATACTTCCCGGATTACATGAACTGGCTGGCGGATATGAAGGCGGAAAACGGGCTGGATTATCTGATTCTGGGCAACCATTACGAGCACGACGACGAGCACGGCTTCTATTTCGGCAACACGCGCACGGCGGACGAACTGCGCCGCTACGTGGATTCGGCGATGAAGGGTTTGGAGACGGGGCTGTTCGCCTATCTGGCGCACCCGGATCTGTTCATGCGCGACTACGGCAAGCCGTTTGACGAAAACGGGCGCGCGGCGGCGAAAGAGCTGTGTCAGGCGTGCAAGGCGCTGGATATCCCGATGGAGTACAACCTGCACGACCGTTTCCTTTCGCCGATTACGCACAGGAAGAGCTATCCCGACGCGAAATTTTTCGAGATTGTGCGTCAGGAGGGCGTGCGCGTGCTGATCGGGCTGGACGCGCACGAGCCGGAGGAAATCCGCAATCCGGCGCAGTGGGATTTGGCGATGAAAGAGCTTGAGCCGTTCGGCGCGCTGCACGAGGATCGTCTCCGCCTGTGAGTGACCCGCGCGCAAAAGGAGTTGACAGGCGCGCCGCGTTGGCGTATGCTTGTTTCATATTCCATACACGGGAGGTTTTGAAACATGAGTTTCTTGGATAAAGTGCGCGCTTCTTTTGCAAGGTTTATGAGCGGGCGTTACGGCGCGGATCAGCTCAGCATGGCGCAGGTGATTGCGGCGCTGGTGATTTCGATTCTGGGTTCGTTCTTCGGCGCGCGGATGGTCGCGATGGTGCTTTCCGACGCGCTGCTGATCTGGGCGTTTTTCCGCATGCTCAGCAAGGACAGGTACCGCCGGGCGCACGAGAACGAGGTCTATCTGAGCAAGACCGAGGGCGTTCGCCGCGGCATTACGGAGTGGCTCAACCGGGTGAAAAACGGCAAGAAGTACCGCTATTTCACCTGCCCGAAGTGCAAGCAGCGCCTGCGCGTGCCGCGCGGCGTGGGCAACGTGACCATCACCTGCAAGAGCTGCGGGACGAAATTCGATAAAAAGGCGTAACATACGAAGGCGGACGGCAAAATTGCTGCCCGCCTTTTGGCGTTCACAGGGAGGTTTGCAATGAAGCTCTTTTCACGAAAAAACGCGCTGCTGTTGACGGCGCTGCTCATCCTGCTGGCGGCGGGCTGCGCGTTCGCCCTCAGCCGCATGCCGAAGGCCGTGATGATGAACGAACCGGCGCTTGCGCCGAGCGCCGAGCGGGATTTCATGAGCGTCAGCGCGAAGGTGACCGAGGATCTGCGCACGGTGAAGGGCGACATGTACCTGACGGCGACCAACCGCACGGGCGGAGATCTTTCGGAAATCGTGCTGCGCGCGTACCCGAACGCGATTCAGCAGGGGAGCATGACGCTCTCCGGCGCGACGGTGAACGGCGAAAGCGCCGCCATCGGCATGGACAGCGGCGATCCCTCCGTCTGGCGCATCCAAACGCCGTGGCGCGCGGGCGAAACGCTGGAGATCAGTTGGCACGTCTCCCTGATTGTGCCGCGCGGGGAAAGCGTCATCGGCCGTACGGATGACAGCGCGCTGCTCATCGGCGCGCTGCCGATGCCGGCAATGTGGGAAAACGGCGCGTGGCGCACGGACGAATATGACGAGCTGGCCGAAACGAGTTACGGGCAGGCGGCGGATATCCAGCTGGCGCTGACCGTGCCCAAGGGCGTGCTGGCGGCGTTCGGCGGCGCGTGGGTCGGCGAAACGGACAACGGCGACGGCACGAAAACGCTGACGATGCAGCTTTCCGGCGCGCGGGAGATTTCCCTTGCCCTGCGCACGGAAGGCGCGATGCGGCAGGCGGCGGTCGGCGATGTGCTGGTGACGGCGCTCGCGGAAAACGCGCGCACCGCGTCGCGGCTGCTGGACGCGGCGAAGGACGCGCTGGAGGACATCCAGAAGCTGGGTTTCAGCTATCCATTCCCGTCGCTGACGGTGGTGCAGGCGAAGACAGGGCATACGGACGGCGCTGTCGGCTCGGCGCTGATTGCCGTCGATGCGGACGTCCAGACGGACGAACTGCGCGCGCAGGCGACGCGGCTTTGCGCCCGGCAGATTTTCGGCGTTCAGGTGGAAAACGACCCGTGGAACGCGCCGTGGCTGAGCGAAACGCTGGCCTCGTGCGTCGAGCTGATGGCGTACCGCCAGCGGGAGGGCGACGCGGCCTATGAAAAGCGATTCTACGACGAAATCGAAATCGCGACCCGGCTGACGCGGCCGCACGGCGTGGTCGTCGGCGCATCGACGGAGCATTTCGGCGGCGACGGCGAGATGACGCAGGTGCTGCGCGACGCGGGCGCGGCGGGCCTGATGGGCGTCGAACAGGCCGTCGGGCAGGAAGCGTTTATCCGCGCGCTGCAAGCCTATATCGCCCAAAACGCGGGCGGCGTGGGCACGCTGGAGGCGCTGGAAAGCGCGCTTCGGGAAGCGACCGGGAGCGATTGGAGCGGCTATTTGGCGGATATGCTCGCCTCCTGACGCGCGGGCAGGCAGAGCAGAAGCAGCAGCGCCGCGCACAGCGCGCCTAAAACGGGGTAGCCGCTTTGCACGATGCGCCCGAAACCGATGAGCGCCAGCACGGCGCAGAGCAGCGCGGAAAGCGCCAGCCGCCCGCCGCCGGACAGCGCGCGCGGCAGGAGGTTCGCCGCTGCGCAGAGCATGGCGCAGAGCGTGGACAGCGCCGCAGCATACAGGCAGAGGGCGACGAGCAGATACCCGCCCGCGCCGAGGCTGCGGCTCAGCCAGACGAAGGGAAGCGGCTGCATGGCGACGCTTTGGAAGTGCTTTTGGCAGACGAGCATCCCCAGCGTCAGCATCAGCCCGAAGAGCAGGGCGAGCAGCGCGGCGCAGGCGCGGCGCTTCCGCGGGGAGAGCGCGAGCAGCATCGGCAGCGCGCCCGCCATCATGGCGGTATTGAGCGCGGCGTAAAGCGCGCCGTCCAGCGCGGCGCGGAGGACGAGATCGGGCGGGCCTGCCGGGAAAAAGCAGGCTTCGCCCTCCGGCAGAAGCATCAGCCGGATGAGCAGAACGGGCAGAAGGGCGCAGAGCGCGCCGCCGACCAGCGCCAGCCCGCGCGCTTCAAACGCGGCGAGCAGCACGGCGAGGAGCAGCGTAAAGCCGAAGCCGACGGCATAGGCCGGGCGGATCGGCAGCACCAGCGCGCTCAGTTCCGCGCAGGCCGCCAGCATCGCGCCGCCCGTGACGGCGGAGAGCAGGAAAAACAGCGCCGCGCAGACCCCGCCGACGCGCGGACCGAAACGCGCGGCGCACAGCCCGGACAGGCCGCTCTGCCCGCAGGAAAGCAGACGCTCGGGCAGAACGACGAGCAGCGCGGACAGCGCCGCCAGGGCAGAGACGATGGCGACGAAGCCCATCGCGCCGTGCGCGGCGAAAAAGCGCACGATTTCCCGGCCGGAAGCGAAGCCCGCGCCGACAATGCCGCCCAGCAGCGCCAGCGCACAGCAGAGGATATCCATAAAAAGCCCTCCCGTTTTACGACTTGCGGTCATAGGTATGAGGGAAAGCGGGAAAAAAGAAGGCATGTCTTTCTTTTTGGGGCCGTTCGCGGTATAATAAACCCAATCTACAAAGAAAGCCGGAAAAAACCATGCAGCGATACAATTTTTGCGAAATTGATCTGGCGGCGATCCGCCATAACGTCGGCGTGATGAAAAGCCATATTGCGGGCGGCGCAAAGTTTTTGGCCGTCGTGAAAGCGGACGCTTACGGCCACGGGGCGGTTCCCGTCGCGAAGGCGGCGCTGGAAGCGGGCGCGGATATGCTGGCCGTCGCCATCCCGGAGGAGGGAATCGAGCTGCGCGGGGCGGGAATAACCGCGCCGATTCTCGTGCTCGGCGGCATCGAGGAGAGCGCGGCGGAGGCCGTCGTGCAGAACGATCTGACGCAGGTGGTCTTTGACGAGAGCCGCATCCGCGCGCTGGCGCAGGCGGGGCAGAAGCTCGGCAAGCCCGCGCAGGCGCACCTCAAGCTGGACACGGGCATGAACCGCATCGGCGTGCGCACGGAGGAAGAGGCGCAGGCGCTGACGCGGCTGATCGACAGCCTGCCGGGCATTGAACTGACCGGGTGCTTTACGCACATGGCGACCGCCGACGAGGACGATTCCACCGGGACGCTCAGGCAGATTGCACGGTTTGAAGCACTCTGCAAGGCGATTAAAGCGGTGCACCCCGGCAAAATCACCTGCCACGGCGCGAACACCGCGAGCATCTTCCGCTATCCGCAACTGCATGCGGACATGGTGCGCGGTGGGCTGGCGCTCTACGGCTATCCGCCCGTGCCGGAGGCGAAGGATTTGCAGCCCGCCATGCGCTGGGTGACGCGCGGCGTATACGTCAAGACGATTGCGCCGGGCGACCGCGTGAGCTACGGCGGCACGTTCGAGGCCAGGCGGCCGACGGTCGTGATGACCGTGCCCGTCGGCTATGCGGACGGCTACCGCCGGGGCATTTCCGGCAAGGGATGCGTGCTCGTGCGCGGCCATCGCGCGCCGATTCTGGGGCGCGTATGCATGGATCAACTGATGGTGGATGTGACGGATATCCCCGGCGCGCAGGTTGGCGACGAGGTGGTGCTGCTCGGGCGGCAGGGGGACGAACGGATCGACGCGGAGGAGATGGCCGCGTGGCTGGGCACGATCAGCTATGAGGTGCTCTGTTCGCCGAGCAAGCGTGTGCCGCGCGTCTACGTAAACGCATGACCAAGGACGAACTGCGCGGGCAGATGCGCCGGATGCGGCGGGCGCTGAGCGAGGAAGCCCAGCGGGAGACCGCCGAGACCGTTTTCGCGCGGATTGCGGCGCTGGATGCTTACCGAAGCGCGCGGGTCGTGATGGCGTATGCCGCTGCGCGGGGCGAACTGCGGCTGGACGCGGTTTTAAGGGACGCGCTGGCGGCGGGAAAGACGCTGGCGCTGCCCCGGTGTGCGCAGGCGGGCGTGATGCACGCGTATCGGGTAGAGACGCTTGGTCAGCTGCGGCGCGGCGCTTACGGCATTTGGGAACCGATAGAAACCTGCCCGCGCGTCGAGCCGGAGACGCTGGATTTGATTCTCGTGCCGGGCACGGCGTTTGACATTTGCGGCCATCGCCTTGGGCAGGGGGGCGGTTATTACGACCGATATTTGAACGGAACGCGGGCGGTTCGCGTCGGCGTATGCCACGATTTTGCGCTGTTGGACGCTGTGCCGAACGAGGCGCACGACGCGCGCATGGACATCGTGGTCACGCCGAGCCGCATGATCATCACACGGGAGGAAACGACATGAGCAGCAAAAAAACGAAAAAACCCATCCGCCGCGCGAAGCATTGGGGCGCGCGCGTCTGGCCGATGGCGGGCAGAATGGCTGTGATTCTCGTCGCGGTGGCGGTGATGGGGCTGATGTTCAGCGCATTGCAGGCCATCGGTTCGATGGTTCTGCGGGCGGTCATTTCGCTGGCGATTCTCTCCGGCATCCTGCTGATGATGTACAGCGAGGGGCTGACGCGCGGCGTGGCCGATATGGACGCGAGTCACGCGGCGGACAGGCTTGAAAAGCTGGGCCATTCGCTGACGCGCCGCGAGGAAGCCGCCTGCTATCAGCCGATGAAAGCGCTCTGCGCCTGCCTGATCGTCTTCGGAATTCCGCTGGTTTTGGGCGCGTATCTGGCGGCGACGGCCGAGCCGTACACCTACGCCTTGCAGGATCTGCCGGCGTGGCTGACGGGCACGTATGGCGCGCGCGAGGACGTGATGGCCCCGCTGGCGGCCTATGCGCAGAGCACGGCGGTTTCCGCGCGGGAGATCATCCGGCTCGTCGTGCGGCTGACGGTGCTGATTTACATCAACCTGTTCCCGGATCCGCAGGCGATGGTGCAGTGGGTGGATCGGCTGACGCCGCTGATGGTGCTCGGCTATCCGATTGCCTGCATGGTCGGCTACCTGCGCGCGCCCGCCGTTTACGCCAAGCGGCAGAGCATGCAGCGCCGCGCCAAAAAAGCCGCCGTGCGCAAGGCGCAGAAGAAGAGCATGGTTTCCGAGCTGCTGGGCAGCGGCGGCGACGTGCACTATGGCCAGCGCCCGCAGCAGGAGGAGCACAAGAAGAAAGAACTCATCTGATGCGCCGGGTTGAATTTGACGGGTGCATCTGATATAATGAACGGAGCATAAAGGAGTTTTGGAATGAGGATCATCGGCGGAGACGCACGCGGGCGCACGATCGTTGCGCCGGCGGGAGCGAAAACGCGGCCCACGCAGGATTACGTGCGCGAATCGCTGTTCAACATCATCCGCTGGGATGTGGAGGACGCGCGGGTGCTCGATCTGTTCGCGGGCACGGGCGCGCTGTCGCTGGAGGCCATCAGCCGGGGCGCGCAGAGCGCGGTGCTGGTGGATATGGACAGGGCGGCCTGCGCAGCCATCAAAAAGAACATGGAAACCTCGCGGCTGGGCGAGAAATGCCGCCTGATTGCGCGGGATTACCACGCGGCGATGGACGCGCTTGCGGCGGAGGGCGCGCAGTTCGATCTGGTTTTTATCGACCCGCCTTACAAAATGGAGAATACGGGCGAAATGTGCGCGGCACTCTATGACAAGGGGCTGCTCGGCGGCGCGTTTCTGCTCGTTGTGGAACACAGAAAGGGGCGCGCGCCGATGCTGGACGCGCGCTTTGAGGCTTTTGACCTGCGCCATTACGGCGATACGGAGATCACCTTCGTCCGCCGCGCGCAGCAGAAGGAAGAAGGAGGCGCGTGAATGGATACCCTGCTTTACGCGGGCAGCTTTGACCCCGTGACGCGCGGGCACATGGACGTGATCCGCCGCACGGCGGCGCTCTGCTCGAAGCTGGTCGTCGCGGTGATGCACAACCCGGAGAAGCACGGCTTTCTTTCCGTGCCGCTGCGGGTGGAACTTTTGCAGACGGCCTGCCGCGACCTGCCCAACGTGCGGGTGATTGCGCACGGCGGGCTGCTCATTGACTGCGCGCACGAGGTTGGGGCGCAGGCGGTCATCCGCGGGCTGCGTCCGCTGGGCGACTTTGAAAGCGAATACCAGATGGCGCAGGTGAACAGAAAACTCGGCGGCGTGGAAACGCTGCTCATCACCACCAGCGACGACTGCGCGAGCATCTCCTCGAGCATCGTGCGCCAGGTGGCGGCCTTCGGCGGGGACATTTCCCCGATGGTGCCGGAAGGGACGGCGGAAAAAATCCTCGCCGCGCTTTCGGGCCGTCAGGCGTGAGAACACCCGACTTTAAGCAGATATACAAGGGACTGAATATGGACAATCAACGCAGATACCGCAGACCCAATTCGGATGTGAAGGAGGATAAGATGGATCAGAGGGAGCAGGAGCAGCGCCCCGTGCGCCGCGAATACGGAAGTTCGGCCGCGGCGGACAGCATCGGGCAGGCGCGCCGGGTGATCGACCAGCTTGAAGCGCGCATCAACGACGCGCGCCGGGTGCCGATGTCCAAAAACCTGAGCATCGTGGACACGGGGGAACTGATCGACCTGATCGGCCAGCTTCGCATCGTGCTGCCGCATACGGTGGTACAGGCGCAGGCGATTCTGGATCAGCAGAAGCAGATTCTCGGCGACGCGAAGGCCGAGGCGGACAGAACCGCCGATAAGGCCGACGAAATCTACACCACGACGGTGGAGAAGGCCAAGCAGTTCGAGCAGGAGGTCAAGGCCGACGCGGATGCTTACGACAAGCAGATCCGCCAGAAGGCGCAGGAGGATTCAAACGCCATCATCGCGGACGCGAACACCCGCGCCGAGCAGATCATCTTCAACGCCCAGCAGCAGTCGCAGAAGCTGGTGGAGGACAACGAGATCACCCGCCGCGCGCAGGCTTACGCCGTGGAGACGCGCGAGCGCGCCGAAAAGGACGCGGACAGCATCTATAACCAGGCCTGTGTGCAGGTGGACAAGATGCTCTCCGGCGCGGCGGCGGCGCTTTCCCGCAGCGCCAGCGAGCTGGCGGCGCTCAGAGACAATCTGCTGACGCAGGGGAGCAACCCGCAGCAGGACAGATAAACTTGGGAGGCAATACCGATGAACGAGAAAAACACGCTTTATATCGTTGTGCCGTGCTACAAGGAGCAGGAGGTTCTGCCGGAGACGAGCAAGCGCCTGCGCGAGAAGATGCACCAACTGATGGACGAGGGCAAGATCAGCCGCCAGAGCCGCGTGATGTTCGTCAACGACGGCTCCAGCGACAACACCTGGCCGATCATCAGCGAGCTGCACGAGAAGGAGCCGGAGATGTTCTCCGGCGTGAACCTTTCCCGCAACCGCGGCCATCAGAACGCGTTGCTGGCCGGTCTGCTGACCGCCGTGAACTACGCGGATATGATCGTCTCGATGGACGCGGACTTGCAGGATGACATCAACGCCGTCGACGAGATGGTGGACGATTACCACAAGGGCTACGAGGTCGTTTACGGCGTGCGCAGCAAGCGCGAAACCGATACCTTCTTCAAGCGCTTCACGGCCGAGGGCTTTTACAAGGTGATGAAGGCGCTGGGCGTGGATATCGTGTTCAACCATGCGGATTACCGCCTGATGAGCAAGCGCGCGGTTGAAGGGCTTGCCCAATTCACGGAGGTCAACCTGTTCCTGCGCGGCATTGTGCCGCAGATCGGCTACAAGTGGACGACCGTGACCTACGAGCGCGCCGAGCGCTTCGCGGGCGAGAGCAAGTATCCGCTCAAGAAGATGATCGCGTTCGCCGCCGACGGCATCACCAGCTTCTCGGTCAAGCCGATCCGCCTTGTGTTCTCCACGGGCGTGGTGGTGTTCATCGTCAGCCTGATCATGCTGCTCTACGCGCTGATTGCCAAGATTGCGGGCCACACCTCCGTCGGCTGGACGTCCCTGATGGGCTCGATCTGGCTCATCGGCGGTATTCAGCTGCTCAGCCTCGGCGTGGTCGGCGAGTACATCGGCAAGATCTACAACGAGACCAAGCGCCGCCCGCGCTTCATCATCGAAAGCGTGCTGAACAAGGCGGATAACGAATAATGGACGATAAAAAGCATATCATAACCATAGCGGCGCTCGGGCCGGACAGCGGCGATATGCTCACGCTGGGCGTATACGACGCGCTGAAGGGTGCGGACGCGCTGCTTCTGCGCACGGGGCGGCACGGCGTGGCCGAGCGGCTGACGCGCGAGGGCGTGGCGTTTGAGACGCTGGACGCGCTGTACGAGCGGACGGAGGATTTCGACGAGCTTTGCGAGCTGGCCGCGCGCGCGATTGTAAAGCGCGCGCAGGAAGCGCGGACGCTTGTTTACGCCGTCAGCGAGCCGCAGAGCGATGCGACCGTCCGCGCGCTGGCGCGCGCATTGCCGGAGGATATTGAGCTTCGGGCGCTGGGCGGCGTGACGCTTTCCGACGCGGCGGCCTGCGCGGTGATTCCCTTCGGCGTGAACACGGAGAATCTGCGCACGGTGACGGCGCTTTCCACGGCGGAAATGCGCGTGCAGGCGGACTGCCCGCAGGTGATCACCGAGATTGACAACCGCTATCTGGCTTCGGACGTCAAGCTCTGGCTGAGCGATTTGTTTGACGACGAGACGACGGTTTATTTCCTGCCCAACGCCGCCGAACCGGGCGCGGCCGCGCAGCCGATTGCGCTGTGCGAGCTGGACAGGCAGGAGCACTATGACCACAGAACGGCGGTGCTCGTGCCGAAAATCAGTGTGTTTGAGCGAAGCCGCGCATCCTATGAAGATTTTGTGCAGGTGATCGCCCGTCTGCGCGCGCCCGGCGGCTGCCCGTGGGACAGGGCGCAGACCCACCACACGCTGCGCCAATACATGATCGAGGAAGCCTGCGAGGCGGCGGACGCGATGGACGGCGACGACGAGATGAAGATGGCCGACGAGCTGGGCGACGTGCTGCTGCAAGTCGTGCTCAACAGCTGCATCGGCGCGGAACATCGCGCGTTCACCGACCGCGACGTGACCAGCATGGCCGCGCACAAGATGATCACGCGCCACGAGCACGTTTTCGGCAAGGCGAAGGCCGAGAACGCGCAGGCGGTCGTCTCCGTTTGGGAAAACGCGAAGAAGAAGGAGCGCGGCGAGCAGACGGCGCTGGAGCGCGTGCTCGACGTGCCGCTCTCCCTGCCGGCGCTGATGCGCGGGCAGAAGGTTGTCCGCCGCGAGGCGGGTGCGAAAGGGCGCAGGCTCGACAGCGCCGAAAGCCTTGCGCGCGTGGCCGAGCTGGCCGGGCAGACGGGCGGCGACCGGGCGGCGCAGGAGGCGCGGCTGGGCGAGATGCTGGAATGTCTCTGCGCCGCGGCCGAAGCGCAGGGGCTGGACGCGGAAACCGCTTTGCGCGGCCAGACGAAAAAGCGTATCGAAAACCTCCGCGCAGAGGACGAAAAAACCTTGAAAAACCCATGAAATTTTTATAAAAATTGCGTTTCCTCTTGCAGGAAAGAGGGAAACCATGTAGAATATGTCATAGTCGCCGATTTGTGCGATTGATGCTAAACAAACACGTCAGGGAAACGGTGACGTTGTTTCAAGGAGGATTTTTTACACCATGAATAAGAACGAACTGAGCGCGGCGATCGCCGCGAAGGCGGGCCTGACCCGCAAGGATGCCGAGGCTGCCCTGTGCGCGATGAGCGACATCATTGCCGATAGCCTCAAGAACGGCGAGAAGGTGCAGATCGTTGGCTTTGGTGCTTTCGAAGTCAAGGAGCGTCCGGCTCGCAAGGCCCGCAACCCCAAGACCGGCGAAGAAATCCAGATCGGCGCGCGCCGTTCCCCGATGTTCAAGCCGGGCAAGGCGCTCAAGGAAGCCGTCGAAGGCTAAAAAGAAAATCCCGGAAGGATGGATGCTTCCGGGTTTCTTTTTTCAGTTTAATTTGCTGAACAAGTATGGTCGACAGGCATTGTTTTGCCTATCAGCGGCTGCTATCTTTTAAGGGAAACGCGCTCCGCTGGGCTTAGGGGATTAGGGGGATTGGAGCCATGCGCCCGCTGTGCGGGAAACAGCATGGCGGAAATCGGAAATCGCAAGGAGCGCTTGCGCGACTATGCGAGTTTCCCGGACGATTTCTCCCCCTTAAATCCCCTAAGAACCCCATAACCCCCATTGAAACGAGCAGGGCTTCGGCCCTGCACCCGGGGTTTGGAAACGGGGATTACAAAAAGAAAAAGGAGGTCATCTCCCATGGATTACATTTTCAAACCCATGTCCTATGTGCTCGTGATTGTGCTGGGCTATCTGCTCAAGCGCGCGGGCTTTTTCGGCAAAGACGATCATCGGATGATGAGCAAGATCATGATCAACATCACCCTGCCGTGCACGATCATTCAGGCGTTCGATGGTTTTGAACGCGACGTCAAGATGTTCATCATCGTCGGCATCGGCTTTCTCTGCGCGTTTTTGCCGATTCTGCTGATGTACCTGACGACGGGCGGGGTGGAAAAGCGCCTGCGCGCGTACCGCATGCTCAACATTGGCGGTTACAACATCGGCTGCTTCTCGCTGCCGCTGGTGCAGGCGTTCTTTGGCAACGCGGGCGTTGTGGCGGCCTGCATGTTCGACACGGGCAACGCCATCATGATGACCGGCGGCGCGTATGCGATGACCTCCACGCTGCTCAAAACGGGCGGGGAAGAGAAGGAAAACCTCGGCGAGATTCTGATGAAATTCGTCAAATCGCTGCCGTTCGACGCGTACATGATCATGATCATCCTTGCGGCGCTGGACGTGAAGCTCCCTTCCGCTGTCTTTACGCTGACGCGTCCGGCGGGGCAGGCGAACGCGTTCATCGCGATGATGATGATCGGCATGATGTTTGAGCCGGCAGGCGACAAGGCGCTGCTGCGCGAAACGGCGCGGGAGTTGATCTGGCGCTACCTGTTTGCGGCGGTTACGGCGGCGCTGGCATATTTCTGCACGCCGTTTGAGCTGGTCGTGCGGCAGACGCTCTGCATCGTCTGCTTTGCACCGCTTTCGTCCCTCGCGCCGATTTACACAGACCGCTGCCACAGCGACACGGCGCTGGCGAGCTTCACGAACTCGGTCTCCATCGCGGTAAGTCTGATCATCATGCTGGCGCTGGGGCTGGGGTTTGTGCTGTAAGGGGACGTTGGGCTGCCGCCCAAACCTGCCTGAGGGATTCAATCCCTCAGACTCCCTTCTTCGCTTCGCGCATACAACTCGATGATTAGACATCATGGATTGCGCAGCAATCCACGAAGGAGGGAAGGCCGGAAACCTCAGGTTTCCGGTGGGGCACGGGGCAAAGCCCCGTCGTTTTCCCCAAAAAGCACTTGACTTGAACCCCGGTTTAAGCTTTATAATACAAGGTGTAGCGTCAAACACTTTGGATTTCAGGGAGTGAACCACTATGGAAAAAGCGAAGGTCTATTATACCGATTTCCGAACGGTTGCGTTCGGCGACGGCTTGCCCACCAAGCTCAAGAAGCTGATCAAAAAGGCGGGCATCGGCCAGATTGATATGGACGGCAAATTCGTCGCCATCAAGATGCATTTCGGCGAGCAGGGCAACATCAGCTTCCTGCGCCCGAACTACGCCCGCGCGGTTGCGGACGTGGTGAAGGAGCTGGGCGGCAAGCCGTTCCTGACGGACTGCAACACCATGTACCCCGGCAGCCGCAAGAACGCCATCGAGCA
>CAKTXH010000005.1 GCA_934630975.1 uncultured Clostridia bacterium | reverse complement strand
TCATGGGGCTGGAAAACGGCTATCAGACCGTCTGCGGCGCTTCCGGCGGACACCTCTCCGGCGGCGAGCGGCAGCGCATCTCCATCGCCCGGGCCATGCTGAAGGACGCGCCCATCGTCATTTTGGACGAGGCCACCTCCTACACAGATCCGGAGAACGAGGCGGTCATCCAGTCCGCCCTGGCAAAGCTGGTGCGGAGCAAGACGCTGCTGGTTATCGCCCACCGTCTCTCCACCATCGCCGATGCAGACCAGATTATTGTCGTGAATCACGGCAAGATTGAAGCCACCGGCACACAGGCGGAGCTGCTTGCCTCCTGCCCGCTTTATCAAACCATGTGGAAAGCCCACATCAGCGTCAAAGACGATGGGGAGGTGGCATAATGCTTCAGACACTGAAAAAATTCTTCGCCTTCTGCGGTGCGGACAACCGCAAGCTGTTTGTCATTTCTATCTGGCTGGGCGTGGTCAGCGCCATCTGCTCCGCCATGCGGATTCCTGCCGCCGCCATTGTCATTCAGGCGCTGCTGCAAAAGAATGTCACCATGGCGACCCTTTGGGCGAGCCTCGGCGTTATCGTGATCTCATTGGTTATTACCATCGCCATCAACATGAAGGCCACCATGCTCCAGACCCGCGCGGGCTACCGCACCTGCGCCAACAAGCGGATCGAGATCGCAGAGCATCTGCGGTATCTGCCTATGGGCTGGTTCAATGACAACAGTCTCGGCGAGGTCACCTCCGTCACCACCAACACCATGGAAAATATGGCGAATGTCGCCACCCGCGTGGTCATGGTCACGACCCGGGGATTTTTGACCTCCGGCATCATCGCAGTGATGATGTTCCTCTTTGACTGGCGTATGGGGCTGATTACGCTGGCGGGACTTCTGCTGTTCTTCGCCGTCAACGCCGCCATGCAGCGGGCAGAGCAGACCCTTTCCCGGCGGAAGTTCAGCGCAGACGAGCGGCTTGTCTCCAAGGTGCTAGAATATGTGCAGGGAATCGCAGAGGTCAAGAATTTTGACCTGACCCACGATTCCGCAACGCAGGTACACGGGGCTGTGGAGGAGGCGCGGAAAGCGTCCTTTGCCATGGAGATTCCGTCGGTTCTTTATATGCTGGCGCAGTTCGTTGTCAACAAGCTCACCGGCGTTGCCGTCTGCGCCGCTGCCATCGTCTTTTACTTCGGCGGCACAATGACACTTACAAACTGCCTTTTGATGCTGATCTGTTCGTTTATCCTCTTTGAGCAGCTGGATTCTGCCGGGAGCTTTTCGGCTTTGTTCCGCTCCATCGACATCGGCGTGGACAAGGCAAACGCTATTTTGAATGTCGTACCCATGGACATTGACGGCGAAGACCTGACACCGGAGCGGGAGGATATTGCCCTTTCCCATGTGGATTTCTCCTACGACAGCAAGCCCATCCTGCATGATGTATCCCTGACCATTCCGGAGAAAACCACTGTCGCCATCGTCGGGCCTTCCGGAAGCGGCAAGACCACGCTGTGCAATCTCATGGCGCGGTTCTGGGATGTGCAGTCAGGCAGCGTGTGTCTTGGTGGACGGGATGTGCGGGAATACAGCTACGACAGCCTCATCCGCAATTTCTCCTTCGTGTTCCAGCGGACGTATCTGTTCTCCGACACCATCGCCAACAATATCCGCTTCGGAAAGCCCGACGCCTCCATGGAGGAGGTGCAGGCCGCCGCAAAGAAAGCGCGATGCTACGACTTTATCATGGCACTGCCGGACGGCTTTGACACCGTCATCGGCGAAGGCGGCGCAACCCTCTCCGGCGGTGAACGCCAGCGCATCTCCATCGCCCGGGCGATTATGAAGGACGCACCAATCATCATTCTCGACGAAGCAACCGCCAATGTTGACCCTGAAAATGAGAAGGAACTGATGGAGGCCGTTGCAGAATTGACCCACGATAAGACGGTCATTATGATCGCCCACCGGCTGAAAACCGTGCGCAATGCCGACAGAATATTTGTTGTCGATCACGGCGAGATCGTCCAGCAGGGCACGCATGAGGAGCTGGTGTCCGTGGACGGACTTTATCGCCGCTTTGTGGTGGAGCGCAAGCAGGCCGCTGGCTGGAAGGTGTGAGCCGCTGTCCCAAGACAGAAAAAGCCCGTACCGGTCACATGATCGGTACGGGTTTTTGCGCTTATCTCATTCCCTGTCCCCTGTGATGAAATAGTCGCAGTATTCCCCGCCGCCGGCCAGCGTCTGCCGCCGGTGCAGCACGCCGTGCTGCAGGGAGATCATTACCTCGTCCAACTCGCAGAACAGCGGCATCAGCTTGGAAACGCCTAGCTTCTCCGCATAGGCACAGATGGGACAGCGGGTGATGCGGTAATAGCACGCCCCCTCATACGGCTGGCCCACAAAGTCCACCCTGAACGATGTTGGATATTGCGTCTCTTTTTCCGGCGTGTACCACTTGGTATACTTCATAATGCTCTTTTTGTTCTCTGCCTTGCCCTTGTCGGTGTTCAGGTCGGTTTTCGCAAAATACCACTTGATGTGATAAAGTGAGCGCCGCATCATTTCCTGAACCGTCTCCGGCGGGATCTTCTTGCCGCTTGCGATGTAAGGCGCGACAAAGGCCAGCGCAAATAGTTCGTTGTACGCCATGGGGTTCGCGTCACCGATGTCGTCAGCTTTCTCGACAAGCTCACGATAGACCTTTTTGCTCTTTTTCATCACGTCAGCGGCATATTCCTTGCCGTATTTCTCTGCCAGAACCTTTTTCATCGGGCTTTTGAATAGCCAGAAATAAAATCCGTTGTATTTCATATCATTTTTTCCTCCCGTGATTTATTCACAGACCCGAAAAACGCAGCCCAGCCGCCGACATGACAAGTCATCAGCGCGTCCATATATACCGCTCGGCAGTCTTGCGATCGGTGCATTCCGCCATGATCCGGCGGTAACTATCAAACTGCGCAGAGATCAGCTTTCGCTGATGCCGCACCGATTACTTCCTTCCCACCAGCAATGTTGAGCCGCGAAGCATCAGGTGTCTGGCCTCCTTCGGCGTCATAAAGCTGCCGTCGGTCGTGTCGATCAGTTCCACGCGCTCATAGCCCATGTCCCTGAGCTTTTGGACAAACGCCTGCATATCCCCGTATCTACGGGGTGACATCAGGTCGTGGATAGCAAATGTTCCGCCTTTTTTCAGCACTCGCAGCGTTTCCAGCAGAAGCGCCTGCTTGTTTGCCCCTGTGATATTGTGATAGACATAGTTGCTGGTCACCGCGTCGAAGCTCTCGTCTGGGAAATCCAGCTTTACAGCGTTTCCGCGCCGAAACGAAGCGTTTTTCACGCCCTCCGCCGCGGCATTTTTTTCGCACAGCGGCAGGCTGAAGGAGGCGTATTCCTTGCCCCAGCGGTCGATGCCGACCATTTTCCCCCGCGGATTGCGCTTTGCGCAGGCAATGGTCAGCGCACCGCTGCCGCAGCCGATATCCAGCCCCACGCCGCCCTCCGGCAGGGTGATATGACTTGCCGTGCCGTCAATGATCTGCTTTGAGAGCTTGCGCTTGCCGTCATAGGAAAAGCTCCGATAGGCATACACGCACCACTGGGTGTACTTTGCACAGATGACAAAGGCGATGCCGAATACCATGCCCAGCACAACGCGCAGCTTTCCGCTCATAGCGATGCCAAATACGCCGAAAACGAGCAGCAGCGCAAGCGACAGCACCGTTCCGGCAATCAACGAATACAGCATTCCTTTGGGAATCCAGTTTTTGTAATCAGGCTTCATATGTAAGACTCCTTTTTTATTAAGTGTGCTTTCTCTCATAAACGGCAGCCGCAATGCACCAAATTACGATGGCGGTATTCGTGCTGCTCTGGCTCATCACAGACATCCATGTATCGACGGGAGTCTGCATCGCCTGCGCAATATCCGGAATGCCTGCCAGCAAAAGGTTCCATGTGACCGGATGAAACGCAAGCATCCATCTCGGATAGCGCGTTTTTCCGGCAAGCAGCATTACAAAATGGATGCCGAAAAGCAATAGCATCGGAACATACATGGGGAGAATTGCAGGGAACATGTCGTCCTGATAGGCCGTGACCGCCGCAAGAGCGGCATCCGTTCCGATACGAGGCCCCAGATAGGTGGCAAACCACGCCATGGTTGCCACCCATGTATGGATGGTCAGTGCCACTGCAACGGTGAATATCCCGCACAGAAACTGGATGTGTTTGGTTTTTCTGTATTTTTCGTTGATGTCCGCGTTCAATGCTTTTACCACAAAGTAATAGAGAAAGCCCCCGATTGCTCCCAGCCCAACGGTAAGCACCGGTCTCCACAGCCCATAGAAGCCGAACAGATAATAGGCTCTGTTGAAAAGACCGGTGTCCGTTGCCTGAAGCGGAATACAGCCCAGCAGCCAATCTCCGGCTGCCATCAAGCCTCCGCCAATCGCGCCGAGGAGACACCAGCGGATAAACGCTTCGTTTGCTTCTGTCTTCATTCTGTTTGCCTCCCATTGCGGTTCATCAAGTCATTGCACCCCATAGAAAATCCCCTTTTTGAAGGAGAGATAGATTGGCAGTCCCGCGGCGAAGTTAAGAACACCGCCAACGGTGAGCCATACAAGCACCGAGGAGACACCTGTTGCTGCGATTTGAACCATTCCGACAACCGCCCCTGCCAGTCCGGAATAAACCGTCATACCAAAGCTCAAATTCTTTTGAAGCTTTGTGGCAATCTCCTTTTCGCGAATCTTGTTCAGATAAATCAGATACGCAACACCGAACAGGATACCTGCCAGCGCAAGGAGTGCCGCATAGTCCAACACATGGTGAAAACCGTTTTCACGAAAATAAATGATGCCTGCTGTCAGATGGATAATCCAGCCAATATCACTAATCAGCCCCAATATCAGAAACGGAATATCCGGCATCATCGCGGTATAGCGGACGCCCTGTTTTCCTTGCCGTTGAAGCACTCTGATATGGTCTTCTGTTGCTTTTCTTTTTTCATGCAGGGTTTCTTTTATCGTGCGCATCGTTTCTCCCTCAGTTTGTGTATTGTGTAGTTGAATTTTTTTATCGGTCCTCTACGATGTATGGTTCAAAACGCCGTAACGATCAGGGCTGTCAGCGCGGCGGTCGCGGCAAAAAGCGGTATTCCGCGCAAAAATGATTCAATATGCTTCTTCGGATCCTGATAATATTTCTTTTCCGGCAGGAACGAGAAGCGAATCCGCTTGGTGCTGCGCCACCAGAGCAAATCGATTACCAGGAGATCGAATAGCCCCAATCCCTCGCCGAACGCAAGGAAGTACCAAAACACCGACAGGTAATCGTTCAGGTTCAGCACATTCTTCAGCGCAAGTCCCAAAACGGAAAACACGACCGTGAACAGGAGAAAATTACCGAGCAGAACAGCAGCGGTTGATTTTGCCTTTGGAGCAGCTTGCCCGAGCTGCGGGTCGCTTCGCACACGGCTCTGAACCTCCTCCGGATAGGAGCGCAGCCTGAGGAGATTTTTCCTGTCCGTGCCTGTCCCTAGAAAGCATATGCCCCCATACAGAATATAAAACGCAGCAGCAACTATGATCTTCATATATATCTACGCTCCCATTTCATTCGTTGACCATCTCGGCTCCTGACGAACGTTTTTCATATCCGCTCCAGATCCCGGTACGCTTCCAGCGCCGGACTCTTGTCGCCCACATACCAGTAATCGCAGCAGTCGCCGCCCAGAGCCTCGGTCTGCGTGCGGATCAGCTTCGTGTGCATGACCTCGGCAAGGTAATGATCCGTTTTGCAGAGGTACGGCAGCAGCTTCTCGTAGCCATGAGTCTTGGCATGCTTGGCGATGGGACAGCCGACCAGGTGAAAGCAGAAGCTCTCGGTGCGGTGGTCGGGATTCAGCTCGATTCTCCAGCTGTCCAGCCACTCACCCTTGGCCTGATGTGCCTGCTGCATCCGGATGAAATTCCGGTAGGTACGTTCAAACAGTTTATACGGCCACTGCTGCTTGTTGCCGTCAATGAGCTTTCCGAGGAACCTCATTCTGTCCACGGCTCTGCGCTTGATGGCAAGCAGTGTCTCGCCGTCCAGCCGATGGTCACTGGCCTCATAGAAGGCAAGGATCGTGAACCAGTCCAGCATATTTTTCGCCATCATGTTTTCGCCCAGATCGGGCATATCCTTCAAAAAGGCAAGATAGTATTCCTCCGCTTTCTGGAAGATGGCATCGGCCTCATGGGGATAAGTCTCCCAGCAGTACTGCTCGCACGGCTTTGCATATTGGGACTTTCCATAAACTCTTTTCATATGTAGATCCTCTCTGTTTGCTTTGTATACGTTCTTCGCCGGTTCATAAAGGCGGAGGCGGGAATGCGGATCACGAATTTTCTGTACGGGGGTATTTGATCATGTCATACAGCTTTCCGAATTCGCCGATGTCCCGCACTCCGGCAAGCTCCATTCCGAGATGAATGTACTTGCTGCACTTGGACTTGGCGTCAGTCTCCAGAATCACCGGCACGCCCAGCCGGTCGCCCTCGGCAAAGGCGATATCCATGACCTTGCGCATATAGCTCTGCCCCTGATATTTTTCGCGCACGCAGACAAGCCCTACAAAGATATAAGGCTTCTTCTCCTTGTCCATGCGATCCTGAAGCGATGTGCCGCCGCGTTTGACGGCTATAGCGAAGCGCATGAGACGTTTCAGGGTGGAATTGCGCAGCATTCCTTTCGCAATGGGCAACAGCGTCCTGATGCCCAGCTTCTCCTTCGGCAGCTTGTAAGCGATATAGCCCTCGCCGCGCTCACTGGTGGCGTACAGGAAGCCGCCTCGCAGCATCCCGCAGACATAGGCGCAGATATAATCCGCCGTTGCCTTCCTGCCGGAAAAGGCGGCGGTCATACCCGTTTCCTGTCCGTAATCATAATAGCCGAAAGCATGACCGATATCACGGATAGAATTCTCGTCTAATGTTGTAACTTTCATTGTATTTCACTTCCCTAATTCTGCGGCGCATCTCCCGCTGTCTCACCGTCCGCCAAAAAGCGTTCCATCTCCGACGCAAGCAGTGCTGGATGATTGATGATATCGCCATGACCGAAATCGGGGAAGCAGCGGACAATCAGGCTCGGATATGCCATCCGCAGCCGCTGGATGGCCTTTTTCATGTGCCCTTCTTTTTCTCCGTACCAGCAGGCAACTTTTGCATCGGGCTGTACCGTGAAGTCTGTCCGATAGAGATAAAGCCCTGCCGTCCAGGTGGCTCGGACGGATTCCAAGCTGATATGATCCGGGATACGGCAGAGCATGGTCTGCATTCCCTGCTCCGTCTGCCCCATAAAGCGCAGTGCCCATGCAGGCATGCACTTCTCGTGCGCCGTTCGATACTGCTTTTGCGGCATGACCTTCAAAATCAGTCGATTCAGCACTCCGAAATCCAGATACTCCGGCCCGCTGAGGATCATCCGACCGATCTGAACGGTTGGGGAAGCCTTCAGAAAAACAGCCGGTCCG
Source organism: uncultured Clostridia bacterium (assembly GCA_934630975.1). GTDB lineage: Bacteria > Bacillota > Clostridia > Christensenellales > Aristaeellaceae > Ventricola. The sequence goes on along the minus strand of CAKTXH010000005.1, from coordinate 37,116 downwards.
CAGCCCAGCGACTCTGCAAAAAGCAGATCCAACTGTCCGTCAAGCTCTTTTTCAATATAAGCGGCCAACTTGTCCGCCTGATCCCGGGCAGTCGTGTAGGTCGTTTCACCTGTTCCGTCAAAGCCGTCGAAGCTGACGGCATACACGCAGAATTTCCTTTCCAGCAGCGGGATCAAATCCTCAAACTGCCGCCAGCACATAAGATTTCCGTGCAGCAGCATAATGGTCTTTCCCTGCATATCGCCGAATCGTTTGATTTCCATACCCATATGCCTCCCTGCTATTTTTCAGCCTTATCCTGTGCATCCGCCACCGCCGGAATGTGGCTGACAGATGCGCGGAGCGGAAACCTATCCTTGATACGCAGTCCGTTCTTGATTTTCTCCGCCCATTCTCCTCGAGCAAGCAAGGTCACGCCCTTTCCGGCATGGAACAGCTTCCTTGCCGGATTGCCGTCCAAAACACCCGCGCCGTACACCAGAATTCTCATGTCTTTGCTTCCTTCAGCTCACCATTTTCCGTCATTTCCCGCAGCAGAACCATCCCCAGCGTCAGAACCAGCAGATGTCCGGCAGATTCCGTGCCGTGATCGAGTTGATTCAACGGCCACGGCAGGAGCGTGAGAAGATTTCCGACAATTCCGGCAAAAGCGATGGGGTTGCAAAAGGACGCCAATATCCGCTGCGCCGTGTTTTTCAGCGGAAGCATTCGCTTCCAGATCAACACGAGCATTACTACGGTCAGCAGCACATCGCATAAAAAATATGCAGCCAGCATGGGCACGGCATTGCAGTAAAACACCTTGTTGGCGATTTCAGCCGCCGCCTGCATATCGCCGTATTTCTCGAATGTAAACTTGAAGATCAGTGCCACATTCATGAACATAGCGTGGACATAGCCCCAACAGACTGTGCCGGTGAGATAGGCGATCCGAAATGCTTTGACCCACTTGTCCTGCTTCGGTTCATCACAGTACTGCCTTAAAAGTTCCCACATTTGATGAAAACCGATGTAATAAAGTGCTGTTCCGAGAACACCGCAAATGATACTGACCACCATACGCCATGTTGCCATATCAAGATAGGCAACCTTGACCATCAGCCCGATGGATTCTGTGCTTTGTGTTTTCCCTGTCGCCGCAAACAAGAAGTCACCAATCACATAGAGAAAACACCCGATCATGCCTGCGATGAGCGCTCGGTTTCCCTTGTTCATTTTTTTCCTCCAAATCGAATCTTCACAATCTGCATCTTCATCCCATGGTCGCCGACCCTTGCGAGGAAACGGAAAAAGCCGCTCACGGATGGATCGCGAAGGTCGTTGTAGCCCAGCATATAGCCGCGGCTCGTGACCTGCAAGCGGCTGTCCCACGCGCCGATCTCTTTGGGCGCGTCCGAAACGGCGAAATACGCGCCCACATCTTGAATCTTCGCGCTCTTGAGCCATGTTTTCGCGATCATCTTGACTGCCGTCCGGTTGGCCCCGTCAAATACCAGCACGCCGCCAGGGAAGGCATCTGCCATGGCCTGCACCAGCGCCTTGACCTGCTCCGTCAGGAAGTAATAAAACACGCCGGAAGCAAAGAATACCGCGCCGCCCGATGCGTCGATTCGGGAAAACCACGCCGTATCGTTTAAATTACAGGGGATGTTTTCCTCCCGCTCTCCGGCAGGCAGCAGCTCATTGCGCACGGCGATGACGTTGGGAAAATCCAGATTGTAGATTTTGCAGCTTCCGTTGTCGCAGGCTCTTCCGGTGCCGTCCAGCCCGCAGCCCAGATTGACCACCGCCGCAGTTGGATGGCTTTTCAGATAATCCCGCACCTCAAAGGCAAGGTCATTCTGCCGCATGGCCACCTCCAGCGCACCAAACCGCTGCATCAGGCTGCGGGAATTTCTTTCCGCTTCGGAGAAGTCGTAGTCAATCTGGTCGATCAGGCATACCGCCGTTTCGTCCCGATAGATGTTCGGGTACAGCTCCGAGCATAGCTTTCGGGAATACAGCGGGAGAATCAGCGTCTCCTGCACGGTGTTTTTCTCGATTTTGTATTTCATATCGGTATCTCTCACTTTCTGACAAAGGGCAGCTTCGGCATACCGTCACACTTGGCGATATATGTCAGCATTTCGGCGAAGCCCCTTGGATCGCGTATCTGATATTGCATATGATTATATCCCTCAAATACGGGGTAATTGCCGTAGGGGTAGGCTTTCATAACCGCCTGACGGTATTTGAAATGATCTTCTATGCTGCCAAACTCGAAATAGATATGCCTTTGCAATTCTTCGGGAAGTGACGGAAAGGGTTTATCCTCCAAGCTGTCCGAAATCTGCCGCCGCAAATTTGTATAGGTCAGATTTTCCCCTGCGGCCATAAAATACGGCTTTATGGAATCATCATCACACCACAGCACCTTTTTCAGTGTGCCGCCCTTCGACCAATACAGGCTCTTGATGGCAAAATACAAAAACGGCGTCATGATTCGGCGTGTTCCTTTCCCAATTTGAGCAAACTGCCCACCGTCGAAGAAAACATGTCCAATGGGCAACTCCGTGCTTGTCAAAAACGCCATGGCGAGATCAGCACCGATCGAAGAAGCCACAACCAGGTTCAGACATTCAACTCCCTGCGATTTCAGATATTCTTCCACCTGACGAACCTCATCTGCCTTGCTGACATATTTCTGCCCTTTGCAGTACACGGTGGAGGTAGGTAAAATACAGAAATGCGTATCCTGTAAATATTTCGCAACCGGCTCGCCGCTCAGTCCCGTCACGCCCATAGCATGAAAGAACAGCACCGCAGGATTCTTCCTGTCGCCGTATGTTTGAAACAGCATTGCGTAATCTCTCCTTAGTGAACAAATACCGCCATAATTGCCGCCAGCACCGCCGCTATGACTGCCATGCCCGCCGTGCCGAACAGCCACTTTTTCTGTTTGTCTTTTGCGGTGATGTACGGCTTCAAATCTTCCGTGCCGGGGATTGTCCATGCGTTGGTATGTCCCACCCAATAGCCGTCAATCCCAAAGCGGTCAATGAGATTCATAACGGACAAGATGACCAGCAGTTGCCAGAAACCCCGAACGAAGCCCCTTGCGCCGTTTATCCCATAGACGCAGACCAGCACATAGACGATATAGCCGGGAATACAGACAGCTTTGAACAGCAGGCTGTTGCGCCGGATACGTTCTGGGCTTGTCAACCCCAGTTTTACGCACCGTTGCTGCACCGCCGGGCTGTAAAGATGCACCATGCCCACCGCACCCTTTCGGATGCCAACAGCGCAGATGAGAACCAGCAGAGTCCCCAGCCCAAGACCTTCCAGAATTACCTGTAAAAACATTACTTGTTCCTCCTGTATCCGTTTTCGTCCCGGCATTCGGGATGCTCCTTTAAGTATGGGGCATGATCGCCGCAGATGGTGTAGTCGCACTTACAGCCATTTGCGCAGGTGGTCGTCCGCACCAGCCTTGCCTTCTTGGACATCTCCATTCCTCCTTCTAGCTTCTTTCGTATTGAGCTGCCGATGTGCATGACAGGAACTCCATGATTTTCCGGTAAAATTCCTGCGGATACATCATCACAAGCTCCGCGTGATCCATCTTCGGAATTTCATGCAGTTCCACCCGTGGAAAGTATTGCTTAATAAAGCAGACATTGCTGTGTCGCTCCCGCTTTTCCTCTTCTCCGTACCAATAAGTGATTTGGCAGCCCATTTCAGCCGGCTTCGTCGGCAGAGTATAGTTATTCGCCGACCAGAAGATGTTGCGGACGGTGCGTTTTGAATAGCTTTTCAGATATGCCGCCAGCGCGTCATATTCTTTCACCGGATCGCGCCCCGGCATCGTCCAGCGCTCCGGCGGATAGACTGTCTCAAGGCTCTTACGGCTCTTCGCTATGAGCCTGAAGCCAAAATAATCACGCAGGCAGGCGAGACGGCGCAAAATCAGTGGCATCCGATACGGCGTAATGCCCGCATCAATGACAGCGTGCTCGACCGGAATTTTTCCCAAGGCAAGAAAGCGCGTCAGACACGCACCGCCCAGAGAACAGCCATATGCTGCGTTCAATCGGGTAATTCCGTGCGCATGTAGCCAATCCGTTACCTCGTCTACTGTCGTCTCCACGGAGATAAAGTCTTCTCCCGTTTCGCCGTGGCCGTCATAGACGATCTGCATCACATGGTAATCCTGTGAAAGCAGACCAACCGAATCGGCGAACGCCCACTCCGGCTCCGCCGTGCACGGCAGAAACAGCAGCGTCTTTTCACGTCCTTTTCCATATTCCAACGCTCTCATACCATCCGCTCCCCCTGGTTTTTGCAGCATTATTTTCCAGATCACTCTCTGTCATCGCGTCAGAGAGTGCCGGTGCGCCGCCTGCACTTCCTTCGAAAACAACTCCGGGTGTTCCCCGGCAAGTGTGCCGTGCCCCATGTTCGGAAAGACTTTGTAAGTAAAAGCGTAGCCCTTATCCTGCCATTCCCGAATATGCTTTGCCAGCTTCTTCTCCGTAGAACTCCGGATCCCATGCCAGATATACAGATCTGTTCTCTTGAAAAGCTCAAAGTCCTTATGCCGGCCAATCATACATCTATCCTGATTTGCCCAACTCCGCCATGTTGCATCACGATAGAGAATACGTTCAAGCGATTCCTCCGTGCGCCCCATCATTTTACACACGATCTTTTTGCGTATTGGCCCCGCCTTGCCGATAAGCCAGTAAGAAAAGCCTGTCAGGAAAAAGAGATAGATATTCTGCAATACGGGATTTTTGATGTCTGCGTAGTCCATGGTCGGCATTCCATCCGCTATGGTCGTTGTGATGGTCAAGCGCCGGTCTGCAAGCACATCCATGAGCACAAAAGTGCCATAGGAAACGCCGTAGAGAATGTCGATCTTTCCGCCGCAGTGTTCCATCACATAGTCGCCGAGCCGCTTTGCCTCGTCCTGTGTGGATTTGTATTCCGTGCCCGGCTCGCCCGGGTTAAAGCCGTCGTAAGCCACAAGCACCACATGATAGACCTTTGCCATCTCCTCTGCTATGGGGATCGCCCCGCGATAGCATACGCCGCCTCCGGGCAGCATCACCATCAGCTCTGGATTTCCTTGTCCAAATTCAAAGTATTTCATCTGCACATCCTCCACAGCAGTCCGTATCCGGCAGCAGCAACAGCACCGGAGTGATTCTGAAACTTGCAGCCCCTTATCTTCCCACGCCTTTCAGGTACCCGCTCTTTGCTTTTTCCTCAGTATCATCGGATTCATCATAGGCATCGTAAGGTGCATTGGGGTCGTGGACTCTTTTTTTGAAAGGCGAGCACAACTCATTTTTATGTGCAAAGGCAAAATCCATGTTGTCCGTCCAGCCGGTGTGGCCGGTAATGAACAGCGGATGCAGCCCACGTTTTTTCAGCTTTTTCTCCAGCAGCGTCAAAGACTTCACCGCCAGCCTGTTATCCTCTGCCAACGCAGAAATAAAGCTGTAGCCGCCGTCCGCACCAAACCAGAGGGTATCGCCGGTAAAGAGATATTTCCCGTCCACAAGGTATACCATGTGCCCCCATGTATGGCCGGGAACCAGCAAACACTCGATCTTGATGCCGTCAATGTCAAAGACCTCTCCATCGTGAAGCAGCCGCTTTTCGTTGCAGATGGTCACCTGCGGCAGCTTATAGAGATGATAGAGAACCTTGCGGTGTGCTTCTCCTGTCAGATACCGGTTTTCGATCTCGCCGATGTACAGCTTTGCATTCTGAAACAATCCCGGGCTGTCTGCTTCCACCGCGCCCACATGGTCGGTGTCTTGATGGGTGATGAGGATGTGCCGGATGGAATACGGATCGATCCCCAGCCAATTCATTTTCTCTGCCAGCCGGTCATAGTTGTATCCGGCATCGATCATCATGGTGGTATCGCCCTTGCGGTAAAAGAAGATATTTGCCACCCACTCCCGCACACAGGCGACATTTTCATCAATCCATCCGGTATTCAAAGGCTTGAAGATCTCCTTGCCCCGGTACATCCGGCTCATTGCTTTTCTTTGGAATTCCGTTGCTTTTTTTGACATAATCTCTCCTCATTTCCATGCCGTTATGTAGTTAGCGTATGCTAACCATTGTATCTTGGAAAAGCCGCATCTCTGCGGCCTTCCGCTTATTCAAATAACTCCCTGCAAGCGCCGTACACCAGCGTTTCCAGCACCTGCGGGTACAGTTCCCCGATCTGCTCCTTGTGGGAAACGGTCAAAATCAGTCCCCGCACCGTAGCGGCAGCCAAGGGCGTGCCTCGATTCGGCACAAGATCATATTTCTCCAAAAGCTGACGGATGTGCGTCTCGTCATCATGGTAGTGGACATTTTTGACGTTCTCCGGCAATCTCTGCAAAAGCAGCTTCGCGTCCTTCTCAATGAAAACCATGTCGCCGGTATCGGACAGCCGCCGACAGACGGCAAGAACCGCCTTTGCCACACGCTCCGACGGCGGCAGGTCGTCGGCTTCACGCAGCGCCTGATCCGCCACCCCATAGAGTTCTGCGTGAATATCCTCCAAAACCGCGAAAAATAGCATCTCTTTGGATTCGTAGAATTTATAGAACGAGCCTTTTGCAATGCCGACCGCCTTTGTCAGCTGATCCACGGAGGTTTTCTTCATTCCCAGCGTGACGGCACAATGTCTCGTTTCTTTCAGCAACGCCTTGCGGAGCTGCTCAGTCTCGTAATCGGTAAAAGCCAAGGCTGCGCCTCCTTAAATATGACCGTTTTAGTTCTTCCGGTCATATTATACCGCGCTTCTTTCTGGTTTGCAAGAGGTGCGGGAAAAAACAATCTACGACAAGTTTTCCGGCGAAGATATTTGATCAGCACCTTCCGTCACAAGCCATGTTCGTCAGTTTATTAAAGCAGCTCGCATATTATACCAAAGATGGAGGCAAAAAGGAAAAGTGCTGCAACGCATGGATAAACTGCCGTATTTTTCAGAAAACTCAATGTTATAGCATTTAGTCGCTCTTATAGATTTATTCTCATTCCAAAGCCGAAAAAGTACAATGTCCATAATCGGTCAACGTTATAAGGGTGTATCCCCCTTATGAAAGAAGAACCCCTGAACGAGAGGATTGGGAATGAACGCTATGGATATTGATTACCGGAAAATCGGTCGCCGCCTGCGCACAGCTCGTGAGCACCACCAGATGACACAGGCTCAGGTCGCTGAGATATTGGGAATTGCAGAAAACAGTTATAGCAACATGGAACGAGGTCAGCAGAAAATCAGTCTGCGAAGGGTGATTGAATTATGCACGCTTTTCAAGATTAAGCCCGGAACTGTTCTGGATGATTGCTGCGATGAGCTGATTGCCCAAGAGGATATCACGCTGGATGAGAACGTCGAAAAACAGGAGCTGTTTCGGATTCTGGAAAAATGCACGGATAAATCCATCCACCTTCTGAATCTAATTGCGCAGAATATCTACGAAGATCAGGAAAAATGAGGTCAGACTATCGTTTTTCTGCTTCTGCAATATTCCGACAGATTTTAAGCATCAGGTTTCGGGTCTTTGGCGAACATTTCTTTGCGATTTGAATCATCATCTGTCCAAAGACGATATCTTCGATTTCTGCACTTTCATCGAAATCGTCGTCCAGAACGCAGCCGCTGAGAAGCGTGGAGAGCTTGACGTGAAGCACATTCGCTATTGCGCAAAGCCGATCCAGCTTGATTGGGCGTTCTCCACGTTCAATCCGTCCCCAATGCATGGTGCTGACGCCAAGCTGCTGGGACGCTTTTTCCTGCGTTAAGCCAATCTTCAATCGAGCCCGCCTGATATTCTGCCCGATCGTTTTATACGAAACCTCCATCGCCGTCATCCCCCTGTATATAACGCCCATTTTAAGCGTTTAATTCATGCTTGTCAAATATCGCTTTCCCTTGGACCTATGGTGGCACTTGCGTCACCTGAGATGAACCAACACCTTTTGTTTTCCTCAGCCATGCGTAATTGCTGGCTTTTTTTATTTTCTTTTTCATTATACAGACTAGGCGCGGAGATAAAATAGGAATTATATTTCCTGTTTGGATTCTATTTTTCCAGCTATGATTAAGGCGAAAGGAGGGTCGATTACGAAAGCCCGTCTGAGTAACACGCTTCTTGGAAAGGAACTCTATCGTGCCGGTCTCACACAGGAAGCATTTGCGGAAAAGGTTGGTATCTCAGCTCGATACGTTCGTATTCTCTGTACCAAGGACGTCAACGTATCCATTGCGGTATACTACGAGATTCTTAAAGTCTTGAATCTTCCAGCCGATTCTCTGCTCATCTATGTTGATGAGGCACACAAGAAAATAACTCTTCCAGCAAGAAAGGGGAAAAAACATGAATACAAGAAAAAGCGTTCTGCTTCATCCCCTCATCAGTCAAACCAGTCATAGCTCTTTAGCGCAGCCTCATCTTTGCCCAAGAAGGAATGTCTGCGTATGAACAAAAGAACGAACTCCGATGATGTGATTATTTATAAAGGATCCCATCAAACAGTCATTCTCACGCATGCAGATTTTCCGAGTGATGAAGAATTTGAAAAATGGTATCATTGGATAAACGAAAACACTCCTGACAGAAGATTCGGAAGGTTCATTGCCTTATGGAAAGATATGGATTTTCTGGAATCGCCCGATGCCGAGAAGCCCTTTCTTCGACGGGAAAATAGGCGTTGTCTCTGGCGAATTGCAGAACAAAATCTTACGGCAAAGCAATATCGCCGACTTTACATGCACGTCGCAAAAAACATGACTTTGCAGGAAATCGCAGTGGAAGAAGGAACTTGTTTTCAAGCCATACACAAGTCGATTGTCAACGCAAAAAAGAAACTGAGGGAGGTGCTGAAGAAAAGAAACTGAAAGCGATCATACACCCACTCAGCTTTGAAAGTCGGCGTTTTTAGACCCACTACAATGTGAACAGAAAAAGAAAATAAAGAAACATTTTTCGCTGACAGGTAGAAAAACAGACCAAAACGCGCACGATAAGTGAAGGGGATTCTCTTCTCCTTGCGGAACGTTGACAACTGCATAAATTCATTGTGTGTACAAAACTCTGTGGAAGAGCGACACGATTCACAGCGCGATGATGGGATACCCGAAGCGATCTATGTGACCGAAATCCGATTTGGCCAATCGGGGCGCGACGATGCCACAGGGGGCTAACGATACTTCCTCACGGCTCTTCATGGATTAGAAGAGAACTTCTTGCTATATCGCCACATGGTATGGACAGAAGCTATGACGCTGATGCCGACAGCGGCATACAATGAGATCAAACATGAGATATGTTCAAAATAAGAAGCGCGTATCGGAAAATTGATCCCTTTACGCGCTTTCGTCTCTTTTTCTTTTATAAAGCTATAACTAGAGAAACCGCATCATTGCGCTTTTTACGCAAAAAGCCTATGATGGTGCTGTTCAGCAAGAACATTTCGGATTAAATCAGGAGAATGGAGGCAAGAAAATGGAGCGTACCATAGAATCGAACCGGTTGGTTTCAAAAACATACACAGCTGAACAAGTTGCAGCGATTTTGGGTGTAAGTGTGCGAAAAGTGTATCTGCTCTGTGAAGCAACAAAAGATTTTAAGGTGATTCGCATGGGCAAGCGCTGTTTGCGTATTCACAAGGAATCCTTCGACAAGTGGTTTGATAACATGTGCGGGATTCAGTGATACGACAGAAGGGATGATCTTATGGCAACACTCAAGATACGAGGAGAAAGCTATTCGGTTATCTATCTTTATACGGCGGCAGATGGGCAGAAGAAACAGCAGTGGGAAACATACGTCACGGAGCTGGAAGCACTCCAAAGGAAAACGTATATCGAATACCTGCAAAAGAACAAAATGAAAAAGGAGCTTCAGCTTGCCGCCGTCTCCTATCGCCAGCAGCGCGTTCATGAAAAAGAAAAAAAAGAAAGGATTCTTCTATCTGCCGATCATCGCGAGCCTTTGCCTGCAAACAGAGGAGACAACCACGCCAAAACCTTTGGCGAGTTCATCGAGAAGTGGCTTCCATACCATGTACGAAAAAAATGCCTGTCGCCAAACACCTATGACAGTTATCGATCTAATCTGGATAACCACATTCTTCCGGTATTTGGCGATATTATCATGAGTACCATCACCGCGGAAGACATTGATGATTTTCTCGATAGTCTGACAATGAAGCCCTGCGGCGGTTCAAAGGCATATCGAGGTAATGATTATGTTGAGACACTTTCATCTGCAACAGTTAAGAAATGCTACACGGTTTTGACGGCAGGATTCTCAGATGCGAAAAAGTGGCACTATATCGACGAAATCCCGGAAATAAGTCCGCCGGTCGAAAAAGGGAAGAAACGTCGGGCTTGGGAACCACAAAGGGTTTTTGAAGTCATGGAAGCTGCAAAGGACAACAAATTGCTGCATCTGGCCATTCATCTGGCTTTTGTTTGTTCACTTCGAGCGGGAGAGGTAGCCGGTATTGACTTAAATATGCTGGATTTTCGAGATAACAGCATGTGGATTGTCGGACAAATCCAGCGGGTTTCCGATAAGGCACTCGCGGTTTTACCCAATCATGTCGTGCTTCGCGTGTTTCCAAAGTTTGTGAAAACGTCAAAAAGCAGTTTAATCCTAAAAGGTCCGAAAACTGAGGGAAGCAGAAGAAAGCAATACCTGACAGCTCCTCTTGCGTTCGAAATCCACGAGCGCATGGATCAGATCAAAAAGGATAAGGCATATTTTGATGACCTGTACAGCGATTACAGTCTGCTCCTGTGCCAAGCGGATGGCAGACCGATCGATCAGAAAGCCCTTGGTAAAGCATTCAAAGAACTTCAGCGATCTCTGCGAATCCCTAAAGAAGAACAAATTGAATTTCAAGGGCTTCGTAAGTCCGGACAAATGCACAAGGTGAGGCTCACCCAAAACAATTATCAGTTGGTCGCTGAAAACAGTGGTCAATCTCCGGAAGTCTTGATGAGCAACTACAATGAAGCACGGGAAATTGAGAAGCGCGCGCTTGCCGCAATGGTGGAGAGAAGTTTCTATCCAGAAATCGCCGTAAGCACCCCGCAGGCATCTTCCATTATGGAAGTGCTGAACCAAAATCCCGACCTTGCAGGTCAGATTTTGAAGAATCTGCTTCTTCAAACGGCTTATGCGCAACCGAACACCACAGTCACAGGTTAGCCAAGTTTAGCAGGCGCATTAGCAGACTCAGCCGCACCTGCTGCTGACGCATCCGATTAGCAGAGATACGGACAAAGGATACGATCCTTGTCCGCCTCTCTCCCCTTCTCACAAACCCAACTGAGCTATAAAAAAATCACCCTCCGTGTCTATAACGGAAGGTGACATTTCGTGGAGCTGATGGCCGGATTCGAACCGGCGACCTCATCCTTACCAAGGATGCGCTCTACCGACTGAGCTACATCAGCATCGGCAACGAAATGTATTATAGCAGAAGTCGCCGGACAATGCAAGCCCTTTCGGCAAAAAAATTGTTTTTTTCGGCAAAAGCCGCTTCCGGCCTCCAGCCGGATTCCGTTTTTCCATTTGTAGAGGCAAAAAACAGCGGGCCGACGCTTCTCAGCACGTCGGCTCGCCGTCTCTTACTTCACTTCGTACACCGCCGTAACGTTGGCCGTCACGGAAACGCTGCCCGAGCGAATCCCCGTGCCGGCGGCTTCGGCTTTCATGCTCGCCATGCCGTCGTAGGCGTTGACGGTATAATCGTTGTAGCCGCTGTTCTCAGTCACGGATTCAAGGTGGTCAATCGCCATTCCCGTGGTTTCGGCCATGACGGCGGCTTTCTTCGCCGCGGTCTCAATCGCGAGCTTGAGCGCCTGCTGATACAGTTCGCTGCGCGTGGAAACGTCGTATTCCACGTTGTAGATTTCGCTCATGCCGCAGTCCGTCACCACGCCGACCACGCTGTCGAGCATATCGACGTCCCTGCACGTGATGGAAAGCGTATGATTCGCCTGATAGCCGTTCACCTTCGGCGAATCTCCGTTGTAATCGTAGGTCGGGTAATACGTGTAGCTCATCGTCACGATGTCGTCCGCCTCAACGCCCAGCTCAATCAGCTTCTGGGTCACGGATTCGATGATCTTGTTCATGCCCTCCTGCGCGTCGGAAACGCTCTTGCCCGTCACGCTCGCGTTGGCCGTCACCGTCACCATATCCGGGTCGGCGGTCACCACCGCCGTGCCCTGCGCGGTGATCTCCGCGCTGTTTCCGTCCGCGAAAGCCAGCGCCGGAATCGCCAGCATCAGCGCCAGCGCAAAAGCAAGGATTTTTTTCATATTCGTTTACCTCCTGATGTTTTCAAAGCAAATGATCGGTTGGTTCTTTTCGGTTCATCATATAGACGTTCCAAAACCGCGTTTTATTCCCAGCATTTGGATTTATTTTTTCTCGTATGCCGCGAAGGGGACGAAACCGCTGTCGTCATTGAGCAGCATATTTTGATATCGCTCCAAATCGGCGTCGGCCTGCGCTTCGGAAATCTCCTCGCCGTCGTAAAGCTTATGGCTTTCCGTCATGCGAAGGTACGCCATCTCTATGTCCCCATTTTCAAGCGTCTTATCGGTGGTCTGCACACCCTCGCGAACCACGGTTTTTCCATCTCGAATATCGTAAACGCACCAAGTCGAATACGCCGCGCCGTCAGAGCCTTCGTTGTAGATGCCGCCGTCGGCGCAAAGGTAATTGCGGCTGCGCGTCCAGCTTTCCAGTACCCGGACAGGCTTATCATTTTGCAGGGTATAGACCGCGTAAACCATATCTCCAAAGTTTTCAAAGCGACTTGCGGTTAAACTGCCTTTCGCCAGAATGATCAATTCGTCGTTCCCGTCCTGATCGAGGTCTTTCAAGATGTATCCGTCGTTGTCCAGCGAACTGACGAAGCAATCGGGTTCAAAACCCAGTGCGGCCACTTTTTCCCAGTCCCATTGCTCCCGAATGGCGCCGCTGTACAGCTCAATCACTTCGTCGTAATCCCTGCAAGCCTCATCGGGCGCAGTATTCCGCGCCTTTTCTGCAATTGCCGTTCCTCCAACCAGCCAGAGCGCAAGCGCCCCCATTGCAATCCACCGTTTCATCTCAACCGCCCCTTTCAGTGTTTCTTCTTTCTCCGAATGATTCGCGCCGCCGCCGTGCCCACAACCGCTGCAACCGCCAGCCACGGCAGCGCGTAGGTCAGCCCGAGCATCGCGTCGGAAACGAACTCGCCGAAATGCTCCCATCCGTCGGCCAACTGCTTGCCCATCCGCGTGAAAAACGGCTGTTTGGCGCTGACCGCGCTGTTCTTTTCGCTGATGGAGACGTACAGCGTCGCAAAACTCGCCTGATCGTCGATTCGGCGGTTCTGCCCTTCCAGCGTCTCGATCTCCTCCTGCACGTCAAACAGCGCGTTCGTCAGCGTGATGATGTCCTCCATGCTTTCGGCCTTTTCATAGAGCGCGTCGAGCTGCCGCTTCTTCGCCCGCGCGCTTTCCAGCCGGGATGCGTTGTCCGTGTAGGTATCGGTCATATCGACGGCGCTGGTCTGCTCGCGCGTCACTTCGCCCCACGCGTCCGCGCCGGTGAGCACGCTGTCCAGCATTTCGCTGGGCACGCGCAGCGTCAGGCTTGCGCTGCGGCTCGTGTCCTTCGTGCCGCTGATGTCGCGGCTCTCGACCGTGCCGCCCGCCCGCTCGATCTGGTCGCAGAGCGCCGAAACCGCCTCGTCAAAGCGATCCGTCCGCAGGTTCAGCCATGCGTTGCGGATGATCTTCTTCTCCGCCGCGTCGCTGTCCGCCGTGCTCTTGGCCGCCATGCTCCGCGCGCCGAGCGCCGGGGCCGCGCTGTTTTCGTACATCGTGCCCACGTCGTCCATCGCGTATGTGCCGTAATCGTAGGCGTCATCGTCGTAATCGGCCTGCGCCGCGGTCTTTTCGTTGTCGCTCAGCCGCCCGACGCCCGTGCCCGCCGCGAAGACCAGCGCCGCGCACGCCGCGTAGCCGACGACCCGCGCGCCCTTGCGCCGCATCCAGTCGCTGATGGAAATGACGCGCGGCGTCTGCCGAATCGCCCTGCGCCAGCCCTTCGTGAAGGATTCCGGCGGGGTCACGTCCTCGTCGATCTGCTGCATGCCGGAAAGCGTGTCCGCGTTCTCCATCAGCGCACGGCATGCTTCGCACGTCTTCGCGTGCGCCTCCATCTCCTCGCGCTCTTCCGCCGTGATAGCCCGCCCGGAAAAGACGATGGCTTCCAGTTCCTCACACCGCATGTCGTTCACCTCCCGTTTGTCCGATGCCGCGCCGTTTCAGTTCCGCGGCGATTTTTTCCCGCGCCCGCGCCAGTCTTGATTTGACCGTGCCCTGCGCGATTTGCAGCGCCTGCGCCGTCTCCTCGACGCTCAGGCCGTGCACGTCCCGCAAAAGAAAGACCTCGCGCATTGTCTCCGGCACGGCGGAAATTGCCTGCTGAATCTCGCTCCTCGTCTCCGCCCGTTCGGCGTGCTCCTGCGGGGTTTCGCCGCCGTCCGCCGGGTCGAAGCCGTCCTCCTCGCCCAGCTCCTCCAGCGACGGCTGCTCGTGCCGCTGACGCTTGCGAATCGCGTCCATGCAGCAGGAGGCCGTCACCCGGTAAACCCATGTCGAAAACGCGCTTTCAAACCGATACTGCCCAATCGTGCGCCAGATCCGCAGCATGGCCTCCTGCGCCGCGTCCTCGCCGTCGTGGGGATTGCCCATCATCCGCAGGCATAGCGCGTAGATTTTCTTTTCGTATGCGCCCATCAGCACTTCAAAGGCGTTCGCGTCGCCCTTCGCCGCGCGAGCGATGTTTTCGCGCTCCATTCGCGCCCCTCCTTTCGCGTTCCTTCTGATATTTAGACGGATGAGCCGCCCAAACCGTTCCCGAATCCTTCAAAAATTTTCCTGTGCCCTTCAATGCGCGCATCCGAAAGATTTGTTCAAACCCTGATAACGCCCGCGCGACTAAAAAAAACGCCGACAGAGCCATAAATCCCTGTCGGCGAAAACTCCCTCTCAGCGGGAGTATTTTTGTATACGCAGCGCTGTCGCGCCCATCATGCCTCCCTCCCCGAGGGAGGTGTCGGCGCAAAGCGCCGACGGAAGGAGTTACTCCTCGATGATGCTCTTGCCGGTCATTTCCTTCGGCACGGGCAGCCCGATGTAGGGCAGCATGGTCGGCGCGATATCCGCCAGGCAGCCGCCCGCGCGGAGCTTCACGTTGCCGCAGCCCGCAACCAGGAACGGAACCGGGTTGGTGGTGTGCGCGGTGAACGGCGTGCCGTCCGGGTTCTCCATCTTATCGGCGTTGCCGTGGTCGGCAGTCAGGAACATGCAGCCGCCCATATCGCGAACGGCTTCCCAAACCGTCTCCACACACGCGTCAACCGCCTCGACGGCCTTCACGGCCGCGTCGAACACGCCGGTGTGACCCACCATGTCGCAGTTCGCGAAGTTGAGAATCACCACGTCGTATTTGCCGCTGCGGATGCGCTTGGCGCACTCGTCGGCGACTTCGTAGGCGCTCATCTCCGGCTTGAGGTCGTAGGTCGCGACCTTCGGGCTGGGGATGACCTTGCGGTCTTCGCCCTCGTAGGGCGCTTCCACGCCGCCGTTGAAGAAGAACGTCACGTGGGCGTATTTCTCCGTCTCCGCGATGCGCAGCTGGGTCTTGCCGTTCTTGGCGAGGTATTCGCCGAGCACGTTGGTCAGCTCCACCGGCGGGTAAGCGACTTCCACGTTCGGCATCGTCGCGTCGTATTCCGCCATGCAGACGTAGTGCACCGGGAAGCGGCCATAGCGGCGCTCAAAGCCCTTGAAGTCGTCATCCACAAAGATGCGGGTGATCTGGCGCGCGCGGTCCGGGCGGAAGTTGATGAACACAACCGTGTCGCCCTCCTGCACGCGGCCGCCTTCGCAGGTGACGCACGGCACGACGAACTCGTCCGTCACGTCGTCGGCGTAGCTCTTCTCGATGGCCTCCAGCGCGTTGCTCGCGTGGTTGCCCTCGCCGTAGACGAACGCCGCGTAGGCCTTCTCCTCGCGATCCCAGTTGGAATCACGGTCCATCGCGTAGTAGCGGCCGGTCACAGTCGCGATTTCGCCCACGCCCAGCTCGTCGAGCTTCTTCTGGAGATCCTCGAGGAAACCCTTGCCGGAGTGCGGGTCGGTGTCGCGGCCGTCCATGATGCAGTGCACGTACAGCTTCTTCGCGCCCAGGTGCTTGGCCAGATCGAGCAGGCCGAACAGGTGGTCGATGTGGCTGTGCACGCCGCCCGTGCCGAGCAGACCCATCAGGTGAACGGCCTTGCCCGCGTCGATGGCCGCGCGCATGTTGCGCACCAGCACGTCGTTTTCCTTCATCGTGCCGTCCATGATGGACTTGGTGATCAGCGTGAGCTGCTGATAGACGATGCGGCCCGCGCCCATGTTGGTGTGGCCGACCTCGCTGTTGCCCATCTGGCCTTCCGGCAGGCCGACCGCCATGCCCGAGGCCTGGATCGTGGTGTAGGGATAGGTTTCGAACAGGCGGTCGAGGTTCGGCCTCTTCGCCGCCGCAATCGCGTTGCCGAACGTCTGCTCCGGTACCCAGCCGAAGCCGTCCATGATGCAAAGCAGAACAGGTTTCTTCGCCATAATTGCTCCTTTACGCGTCGAAATGCACGACCTTGGAGAA
Source organism: uncultured Clostridia bacterium (assembly GCA_934630975.1). Taxonomy (GTDB): domain Bacteria; phylum Bacillota; class Clostridia; order Christensenellales; family Aristaeellaceae; genus Ventricola. The sequence continues at coordinate 20,392 of CAKTXH010000005.1, read as the reverse complement.
GTCCTCCGCCTTGAGGGACGCGCCGCCGATCAGGCCGCCGTCGATCTCCGGCTGCGCCATCAGGCCCTTGCAGTTCTTCGGGTTCATCGAGCCGCCGTACTGGATGCGCACGTCGTCCGCCGCGTCGCCGTAGGCCGCGCGAACCGCCTCGCGGATCACGCCGATGGTCTCGTTCGCCTGCTCGTCCGTCGCGGTCAGGCCGGTGCCGATCGCCCAAACCGGCTCGTAGGCGATGACCACGTGCTTCACCTCGTCCGCCGTCAGGCCGGAGAGCGCGATCTGCGTCTGATAGGTCACCAGCGCGTTGGTGTAGCCCGCCTCGCGCTCTTCCTTCTTTTCGCCCACGCAGATAATCGGGGTCAGGCCCGCCTTGACGGCCGCCAGCACGCGCTGGTTCACCGTCGCGTCCGTCTCGCCGAAGTACTGACGGCGCTCGCTGTGGCCGAGGATGACGTATTCCACGCCGGATTCCTTGAGCATCGCGGCGCTCAGCTCGCCGGTGTACGCGCCGGATTCCTTCCAGTGCATGTTCTCCGCGCCGAGCTTGATGTTCGTGCCCTGGATAACCTCGTTCACCGCGGCAAAATCCACCGCCGGGGTGCAGACGACCACGTCGCACTTCGCGTCCTTAACCAGCGGAATCAGCGCGGAAACCAGCTCGCGCGCCTCGCTGGGGGTCTTGTTCATCTTCCAGTTACCGGCAATAATCGGCTTACGCATGATGTTGTTCCTCCTACTCATTCATAAAGACCCTGAGCGACCCCAAGGCCGCTCAGGGCGAATCATTTACAGCTTTTCGTCAAGGCAGGCAACGCCCGGAAGCACCTTGCCCTCGAGATACTCGAGGGACGCGCCGCCGCCGGTGGAGATGTGGGTCATCTTGTCGCCCAGACCCATCTGCTCGACCGCCGCCGCGGAATCGCCGCCGCCGATGATGGTCACAGCGTCGCTGTCGGCCATCGCCTGCGCCACGGCCAGCGTGCCGGCCGCGAGGGTCGGGTTCTCGAACACGCCCATCGGGCCGTTCCAGATGACGGTCTTCGCGCCCTTCACCGCGTCCGCAAACAGTTCGCGGGTCTTCGGGCCGATGTCGCAGCCTTCCATGTCCGCCGGAATCGCGTCCGCGTCCACGGTCACGGTCTCCACGGCCGCGTCAATCGGGTCCGGGAAGTCCTTGATGCAGACGGTATCGACCGGCAGCAGCAGCTTGATGCCCTTGGCCTCGGCCTTGGCCATCATGTCCTTGCAGTAGTCGATCTTCGTCTCATCCAGCAGGCTCTTGCCCACGCCGTAGCCCTTCGCCTTCAGGAAGGTGTACGCCATGCCGCCGCCGATGATCAGGGTATCGACCTTTTCCAGCAGGTTGTCGATGACGTTGAGCTTGTCGGCGATCTTCGCGCCGCCCAGCACGGCCACGAACGGGCGCTCCGGGTTCTCCAGCGCCTTGCCCATGATGTCAAGCTCCTTGCCGATCAGGTAACCGGCCACGCACGGGGAGAGGAACTTGGTCACGCCCTCGGTGGAGCAGTGCGCGCGATGGCAGGAGCCGAACGCGTCGTCCACATAGCAGTCCGCCAGAGAGGCCAGCTCTTTGGAGAAATCCTCGATGTTCTTGGTCTCTTCCTTGCGGAAGCGGGTGTTCTGGAGCAGCACCACGTCGCCGTCCTTCATCGCGGCGACGGCGGCCTTGGCGTTCTCGCCGACGACGGTATCGTCATCCGCGAACACGACCGGCTTGCCCAGGTACTCGCTCAGGCGCTCGGCCACCGGCGCGAGGGAGAATTTCGCCTCCGGGCCGTTCTTCGGCTTGCCCAGATGGCTGCACAGAATAACCTTGCCGCCGTCCGCGATCAGCTTCTTGATCGTCGGCAGCGCGGCCACGATGCGCTTGTCGTTGGTGATCTTGCCATCCTTCATCGGAACATTGAAATCGCAGCGCACGAGCACTTTCTTGCCGGAGACTTTGATGTCGTCCACCGTCATTTTCGCCATAGGTAATTCCTCCATTTCAATTTGGTTCCAATTCCTTGGGTTTCCATGATAGATCGAGGGGTTATATCCGGCGGCGTTCCCCAAAAATGCCGCCGGAAGAAAGCCGCGTCAGCCGCGGCGTTTCAAACCGTTTGCCGGCCGGGCGACAGCCCAACCGAACGCCTCTAGTGTAGCATTTTTTCCCGAGATTGTCAAAGATTTGCGCAAAGAATAGCGTTGACTGGCAAAATTTCGCCCTCACCTGCGCAAAAGCTCGATCATCCGAAGCGCCGCGCCCTCGTCCACGACCAGCAGCTTGTGCGGATGGTGCGCGCAAACCGCCAGAATCGCCTCCGCCTTCGCCCGCCCGGCCGCGACCGCCGCGGCGCGGTTCTTCCGGCCGATGTCCTCCGGCTTGAAGGCCAGCGACGAGCCGCCGCCGACCACGCGCCCGTCCGCGCTGAGGTAAAAGCCCAGCGCTTCCGCCACCGCGCCTTCCTCGCGCAGCGCCTCCTGCTCCACCCGGCTCAGGCCGCGCCGCTGCGCCAAGTCCATCGCCCGGCCGATGCCGTAAAGCAGCACGTCCGCGTGGCGCACCAGCTCCAGCGGCTCGCGCACCTGCGGCAGGCGCGCCAGCTCGTCCGCCGCCGCTTCGGAAAGCCCGTCCGGCAGGTGCAGGAACCGATAGTAGCCGCCCAGCTTTTGGGCGAACCGCTCGGCGACCGTGTTCGCCTGCGTACTGATGCCGCCGCCCATGCCGCCCTGCGCCGGCACCACCGTGATCTCCATCGGCGCGGCGACCGCAATCGCCTCCGCCGTTTTAGCGACGGTTCGCCCGCCCGTGACCGCCATCACGTGCGCGCCCTGCAATAAAAAGCGGATCTGCCGCGCCGCCGCCCGCGCGACCTCCTCCATCACCCCGGCGTCGATATCCGCGTCGCCGTGCACGACGCAGACCCGTTCCACGCCGAGCTGCTGGGAAAGCGTCAGCTCGACGTTTGAGAGCGTCCGCCGCCCGCCGCTGACCGCCCGCGCCGCCTCCACGAGGCTCTGCCCCTGCGGGGTCAGCTCCATGCCGGAGGCGCTCTGTGTCAGGCATCCGGCTTTTTTCAGCGCCTCCGCCGCCGCGCGCACCTCCCGCTCGGCGACGTGCAGCCGCGCGGCCAGCGCGCGCCTGCCGATGGGCTCCAGCGCCGCGACGCGCTCCAAAATCAGTGTGCGCAGCTCCATCTCTTCCATCAAATCGGGCGCAATCAGGGATAATGTGTTGAGGATTGACGTATCCATATCGTTTTCCAGACCCGTGGGTCTGTTTTCTCCCGCGTTCATATTCTGTCCCGATTAGTGTAGCATAAATTCCACGTTCCTGCAAGGCGGGCGCGCGGCAGGAGTTTCCCCCTCGCGCGCCGAATAAACCCTTTTCAAACCATCATCAGGAGGAACTCATTCATGACCGATCTTCTTATCGTCGTCGATATGCAGCGCGATTTCGTCTCCGGCGCATTGGGCAGCGCGCAGGCCCGCGCCATTGTGCCCGCCGTCGCCGCGCGCATCCGTCAGGCCAAGGCGGAAAACACGCTGGTCGCCTTCACAATGGATACCCACGAGCCGGATTATCTGAATACCCGCGAGGGGCACTTCCTGCCCGTGCCGCACTGCATCCGCGATACGCCCGGCTGGGCGCTCGAACCGGATATCGCCAAGGAATGTGTGCAGGGCATGATCTCCTTTGCGAAGCCGACTTTCGGCTCCGCGGCGCTGTGCGAGTATGTCTGCACGCTGGCCGCCGAAAAGGGCGCTATCGCGGGCAAGGGCTTTTCCGTCGAGCTTTGCGGCGTGTGCACGGATATCTGCGTCGTCTCCAACGCCCTGCTCATCAAAGCCGCCCTGCCTGAAGCCGATTTGACGGTCAATTCCGCGCTCTGCGCGGGCGTTACGCCCCAAAAGCACGAGGCCGCGCTGGAAACCATGCGGTCGTGCCAGATTGAGGTACTGTAAGGCGGGGCACATCGACCGTTTGAATCAGCATCGTCCAGATCACGAACGCCGCCATCCAGCCCAAGCCCGCCCAAACGATTCCTTTTCCGTTCCTTTTCATGTCCCTTTCATGCCCTTTCCGTGCCTTTTGGGCGCCTTTGGGCTGCCCCGGCATGCCCTGAGCATACCGAAGAGCGCCGGAAAAGGCAAGAAACGCTCCGTCACAGGCGCGACACGATGCGTGTCGGCATAAAAACATCCGCGCTCCTCACGGGCGCGGACGTTTTTTTCTTGAATTTCCACCCTGCCTCAAGAGACTTGCCCACAACGCCGTCCACCTTGGTGGAATCATATGTCGCGTGGGCAAACACCGTCGGCTTGAACGCGTCCATGTCGATCTTGCCATCTGCGGTCGGCATGTTTTCGTTGATCTCGTTATCCAAGTAGCCTTTTATAATGAACCAATCATCTCGTCCTTATGCGTAAGAATCGCTTCGCAGGCCGCGCAGGCGGGGCAGTCGCAATACTTCGCGCCTGCGGCTTTGATGGCCTCGGCATGGGCGAGCACTTCCTTCGCCTTTTCCGCGCCGAAGACCTTCGCGCCCATATCGGAAGCGGCAAAGCCGATCAGCCCGTCGATGGGCATGATATCCTCTTCCAGCTCGGCGACAAGCTTCTTCGCCTGCGCCTTTTCCTCGTCCGTGCCGATGGCGGAGAGATACGCGTTCGCCGCGTTCTTCGCTTCTTTGCAGCAGGAGTGCGCCGCAATCAGGTTCTGAACCTGCTCGATGATTTCCCTGTTCATGCCAATCACTCGCCTTTCTCTTTGTTTTCGGGTTTTGCTTTCACCGTCTTTGTTTTCGGCGCTTTCGCCGCTTTTTCCTTCTGCGCCGTTTGGGTTGTTTTGCCCCGCCGCGCCTTCTGCGGCGCTTCGTCGGCGGCGCGGGCGGTCAGCGGCGCAATGCGATAGCTGAACAGCACGCTGGAGTTGGGGTACGCCTGGTAGAATTTCTGCTTAAGGCGCTCCATCACGCTGTCGCCCGTGCTGTAATCCACCGTCGGCAGCAGCATCGCAACCATCGTCGGGGAGAAATGCGTGATCACGTCGCCCTTGCGCAGGTTCATGCGCAGAATTTCCATCAGGCCGCGCATCACGTTCTCCTGCTTAAGGCTTTCCATCTGTTCGCCGTCGATTTTGGAAACCATCACCACGGCGAGGAACATCGTCGTATCCAGCCGCTCGATGTTGCGGATCTGCAAATTGAAAATCTCTTTGAACACCGGGAAATCGCAGACGAACGCGCCCTGTTCCCGGCTGCTCTGATACAACTGACGGCAGATGGATTCGAGGTTGAACTCGATATTCTTGCTCGCTTCGACGATTTCGTTGTAAAACTCCATCAGTTCGCGGCTCGGCTTCACGTTCAGGTAGTGGTAATGCAGGTGCATCACCTCTTCGAACTGAGCCTTGGCCTCGGTCGCGTTGTTGTTTTTGAGCAGCGCGCGCATCAGCTCGATGTGGATGCGGTCGTCAAACGGCTCGTGCTCCAGCGCGCTGCGGCAGACGCTGATGATCTCCTGCTCGTCCTCGGCTTTTCCGCTCTGCTTGAGCATTTCAAGGTAGCCGTATACGCCGGAAACATACTGGTTGTGCAGCGCCGTCGCGCGGGGATAGACCCACTCGTTCAGCTCGCTCTTTTGCAGCAGCGAACCGCGGTAGAGCAGCATCATCCGGCGATAGGCTTCGCGCTTGCGCTCGCCGTCGCGCATGCTCGGCAGGCGGGTGAAGATATCCTCCAGCTCATACAGATCGACGATCATCTCCGGCAGACATTCCCAGTGGTACGCGCCCCGATCGGCGACGATGCAGCTGCCCAGATTCGGGGCAACCTGGCTGAGCATCGTGCGCACACGGCTGACCAGCGTTTTGAGCGCGTTTTCCGGGTTGGTCACGTTCTCGTCGTTCCAGAACGTGGAAAGCAGCCGCTGGTTGGAAACCGGCTGCCCCCGGTTCACAATCAGGTATTCGATCAGCGCCAGACCTTTTCTGGATTTATTGACCATGTGGTCGGCCTGCCGCTCATTGAGGTAAATGACAAATTCACCCATCATCTGAATGCGGATGGTTTCGCGCATGGTAGTCCTCCTCTGCATCAGATCAGCCGCTTGCGCAGCATATCCGGGTTGACGGCGTACAACTGCGCCGCCTCTTTGGTAATCCGGCCCTCTTTGGCCAGCCGAATCAGTTCGTTATCCATCGAGAGCATGGCCTGCGAAGCCGCGCCGCCGTAAATCACGTTGTCGATCTGGAACGTCTTGCCGTCGCGGATCATGTTCTGAATGGCGGGGTTGATGGTCATAACCTCGAACACCGGCACCTGCGCGCCGTCCACCGTCGGCACAAGCCGCTGGCTGACGACCGCCCGCAGCACCATCGAAAGCTGAACGCGGACCTGCTGCTGCTGGTTGGCCGGGAAAGTATCAATAATGCGGTCGATGGTCTTGGCCGCGCCGACCGTGTGCAGCGAGGAGAGCAGCAGGTGGCCCGTCTCCGCCGCCGTCAGCGCGGTCTGCATGGTTTCGTAATCGCGCATTTCGCCGAGCATAATCACATCCGGCGCTTCGCGCATCGCCGCACGCAGCGCGCGGGCAAACGAGCAGGCGTCGTTTGGAATTTCGCGCTGGCTGACCAGTGCGCGCTTGTGGGCGTGCAGGTATTCAATCGGGTCTTCGATGGTGATGATGTGCACGTCCTGATTGGTGTTGATTCTGTCCACCATGCAGGCGAGCGTCGTGCTCTTGCCGCTGCCCGCCGGGCCTGTGACGAGCACCATGCCGTTTCGGCAGGAGGAAACGAGGTCGATCACCATCGGCGGGATATGCAGCGCGTCCGGGTTCGGCAGGCCGAAGGTCACGACGCGGCAGGTCGCCGCCAGCGTGCCGCGCTGCTTATAGGCGTTGCAGCGGAAGCGCGCCTGTCGGTTAAAGGAGAAGGAAAAATCGTCGTCGCCGTCGCGGTGGAGCAGCTCGTCGCTGTGCTCGCCCGCCATATCGTAGGCTTCTTTGATCATGCTGGCGGTATCGGCAGGCAGAAGCTTGCTTTCGGTCAGCTGCACCAGATGGCCCTTGACCTTGGCCGTTGCGGGCGAACCGGGAATCAGAAAGATATCCGATCCGCCGATTTCCAGCGCTTTTTGCAGGATTTGCGTCAGTTCCATATTACAGCTCCCCTATATATCCGGCGTCGAACAGCAGCTCCTCGGTATCCAGCGCGCCTTCGTCGATGACCAGCCGGTGCGCCGTGCGGATATAGCGCGGGGTCGCGCCGAGCGGCTGCACCTCGACCGCGCAGGCCAGTGTGCGGCCTTCGTCGTTCGTCTCTTCCCACGAAACGGTGCGATCCGTGAGCGTCATGTTTTCATCCAGCGCGGCTTCGATCCGCGCCAGATATTCCCCGTCGCTCTGCGCCGCCTGTGCCGCCTGCGCCAGCGCCGCGTCCAGCCGCGCCAGCGACTGTTCCGCCGAAACGTTCAGCTCGGCAACCTGCCGCGCAACCTCTTCGCTGCGCAGGCTGAGGTTTTCATCCGACCGGGCGCTCATCAGCGCGAGCATGCCCAGCACGCTCATGCTCAGCACCACGACCAGCAACATCAGCGAGGCCGCACCCGGCCCGATGCGATATTCTCTCTGATTCACGGAGCCACCTCCCCGGGCACATAGCGCGCGGAAGGCAGGGTGAAAAGCGCCTGTTCCGCCTCCATCGCCGTCACCTGCGCGGTTTCCAGCGTTCCGGCGGGATAAGCCTCCTCGCCGAGCGTCACCAGCAGGGCATACGTGCCGCAGTCCAAATGCCATGCGCCGTTTTCATCCTCGACGAAGCCGCTCCGGCGCAGCACGTCCTGCCGTTCGTCCGCCGCATAGAGCCTGTCGGCGAGGCTTTGCGCCGCGGTCAGCGCGTCGGCCTGCGCGCCCGCGCGTTCGCTCTGGTTATGCGCGCCGACGAACACATCCAGAATGACCGTGGAGCAGAGCGCAAAGAACAGCACCACGATCAGAATTTCCATCAGCAGGGTATTCAGCTGGTTATGCTTCACCATCGTCATCCCCTTACTGCGCGCACCGGCGCGCGATATACACAGTGGAAAATCCGCCGTTTTCGTCCGTCACGCGGACGGTCAGCAGATCGCCTTCCAGCGTCGGCTCGAACGTCTGCGCGGCGCAGACCGCCTCGCCATCCTCCGGCGCGAAGCCGTATTCGGCGGAGGTGAACAGCTCGCAGAGCTGGCCGTTGTAGCCGTAGATATACTGCACATAGCTTTCGCCGTCCAGTTCGCTGGTCAGCGCGAGCACCGGCAGGCCGTCGTGCTCCTCCACGGCAATTGCGCCACGCTCGTCCTGCGCGCGCACCGCGTTGCGCACAAACGCCGTCACGATGCGTTTCTGCGTGTGCGCCGCCGCGCCGTCCACCGTCGTGCGGTACGCCTGCGCACCGAGCACGACCAGCAGCATGGAGAACACCGCGAAGATACCCAGCAGCATGAACACGAACGCGCCGGAAATGCTATGGCTTTTCGTCTTCATCACGGCTGTTCCGCCCCTTTCCTGAGCACCTGAATATCCGGCATGATGTTGGAGGCAAACGCGTCGTAGACGACGATATAGGCGTCCTTGTTATAAGCCAGGCCGTAACCGCGTTCCAGTTCCTCCAGCGACGAGGGATAAGCGCCCTCTACGGCGTAACAGGTCAGCGCGGCGGCGCGCACCGCGTCGAGCACCAGTTGTTCCTCCATATCCGCCGAGGACGCGCTGATCCGCTGAAACATCGCCACCGCGCCGCAGAAGAGCGCGGCAAACACGGCAAGCGTGAGCGCGAGGCCGCGCGCAAGGCTATGCTTTCTGGTTTTCACGCGAAGCCCCTCCTTTCGCCCGTTTTCACGTTGGGGCGCTGCCCCAATCCCCGCCAGAAACCTGAGGTTTCTGGACTTCCCGATCACGGCTGTCGCTGTGCGACAGCCGGAGTTTTATTTACAAGATACTGGAAATGATACCGGCCATCGGCATCATCACGGAGAGCAGCACCGCGCCGATGACGATGGAAAGCGCGGCAACCATCGTCGGTTCGATGATGGAAACCAGCCCGGAAATGCCCTCTTCGACCTGCTGTTCGTAGGTCTCGGCGATCTTGCCCATCACCTGATCCTCGCGCCCGGCGGCAATGCCCATGCGGAGCATCTGCCGATGGATTTCGTCAAACAGCTTGCTGCCGGTCAGCGCGTCGGAGAAGGAAACGCCCTCGCCCATCTTCTCGCGGATTTTGGCGATTTCAGCCGCCGCCTCCGCGTCCGGCAGAACCAGCGGCACCATTTCAAGCGCCTGTTCGAGCGGGAAGCCGCTGGAAAGCATCATCGCCAGCACGGAGGCCGCGCGGGAGGAAGCCAGCCGCATGCTCAGCCGCCGCAGCGACGGGAACGCCTTTTTCAGCGCGGCCAGCACGCTGTCGCGCCTGCTGCTTTTGAGCAGCAGCACGCACACCAGCGCCGCCAAAGCAAAGACGAGCACCAGCGCCAGCACCACCCAGCCGATCACCGTGCCGACGTTCATCATCAGGTTGCCGGTAGCGGTCATCGCCACGCCCATGCTGCCCAGCACGCGCCGGAACACCGGCATGACCTTGAGAATCAGCACCAGCAGAATCAGCACCATCATCACCGAAAGCACCAGCGGGTACGTCACCGCGCTGCGGACGGCCTGACGGATGCGGCTCTCCCGCTCATAATAGACGGAAAGGCCCTGCATCACGTCCTCCAGATGGCCCGTGCGCTCGCCGATGCCGCACATCTCCACCAGATAGGTCGGGAACGCATGCGTGCTTTCCAGCGCGTCGCGCAGCGAACCGGTCTGCGTCAGCGTTTCGCTCACGCTGTGATACAGCGCCGCATGCGCGTCGTTTTCATACGTCTTTTCAAGCGCCTCCATGCCCGCGTAAAGCGGCATACCCGCCCCCAGCATCAGGGCGATTTCCGAGCAGAAGCTGCTCAGCTCAATGGGCGTCAAGCCGTGATCCTTGCTTGCCATGATGTGCATCCTTTCCTCTCAAGCCCGTTCCGAAATTCCGCAGGCGCGCGCCTTCGCGCCCGCCGCGCTCAATAATATCGCTCCACGGTATAGGTCTGCCCGCTCTCGATGGCGCTCAGTTCGAGCGTCGGGTCATAGAACACTTCTTCGCCATTGATGAGTACGATATTCCACGCGTGGTACATCTTTCCGGCATAGCCGACCATCAGCCGCGTCGGTATGCCCTGCACGCGCAGCATGCAGGCCGCCAGCGCCGCCAGATCCTGGCATATGCCCATTTTGCTTTCATAGCAGCCGTCGATATCCGGCAGGGTGCCGCTGGTGACCGTCGCCGCCTTCACGTAATCATAGAGGTAATTGGTTTTGATATAGTTCCGAACCGTATCGAAAATCTCCTGTTCGTCCGTCATGCCCTCGCAAAGCGCGTAGGAGGTCTTGACGGCCTCGGTATCCTGCGTATAATTGACGTATTGGTTCGGGCCGAGGAACGGCGCATACGGGTCGTCCAGCTCCACCTTCACCGTCACCTTGCCTTCGGCGGAATACTTCTTGCCGGAGACGTTTTCAAACAGTTCCACCTTATAGCTGCCGTCGCCGAGCTGAAGCGGGAAGATTTCGTAATCGCCCGTCGTGTTCAAATCGTAGGTCAGCTTGTATTTGCCCTGCGTCACGCGCAGCTTGAGCCGTTTTTTGCTCGTGCCGCCGCTCACCATGATGTAGCCCTGCGACGCGTTGCTCGCATCCACCACGAGGCTCTTGGAGGTCAATACGTTCGTGCCGCTCTGCTCCGGCCAGATCGCGTCGTACAGCGCCAGCGCCGTGCCGGCCAGCAGCGTGAGCGACAGGGTGAGCGCCGCGGCGCGCCGCCATCCGCGTTTCATTCGCATGATCCTCCTTCTTTCCCGTGATTCCGCGCGCGGGCGGCCTTTCCGCCTCCGCGCTTCGGTTACATGCTTCATTCGCTTCAGTATAGCACAGAGTTTCCATCTTTTCAATCAATTTAAGCGCTTTTTCGACCAATTTTCCGCCGCTTGACAGGCCGCCGCAAAGCCTGTAAACTAAATGGCGCAAGATCTGGGCGGGAGGAATCCATTCATGTTGTCTAATGCCAAACGCTGGGCGGTTTTTACCCTGTCCGTCAGCGCCGCGCTGCTGGCGTTGTGCGCGCTGGCGGTCTTTGCGGTCGATCCGTTCGAGCACTATCGGGAATCGGCCGTTCTCCCGCTGTATGATCAGGAAAGCTACAACAACCCCGGCATCGCCCGGAACTACGATTACGACGCGGTGATTTTGGGCACCTCCATGATCGAAATGAGCCATCCTTCGGTGATTGACGCATGCTTCGATGTAACCTCCGTCAAGCTGCCCATGCGCGGTTCGCACATTTCCCAGATGGGCTGGCAGCTCACCCACGTATTCAAGACGCACGAGCTGAAGCTGGCCATTCTGGCGGTGGATGCATACAGCATGATGGGCCAGCCGGACGATATGGAGGAGATTTACGACTATCTGTGGAACGACAATGCGCTCGACGACGTGAATTACCTGCTCAACCGCGACGTTGTGCTGGTCAAAATCCCGAAAATGCTTCAAAACATCGGCAAACCGCTGGATACAAAACGGGATGACATGTATCAATGGACGGATGTAACCTTTTCCAGTCAGAGCGTGTTTGACGCCATGCCTTCGGATGTGCGCCAAAACGACATGCTTCCCGCCGATACGAACCTTGCGCGCTCCACCGAGAACGTCGAGCGCCACCTGATTCCCTCCATCGAGGCGCACCCGGAGACGACGTTTAAAATCTACATGCCGCCCTATTCCGTCGGCTATTGGTACCTGATGACGCGCGGCGGCCTTTCGGAGCAGCAGTTCCGCTCCCGCAGGCTGCTCTGCGAAAAGCTGCTGAAATACCCCAACGTGGAAATTTACGATTATTCTTCCCGCATCGACTGGATCACCGATCTGGATCAATACTTCGATTATTCCCACCACAGCGGCGCGGTGAGCGACAAGCTCATGCGCGCGATGGCGGACGGCGAAAACCGCGTGCTCTCCGCCGACGACATGGAGGCGGGCAGCGAGCGGATTCGGCAGGCCGTGATCGACTTTGCCGAAACCTATCGCCTGAACTGACGATTAAACTGAACCATACGGAGGTTTTGCATGACCATTATCGTTCTGGATGGGCAGGGCGGCGGCATTGGCCGCGCCATCATCTCCGCGCTCCTGCCGCTTCTGCCGCAGGGCGCGCAGCTGCTCTGCGTGGGCACCAACGCGATGGCGACCGCCGCCATGCTCAAGGCCGGGGCGCAGCGCGGCGCAACCGGCGAAAACGCCGTGCGCTGGGCGGCGCAGAACGCGGATATCCTGATTGCGCCCATCGCGCTGGTGCTCAAGGATTCCATGATGGGCGAGATCACCGGGGACATGGCCGCCAGCGTCGGCTCCAGCCGCGCGACCCGGATTCTCGTGCCCACCGAGCGCTGCGGCACCCACGTGGCGGGCGCGCGCGGGGTCAGCATGCAGGCGCTTGTGGAGGACGCCGCGCGTCAGGCCGCCGCAATGGCGGCGGGCGCGTAAGCTTTGGCCCTTCTGCATAAGCTTTGGCTTGACGTTCCATTCACATTGCCTTATAATGGAAAGGACTCAATGAAGGAGGTTGATCCCCGTGATTGTTGACCGCATCGAAGAACAGGAGCGCTACTACCCGCTCCATCCCGATATGGAGCTGGCATTCGCGTTCCTTGCCGAAGCGCCTGACCTCGAACCCGGCCGCTACGAGCTTGAAGACGGCCTGTTCGCGACGGTTTCCGAGGGCGACACCCGCCCGATGGATACCGCCGTGATGGAAGCGCACAAGAACTACATCGACCTGCAATACTGCATTTCCGGCGGCGAGCGCATGTCGTGGGCGCACATTCAGGAATTGAACCCCACCACGTCCGACCCGGAGAACGACAACTATTTCTACACCGGCAACTCGACGTCGGTTTCGATCCGTCCGGGCATGTTCTACATCATGTTCCCCAGCGACGGCCACAAGCCCGCCTGCCATCATGAATTCCAGAAGCACTACCGCAAGGTGGTCGTCAAGATTCCGGTCGTACCGCAGAAGAAGGACTAATCCAAGGGCCGCAGCGTTGCGGCTTTTTTTGAAATATGGCATGCCCATGTCCTCCCATGCGCATGCTGTATGATAGATTGAATTTTAAACTGCATCGTGAGGCTATTATCATGAAAACAATTTTTCAGTTTGATCCCTGGCGGCTGGTGGAAACCGAGCTGCACAAGGACGACATGCGCCTGTCCGAATCCATCGCCTCCATCGGCAACGGCCACATGGGCATGCGCGGCAATTTTGAAGAGCGCTATTCCGGCGACAGCCATCGCGGCACCTATCTGGCGGGCGTCTGGTTCCCGGATAAGACGCGCGTGGGCTGGTGGAAGAACGGCTACCCGCAGTATTTCGGCAAGGTCATCAACGCGATGAACATCATCTCCCTGCGCGTGCGCATCGACAGGGAGGATATCGACCTGTTTAAGGACGACGTGGCCGCCTTCTCCCGCGTGCTGGATATGCGCGCAGGCGTGCTCAGCCGCGAATTCGCCATCCGCCGCGAAAAGGGCACGGTGCGCGTGTTCTTCGAGCGCTTCCTCTCCGTCGCAAGGCCGGAGCTGCTGGCGCTGCGCTGCCGCGTGACGGCGGATTACGACTGCAAGGTCGCGCTGATTCCCGCCATCGACGCGGACGTGCGCAACGAGGATTCCAACTACGACGAAACCTTCTGGCTCTTCGAGGGCGAGGACGAGGATAAGGACGGCGTGCTGACCGTTCATACTCGCACCCGCGAAAACCCCTTCGGCACGCCGCGCTTTGCCGTCTGCGGCGCGATGGCCGCCGTGCCGACCGAAAAGCCGAAGAAAAACCGCGCTACCGTCGAAGAGGGCTACGTCTCCCGCAAGTTCGTCTTTGACGTAGAGGCCGGGCAGACCGTCGGCTGCGACAAGTTCGTCTGCGTGACGACCGACCGCGACCACAAAGAGGATGAGCTGGCCGCCGCCGCAACCGCGGGTGTGCTCAGCGCGCAGGAGGCGGGCTATGACGCGCTGCGCCGCGAGCAGGAGCGCGCGTGGGCGCGCCGCTGGGAAAAGGCCGACGTGCGCATCGACGGCGACGTGGCGGGCCAGCAGGGCATCCGCTTCAACATCTTCCAGCTTTTCTCCACCTATTACGGCGAGGACGCAAGGCTGAACATCGGCCCGAAGGGCTTCACCGGCGAAAAATACGGCGGAGCGACCTATTGGGACACGGAAGCCTACTGCCTGCCGATGTACACCGCCATTGCGGGCGAAGAAGTCGCCCAAAACCTGCTCAAATACCGCTGGCTGCAAATCGACGGCGCTTATCACAACGCGCGCGAGCAGGGTCTGCCGGGCGCGCTCTACCCGATGGTGACCTTCACCGGCATCGAGTGCCACAACGAATGGGAAATCACCTTTGAGGAGATCCACCGCAACAACGCCATCGCCTACGCCATCTACGCCTATACGCAGTACACCGGCGACCGCAGCTATCTGGATCAATACGGCATCGACGTGCTGCTGGGCATCGCGCGGTTCTGGGCAGGGCGCGTGCATTATTCCAAGCGTGCGAATCAATACATGATCCACGGCGTGACCGGCCCGAACGAATACGAAAACAACGTCAACAACAACTGGTACACCAACCGCATGGCCGCGTGGGAACTGGCCTATACCGCCGAACAGCTCATGCTCATCCCGCGCGAAAAGGCGCAGACGCTCAGCGTCAACGCCGAGGAAATCCGCCGCTTCCGCGAGATCAGCGAGAAGATGTATCTGCCGTATGACAAGGAACTCGACGTGTTCGTGCAGCACGATACCTTCCTTGACAAGGATCTGATGCCCGCCAGCGCGCTCTCCCCGGAGGATCGCCCGCTAAACCAGAAATGGAGCTGGGATCGGATTCTGCGCTCCTGCTTCATCAAGCAGGCCGACGTGCTGCAAGGCCTGTATTTCCTCGAGCACCTCTACGACAAGGAAACCATCCGCCGCAACTTCGATTTCTACGAGCCGATGACCGTGCACGAGTCGAGCCTGTCGCCGTGCGTGCACAGCATTTTGGCCGCCAGCCTGGGCAAGCTGGAGAAGGCGCAGGAGCTGTACCGCCGCACCGCGCGCCTCGATCTGGATAACATCAACAACGACACCTGCGACGGCCTGCACATCACCTCGATGGCGGGCAGCTGGCTCTCCATCGTGCAGGGCTTCGCGGGCATGCGCACCATCACCGGCAGCCTGAGCTTTGACCCGCAGCTCCCCGACGGCTGGGACGGCTACGCGTTCAAGGTCGTCTACCGCGGCCGGCTGATCGAGGTCAGCGTCTCCCGCGCGGGCACGGGGCTGAAACTGCTCTCCGGCGACGCGCTGACCGTCACGCTGCACGGGCGCGAAGTCAAGCTCTCCCCGGCGGAGGCGGACGCATGAAGGACATCGCCATCATCGGCGCAGGCCCGGCCGGTTACAGCGCCGCCATCACCGCCCGAAAGCGCGACAAATCCGTCGTCGTCATCGGCCAAAACACCGGCTGGCTCTCCCGCGCGGAGCACATCGCCAACTATCCCGGCCTGCCCGATATCTCCGGGCGCGACCTGCTTACCGCAATGGCCAATCAGGCGCAGGCGCTGGGCGCAGAGCTGCGCCCCGGCGTCGTTCACCAAATTGTCTCGATGGGCAGTTCGTTCGCCCTCTCGCTCGGCGCGGATTTCATCGAGGCCAAACGCGTCATCCTCTGCACCGGCGCCAGGCAGCCCAAGCTGCTCCCCGGCGAAAACGAGCTGCTCGGGCGCGGCGTCAGCTACTGCGGCACCTGCGACGGCATGCTCTACCGGGGCAGGCGCGTCGCCGTCGTCGCGCAGGGGCCGGAAGCCGTGAGCGAAGCCAACTTTTTGGCCGGGCTTTGCAGCGAGGTCGTCTATTTCGGCGCGAAGGACGACGCGCTCGATCCCAAAATCACCGTCAGCGGCCAAAAGCCGGAGGCGATTCTCGGCGAAACCGTCGTTTCCGGCCTGAAAGCGGGCGGCGAGGAGCTGCCGTTTGACGGCATATTCATCTTCCGCGAAGCGGCGGCGCTTTCCACGCTGCTGCCCGGGCTTGAGATGGACGGCGCGTTTATCCGCGTGGATCGCCAGATGAAGACGAACCTGCCCGGCGTGTTCGCCGCGGGCGACTGCACCGGCCTGCCTTTACAGGTCGCCAAGGCCGTCGGCGAGGGCTGCGTGGCCGCGATTTCCGCCGCAACGGTCTGATTTTTCCGATTTTTCCCATGATTTGCGGCATTTTCGCCGTAAAATCATGGGAATTTTACTTTTTTCCTTGTCCGCGCAAAGCGTCCGTGTTATAATCAATCTATAAACATATACACGGAAAGGCTTGCTTTTTTCGGCTTTGATTCGACGGAAGGAGGGACACAGGTGAGAACGATTGAAACGGGTAAGGCGATTGTCGATATCGTCGCTTGGCCCGAGGATCGCCCCTGGGAGGGGCGCTATCAGACGTCCAGCCAGATTGAGCGGGGGCTTTGTCGGCTTGTGCTTTCGCCCGATGTTTTCCACGATGCGGCGCGCGCCAACACCGCCTATCGCCGTTTCGCCCGAAAGATCGAGCGCGCGGGGCTTGTGCCGCCGAATATCATCTTCCGCCATATGGTTTCGCGCACGTCGCAGAACGTGTTCTGCATCCTGACAACGACGGAATCCGTGTTCAATTCCGCGTGCTCCGTCGGCCGGTTCTACGTGGTGGAATCCGGCATTGACGAGCGCCGCCGCCTGTGCGCCGTCCGCGTGCGCGACCAGGTTTCCCCCAATTCTCCGCAGGAGAATGTGATGTGAGTTTGCGTTCCACCCTTCAGGCCTCACGGCCAGCTCCCCTTGAAAGGGGAGCTCGGGGTTACGCTCAAAATGCTTAAACAATATAAACCTCCCCTTGAAAGGGGAGGTGAACCGCGTAAACGGTGAAAGGGTTCTATGCAATTACCCGAAGGATTTGAAAGCCAAATGAAACGCCTGCTCGGTGAAGCAGGCTTTTTTGCGTACCTTGACGCGCTGGCGCAGCCGTATACCCGCGCCCTGCGCATCAACCTGCTCCTCTGCCCGGACGGCGCGCCGCCCTGCCCGATCGAAGGCTTGGGCGCGCCCGTGCCGTGGGCAAAAGGCGCGTATTTCATCGAAGGCGACGCGCGGCCCGGCCTCTCGCCGCTGCACGAGGGCGGCCTGTTTTACATGCAGGAGCCGAGCGCGCTGACCGCCGTGACCGCGCTCGATCCGCAGCCCGGCGAGCGGGTGCTCGACCTCTGCGCCGCGCCCGGCGGCAAGAGCACACAGATTGCCGCGCTGATGGCGGGCCGCGGGCTGCTAATCTGCAACGAACCCGTGCCCAGCCGCGCGCAGATTCTCTCCCGCAACGTCGAGCGGATGGGCGTTCGCCATGCCGTCGTGCTCAGCGCCATGCCGGATGCGCTCGCGCCGCGCTTCCCCGCGTTCTTCGACCGCATTTTGGTGGATGCGCCCTGCTCCGGCGAGGGCATGTTCCGCCGCCAGCCGGAAGCGCGCAGCGAATGGGATGCGGATTCTCCCCGCCGCTGCGCCGACCGCCAGATGGAGATTTTGGAACAGGCCGCGAAAATGCTTCGCCCCGGCGGCACGATGGTCTACTCGACCTGCACGTTCAACGACACGGAGAACGAAGGCGTGCTCAAGCGCTTTTTGGCGCTGCACCCGGAATTCGCGCTCGAGCCGTTCGCCCTGCCCGGCCTGCCGGAAGCGAAGGACGGCTATCTGCACCTCTACCCGCACGAAATGCGCGGCGAAGGGCACTTCGTCAGCCGCCTGAAAAAATCGGGCGAAGCCGCCGAACCCGCCGTGCCCGCCAAAACGGCATCCAAAAAGAAAGCGCCTGCCCGCGCGGCTTCCGCCAAGGGCAAAGCGCCCGCGCCCATCGCCCTGCCGGACGTATTTTCGGGCGCGTTCACGCCGGAACGGCTGTACGCCGCGGGCGACGCGCTCTGGATGCTGCCGGAGGGGATTTCCATCGAGCAGCTCAGCGGCCTGCGCGTCTTGCGCACGGGGCTTTTGCTGGCGCATGCGGAGGGCAGGCGCAGCGAGCCGGATCACGCGCTGGCAATGGCGCTTCGCCCGGAGGAAGCCGCGCGCACCGCGAACCTGACGCTCGAGCAGGCGCTCGCCTATCAGGCGGGCGAAGCGCTGGAACTCGGCGACCTGCCCGGCGGCTACACGCTGCTCTGCTGCGAAGGCGTTTCGCTCGGCTGGGGCAAGCAGGCGGGCGGGCTGATGAAAAACCACTATCCCAAGGGTTTGCGGCGGAGGGGATAACGATGGGGCTTTGCCCCATACCCGCCAGCAAACCAGAGGGAGTTGGATTCCCCGTTATAAAAATGCGGCCTTTCCGTTTTTTGGAAAGACCGCATTTGTTATGGACGCGCAGGGCGCGTCTTTTGTTTTTTTGGGCTTACTCCACCGGCACGAGCTGGCCGTCCGCGCCGATCTTCATCACGTCGTCATCCACACCGCCGACGACGAGCAGGTCTTCGCCGTCAAGGCCGTACTGATCATAGACCGCGCGCAGGTCGGACACGTTATACTGCATGACCGGCGTGTTCTCCTTATCCACGAGGGTAACGGTCGTGATGTTCGTGCGTTCAAAGACCTCCAGCGTCTTCTCATCCAGGCGCATCGTCAGCTTCTCCGGGGCGACGGTGTTCACGCGCAGGGTGATCCCCTTGCTCTGATGCCCGTTCCAGCTCAGGCGCTCGCGCATCAGAACCGGCTCGCCGTCGATATACAGGCGCAGGTTGTAGCTGTTGTGACCCAGATACATCTGCTTCACCCAGTACGGGCTGCCGGTCACGCCGCCGATGGCTTCCGCACGGCGCTTCTCTTCCATCATTTCGCGGTAGTAGTCCACTTCTTCCGCCGGTTCGGCTTCTTCCACCGTCTCTGCCTCAACGGTACGGGTCACGATGAAATCCTGAATATGTTCGCCCCATTCCAGCGTCACGACGATGGTATACGTGCCGGGCGTGTCAAAGGAATACATCTGATCGACCAGCTTTTCAGCCTCGGCCTGCGTTCCGTTTTCCACGATGCCCTGAGCATAGCCCGAAACACTCGGAACATCCTCGTGATAACTTTGATCATCCAGCTTCGGGTAATACGAGCCTACGCCCGCCTTCAGCGTGCCCTTGTTCGTAAGATGGCTGCTTCCAATCAGCGCCATGCCGGTATAATCGCCGCTGCCGACGGTTCCTTCATTGACCAGCTCGATCTTGCCATCCGCGTTGGTAAGCGCGAGCACGAATTCGCCGGCTTCCGTATCCTTATCCAGAACGACGTAATAATTGCTGCCGTCCGCAAAGAGGTCCATTCTTTTAAACTGGACGCCGTTGAAATAGAATTTTCCGTCTTTCCCGAAAACGTACGAATTGATATCTACGGAATCATCAACCATTCCGCCCTCGAAGGTATAGTTATCTCCGTCCTTCGTGGCGGTCAGACCGTCCTTTTTGAACGTGTTGGAGGTTTTCAAGCCGTTGACAACTTCTCCCCACGTCACCGCGCTCGCGCCCATCGGCGCAAGCAGGAGCACAGCCGCAGTCGATAATGCAACTACTTTTTTAAACATCGCGCTTTCCTCCCTCAAATCGTTGGTTTTTATGCCATCCAATTTCTCATTCCACCGGCACGAGCTGGCCGTCCGCGCCGATCTTCATCACGTCGTCGTTCATGCCGCCGACGACGAGCAGGTCTTCGCCGTCAAGGCCGTACTGATCATACGCCCCGCGCAGGTCGGACACGTTATACTGCATGACCGGCGTGTTCTCCTTATCCACGAGGGTGACGGTCGTGATATTCGTGCGTTCGAAAATTTCCAGCGTCTTCTCGTCCAGGCGCATCGTCAGCTTCTCCGGGGCGACGGTGTTCACGCGCAGGGTGATTCCCTTGCTCTGATACCCGTTCCAGCTCAGGCGCTCGCGCATCAGAACCGGCTCGCCGTCGATATACAGGCGCAGGTTATAACTGTTGTGACCCAGATACATCTGCTTCACCCAGTACGGGCTGCCGGTCACGCCGCCGACGGCTTCCGCGCGGCGCTTCTCTTCCATCATTTCGCGGTAGTAGTCCACTTCTTCTTCCGCGTCTTCGTTCGCGTCCGCATCTTTGTCAGCATCCGGGTCTTTATCCGGGTCTTTGTCGGCATCCGGGTCTTTATCCGGGTCTTTGTCAGCATCCGGGTCTTTATCCGGGTCTTTGTCAGCATCCGGGTCTTTATC